>CAZVBA010000013.1:3051-19470 GCA_964625325.1 uncultured Candidatus Saccharibacteria bacterium | reverse complement strand
TCCCAAAAGAATGAACCAAAGGGACCAACCGTCATCACCAAAACAATTATTCCATGGTGGCCGGCCGCTATTTCGGTAGTCTTTATCATGTTGGCGTTTTGGCTGGGCCGTAAGCACGAGTTGTACGCATTAAGACGCCGTTTAGAGACCGATCAAGACAACTAATCTGTTAAAATAGGGTGCTATGTCTAAAACCGTATATGTCGGCATGAGTGGCGGCGTTGATTCGTCAGTCACCGCAGCTTTGCTGAAAGAGCAGGGCCATAACGTCGTCGGCGTCTATATGAAAAATTGGAGCCAGGACCTGCCGGGCCATCATTGTCCCTGGAAAGAAGATTACCAGGACGCCAAGCGCGTGGCCGTGCAGCTGGGCATTGACTTTAAAATGTACGATTTTGAAAAAGACTACCGCCATGTTGTTGTGGACTACATGCTGGATGAGTACAAAGCCGGTCGCACACCCAACCCGGACATTATGTGCAATCAAGAGGTCAAGTTTAAGCTGTTCTTGAATACGGCGCTCAAAGACGGCGCCGACATGATTGCGACTGGGCATTATGCTCGGGTCAAAGACGGCCAACTGCTGACGGCCAAAAACAAGGACAAAGACCAGACCTATTTTCTCTACCGCGTGACACAGACAGCATTGGAAAAATCACTGATGCCGATTGGCGAATTCAAGACTAAAGCCGAAGTAAGAGCGTTAGCTAAAAAGCTTGGCTTGGCAACGGCTGAGAAAAGGGATAGCCAAGGTATCTGTTTTGTTGGCAGCATCGGCATTAAAGATTTTCTGAGCAACTACATTAAAACCAAGTCCGGCGCCATTATCGATCAAAATGGTAAGGAGATCGGCCAGCACGACGGTGCTATTTTCTACACTATCGGCCAGCGTCACGGCCTGAGCGTTGGTGGCGGCCTACCGTACTACGTCACTGGCAAGGACATGAAAAAGAACGAAGTCTACGCTACGACCAACCTTGACGACAAGCAGCTCTGGCACAATGAGATTAAACTAGCTGACGTGCATTGGATAAACGGCGCGCCAATCTTTAGTAAAAGCTATGATGTTCGTACACGCTACCGGGCGCCGCTCATCAAAGCTAAGCTTTCTTCGGACAAAAAAAGTTTACTTGTTAAGTTGGCCGAGCCAGTCCGGGCTGTAACACCTGGTCAATCAGCCGTCATCTATGATGGCGACCGAGTCGTCGGTGGTGGTATTCTGGTATAAACATGGAGGAGTATCGAGAACTCATAGCATACATGGAGAACTACTGGGATAGAGCACTGTCTTCAAGCTATCGTGCGCAAAAACGTACGCTGGGGACGTTGGCCATGCACATCGGTTATGTCAAATTGCCTAACCCTTCCGTATCGCCAAACGACAAGTACTTTGCCCACACTCAATTTTACTGGGATACCTACTTTACTCTCCTTGGTCTAGTAGTAAGTGGACGGGCAAATGAAGCACGGCTGATGGTTGATAACCTTTGCTATTTGTTTAATAAATTCAAACTTATGCCGGCGCGTAATAGTTGGACCAGTCTGGGGCGCAGTCAACCACCATATCTTACGCGGATGGCCTTTGAGGTCTATGAACACGGAGGTGCGGACGGGGAGTGGCTGGCCAAAGTTATAGAAGTTGCCAAACAGGAGTATGAGCAGGTCTGGATGAGCGGGCAACGATTTAACTCGCACACCGGTCTCAGTCGTTATGCCCCACGTTTTTGGAAGCGGCGGCTTACAGTTTACGAATCGGGCTGGGACAGTTCGGCGCGTTACAACCGCAAGAATTACAAATCGTTGGTGCCTGTCGATCTCAATTGCCAACTCTACCAATACGAGGCCGATTTCGCCCGTTTTGCTGAGCTCAATCATGACGAAATATCAGTTAAAAAGTGGCACAAGGCCATGGAAAAACGAGCACAACTGATCAATACCTATTTTTGGGATGAAGAGAGTGGTTTTTATTATGATTACAATCTAAAAACAAAAAAGACCGAAACGCTGAAGTCTCTTGCCGGTTTTTACCCCCTGTGGTGCAAAGCAGCTTTGCCCGAGCAAGCAGTCAAAGCTGTGCGGCAGCTTAGGGAATTTGAGTATGACGGTGGCCTAACAAATACCGAAAAAGTCCCCTGGAAGCATCATCAGTGGGATTATCCGAACGGTTGGGCGCCTCAACAGTACATCACAATTCAAGCGCTTAGAAACTATGACCTTGTAAGTGAAGCTGACCGTATTACCAAGAAATGGCTGGATCTTCATCTGAAAGTTTTTAGACACACCGGTAAAGTCTGGGAAAAATATGACGTGGTGCAATGCCACGTCGGCTGGAAGGGCAGGTATCCAACTCAAGCTGGCTTTGCCTGGACTAACGCGATATTTTTACGTTTAGCCCATGATTTGATGTAGACTGTAACAGATGACAGCGCAAGAAATTAGAAAAGCCTATTTAGATTTTTGTGTCAAAAATGGACACAAGCTTATTCCGCGCGCCCGGATTGTGCCGGATAACGACCCAACGACGCTGTTTACCGGCAGCGGCATGCAGCCTTTGCTGCCCTACCTGCTGGGCGAGAAACACCCGGCCGGCAAGCGTTTAACTGATAGTCAGACCTGTTTCCGGGCCGATGACATAGACGAAGTCGGCGACAATCGTCACACTACTTTCTTTGAGATGTTGGGTAACTGGAGCCTGGGCGATTATTTCAAACAAGAACAGCTGCCGTGGTTTTTTGAATTCCTGACTGACGTCGTGGGCTTGGATCCGAAAAATATCTACACGACTGTATTTATCGGTGATGAGGGCAATAAGGTGCCCAAAGACACCGAATCAGCCGAAATCTGGCAGAAATTATTCAAGGGCAAAGGGATTGACGCCAAAGTGGTGGAAATCGGCAGCGAAGCTGATGGTTACCAAAAAGGCTTGCAGGACGGACGTATCTTTTACTATGATGCCAGCAAGAACTGGTGGAGCCGGGTTGGCAAGCCAGAGAACATGCCAGCAGGCGAGCCGGGTGGTCCGGACAGCGAAGTTTTCTATGATTTTGGCACCGAGCACAACAAAGACTTTGGCGAGTACTGCCACCCTAACTGCGACTGTGGCCGCTTCCTGGAGATCGGCAACTCGGTCTTTATGCAATACATTAAGACCGAGGACGGCGGCTTCAAAGAACTTCCACAGCAGAATGTCGACTTTGGCGGCGGGCTGGAGCGCATTGCGGCCGCCAGCATTAACAATCCGGACGTTTTCAGGATTGACCTACTGTGGCCGATTATCGAAGAATTGCAAAAGCTGTCTGGCAAAAAATACGAAGACCACGTCCAGTCCAAGCGTATCATCGCTGACCACATGCGAAGTGCTGTCTTCATGGCCGGCGACGGGGTGACTCCGAGCAACAAGACTCAAGGCTACATTTTGCGCCGCTTGTTGCGCCGCGCTATCCGCCATGGCCATGAGCTGGGCATTGAGTCAGGGCTGTTTGCGGCCGTAGCGCCGATTGTAATCAATATGTACCGTGAACCTTTCCCGGACATTGCCAAGGATGAAAAGATTGTGATTGATGTGCTAGAAAAAGAAGAAAAGCTTTTCCGCCAGACGCTGAAGAAAGGTCTGCGCGAATTTGAAAGAATGGTTAAAGATAAACTGGAAGGCAAAGCCGTTTTCATGTTGTTTGATACCTACGGTTTCCCGCCAGAGTTAAGCGTTGAGGAGGCCAAGAAAAAAGATATCAAAGTAGAGAATAATTGGCGGGAAGCCTATGACGCTGAGCTGGAAGCGCAACGCACCCGCTCCCGGACAGCTGCCGCCGGGATGTTCAAAGGTGGCCTGGCCGAGCACTCTGAACAGACTATCAAGTACCACACGGCGACACATCTGATGTACAAAGCCCTGCGCCTGGTTCTGGGCGATCATGTGGAACAACGTGGATCCAACATTACCAACGAGCGCTTGCGCTTTGACTTCAATCACCCAAGTAAAATGACGCCTGAAGAAATTCAAAAAGTCGAAGATATAGTCAACGAGCAGATTCAAAAGGATCTGCCGGTTACTTGGAAAGAAATGCCCACCAAGGAAGGCCTGGCCACCGGCGCCCGTGGCCACTTCGGCGAAAAGTACGGCGACACCGTCAAGGTCTACATCATGGGGCCCGAAAACAACCCCTACACCATGGAACTATGCGGCGGTCCGCATGTCGAACATACTGGCACTTTAGCCGATGGCGGCAAGAAATTCAAAATCATCAAAGAAGAATCCTCGGCCGCCGGTATCAGACGCATAAAAGCAGTCCTGCAGTAGACCAATAACACCTCTGTTGTGCTATAATCGTAACGATTATGCTTGATAAAGTTAAGTCCTTGGGCAAACAAGCCATTGCCCGCACCAAAACAAAAAAGAAAAGTAGCGTTCAGCACTTAGTCGCCCTTGATATTGGCACCGAATTTGTCAAAGCATTGATAGGCCAAGTGGTCGGCGATAGCATTGAAATTTTAGGTGTTGGCCGGGCCCATCAGTCGCTGACTGATATGCAAGCCGGCGCTATTTCGGATATCGGCGCGGTGGTAGCCAATTGTGATAAAGCCCTCAATGATGCCGAGAAACAATGCGGCGTCAGCGTACGGACGGCTGTGCTGGGCATTGCCGGCGAGTTAGTCAAAGGCACTACTACCACCATTCGTTGTACCCGCAAGGACGCTAGCAAACCCCTGGATATGGCCGAAGTTGAGCGCATTATCGGCCTGGTGCAGGAACGCGCCAGCCAGCGCGCCAAACAACAGTTGGCCTGGGAACTGGGCGGCAAAGAAGTTGAAATCCGCATGGTCAACAGTGCCCTGGTTAGTATGGAGATAGATGGTTATAAAGTAACTAATCCGGTCGGTTTTCAGGGCAAAGAAGTGATTGTCCAGCTCTATACCGCTTTCGCACCAATGATACATATCGGGGCCCTGGAGCGAACTGCCCACGAACTGGACCTTGATTTACTGGCGGTAGCGGCCGAACCTTTCGCCGTAGCCCGCTCGATGATTGGCGACGACCCCAATGCCAATATGAGTGCCGTACTGATGGACGTCGGTGGCGGTACCACCGATATTGCCGTTATCAATGACGGCGGCGTGCAGGGCACCAAGATGTTTGGCATCGGCGGCCGGGCCTACACTCGTTCAATTGAAAAAGACCTGGGCATTGATTTTGAAGAGGCCGAAACCGCCAAACTGGCCATTGGCACCAATAAGCTGCCCAAGGCCAAGGCGGCCGAGATTGAAGCCTCGCTTAATAAAACACTCGATGTCTGGATGAGCGGTGTCGACCTGGCCCTTGGCGAGTTTGATAAACTCGACCACTTGCCACACAAGCTACTGCTCTGCGGTGGTGGCTCCAGCCTGGACCTGTTGATGGACCGGCTCGAAGAAAGCAGTTGGTACAAAGAACTACCTTTTACGCGCAAGCCGATTGTCCAACACATTCAACCTGAGCAGGTCGTCGGTATCGTTGACAAAACCGGCTCGGTTACCGATCATACATTCATAACCGCCATGGGTTTGTTGCGCGTCGGTTTAGACACCATGCACCAAACCGGCAATGACCAAGGCGGTACTATTAAAGAAAGAATAGACAGAATTTTGAAGGTCTAACATGGCTAGCACACCGGGCAAAGACACAATTTATATCGATGTAGACGATGACATAACCGGCATCATTGAGAAAGTGCGCGCCAGTGAAGAAAAGATTGTTGCCTTGGTGCTGCCCAAGCGAGCCACTGTACTACAGAGCATTGTTAATATGAAGCTGCTTAAACGTAGCGCCGGCGGGCATAAGAAAAAGGTCGTGTTGATTACGTCTGAAGCTAATTTGCTGCCGTTGGCAGGAGCCGTCGGTCTCTACGTTGCTAAAACTCTGCAAAGCGCGCCCCAGGTGCCTGATCCGCCAACCACGCCAAGTGACTTGCTGGAAACCGTCAGCGAGAGCGGCGAAGTCGAAGACGTGCCGGTTGATAAAAGCGCCGCCATTGGCGAGTTGGCCGGTCTGCCTGCGGACGAAGCCGAAGAAACCATTGAGGTAGATGATGAGCCCGATGAAGCTGCAGTCGCCGGGGCTGCCGGCAAGAAGGCTAAAAATAAGAAGCTCAAAGTGCCCAATTTTGATAGTTTCCGCAAAAAACTCTTCCTGGGTATCGGCGGTCTCGTCGTCTTATTACTGCTATGGATATTTGCCTATAAAATACTGCCGAAAGCCCACATCACTATCACCACTGACAGTTCTAGCGTCAACACCAGTCTTGATTTTACGGCCGACACTGGTGCTAAGGCCGTGGACACGGCCCAAAATATCCTGCCAGCCACCCAAAAAACGTTTACTAAAACCGACAGCGAAAAGGTAACCACAACCGGCCAGAAAGATGAAGGTACCAAAGCCACCGGTACAATGACCGTTTACTACTGTCCGTCCAACAATAATACAGACACAACACTACCCGCCAACACCGCTTTCAGCAGCAACGGTTTTGTTTTTCGTACTAATAAAGATGTAACTGTTCCGGCCAGTAATTTCACCGGAGGTGGGGTCTGTAAAAAGGATCAATCGGCGAATGTTACCGTTACTTCAGATCAAGCCGGCGATAAATACAATCTGGGTGCTCGCGACTATTCATCGAGCGCTAGCGATATTTCAGGCCATGGCTCAGCAATGACTGGTGGCACAAGCAAAATTGTCAAAACAGTTGCCCAAGCCGACGTTGATGCTGGCAAACAGAAGATTTTGGATCGCAATAATGACGCCGCTAAGGCCGAGCTCACCAAGCAAATGAAAGCCGACAAACTATTTGTCATCACCGATACCTTCAACGTTGGTACACCAGCCGTTACTAGTACTCCCAACGTTGGCGATGAAGCTTCAGAAGTTAGCGTCAACCTTACCATCAGCTATACCATGCTCAGTGTTAAGAATGATGAACTCAAGAAACTGGTTGATGCCGAGGTTAAGAAACACATCGACCAAGGCAAGCAAACGATTCTTAGCGAAGGGCTTGATAAGGCTCAGGTTAGTGTGACTAACAAAGTGTCCGATACCAACGTAAAAGTAAACCTGCAGACTAATGCTGAAGCCGGTCCGCAGCTGGATGCCGCGGCAATTAAGAAGGCGATTGCTGGTAAAAAGCGCGGCGATACCCAATCTATCATCGAAGCGCGCCCCGGCATCAAGGAAGTAAAAATTGATTACAGCCCGTTCTGGGTCGGCGCGACACCGTCCAGACAGAGCCGCATTACTGTAGTTTTCCTACAGCCTAACGGCCAACCCTCGAACCAATAAACTAACCTTGTTGTATAGTTATTAGATGGCAAATATCCTGGCTTTGGATTTGGGCGAGAAACGCATTGGTGTGGCGCGAGCTAATACTGTTGCGCGACTGGCTCAACCGCTGACAACCCTGCCTAACGACCAGAACTTATCTAACGCTTTGCAAGCTTTAATTAAAGAGCATGACGTTACGACGCTGGTGATTGGTTTGCCACGCGGCCTCCAAGGCCAAGTCACTGCTCAGACCCAAACAATTCGTGAAATGGCTCAAGGACTCCAGAAAAGTTTGGGTCTGAGCATCAAATGGCAAGACGAAACTTTGACCAGCCAACAAGCCGAGCACGAGCTAAAGACCAGAGGAGTACGTTATAATAAAGAGGCGGTCGACGCGCTGGCGGCTTGCCTCATACTTGAGGATTTCTTGAGCGCTCAGCCGCAAACCTAATATGGCAAAATATAATCTCAAATCACGCTACCGTAAGTGGCCCATGCTGCTGACCTGGATAGTTGGGGCCATGGTCGCCGTGGCCATATTATCAATGGTCGTGGTACGCCATGTTTATCATGAGAACCTCAAGCCGCTCAGCAGCGTCAAAACCGTCCACGTTATCACCGTTCCCAGCGGTGCCTCAGTTAGTAAAATAGCCAGCTTGCTTAAAAAAGAAGGTGTCATCCGTAGTGACTGGGCGTTTCAGTGGTATGTCAGCAGCCAAGAAGTCCGCGATAAGCTGCAAGCCGGCTCCTATGCACTACGGCCCAGCCAGAGCGTCGCCGAAATTGTCAGCATTATGACACAGGGCAGGGTAGACACGGCACTGGTGACCATTCCACCCGGCCGCCGCATTGACGAGGTGCGCAGCATCCTAATTAATAATGGCTTTGCTGCCAAAGATGTCGACAGGGCCCTCAAGCCGGATCTGTATCGCGACCACCCGGCGCTGGTCGAATTGCCGAAAGAAGTAACCAGCCTGGAAGGTTATATTTACCCGGAGTCGATTCAGAAAGACGCCAACACCAAGCCGGAAGATTTGATTACCAAGTACTTGGACCAGATGCAAAAGCGCCTGACACCAGATGTCCGCAACGGCTTCGTACAGCAGGGCTTGACCGTGTATCAGGGTGTTACCTTGGCTTCCATAGTTGAGACAGAGGTTTCCAACCCGGCCGACCGGCCCAAAGTGGCCCAGGTCTTTCTAAAGCGCCTGCATGAGAATATGCGGCTGGGCTCCGACGTCACAGCCTTCTACGGCTCAATCCTAGCCGATAAGGCGCCATCGGTAACGTTTGATTCGCCCTATAATACCCATCTGCACGACGGTTTGCCGCCAGGGCCAATTAGCAATGTCAGTGCCGACAGTCTGAATGCCGTGGCTCACCCGGCGACAACTGACTGGCTATTCTTCGTTGCCGGCGATGACGGCAAGACTTACTTTTCACATACGCTCGAGGAACACGAAGCCCTGGTTCAAGAACACTGCAAAAAACTCTGTAATTAGACCATTCAACAGGGGCAGAAATGTCCGGTGGACATTTTCTGTAGTCACGAATGAAATGTCGTGGTTTTAGCGAAGAACGTCGCGTACCAACCATTAACAGGGTAGAAATAGTACCGTAACAGGGGTGAGATGGGCCCAAAACGCGTTGATTTAGGCCCCTATTCTTGCTAATATAGAGGTCATGGTTAACAGATGGTGACCTCTGGAGTCCGGATCTGAAGCCATATCTGTTGCAACACTTATGTAAATAAACGTTGTAACAGGTTTGTCCGCTCAAGGACACGGAGTTAGACCATACGTAGCACAATAAATAGCCTCGATGAGGCTCACCCACGTCTCAATTTTGTTAAGGCGACTGGTATTTATCGGCGCCTTTTTCGGCGTTCCCGCAAGCGTGTGGTGCGCTACAGTCTGCTCGGCGCCAACCTGGTACTAATGGGTGCAGTGGTCCTATTCGTGTTGCGGAATCCCAATACCAGCCAGGCGGTCCAGCAAAGTGCCAGCGTCGGCTCCGGTTCGGTAGCCGCTAACCCGCTCGATCAATTGTCTTCAGCTGATATTGCCGTTAATGTAGCCCGTTTGACCCATATGGCCGAAGCAACCTCGGTCAAAAACTACGCCGAGTCTTTCAATGCCCAGCTGTCTATTACGCCGGCCGACAATACCGTTGTAGCTAAGCCCCAGATTGTAGCCACGGCCCAGAAATCGCGTAAGGATATCCAGGATTATATAGCCAAGGACGGCGACACAATTAGTGGTCTGGCCGCTAAATTTGCCGTGACTTCCAACACGATTCGTTGGTCGAATGGCTTAGGTAACGGTGACACCATTCCAGCCGGCAAGCATATATTTGTGTTGCCCGGTGTAAACGGCATTGTTTATACGGCCGCGTCGGGTGATACCCCGGACAGCCTGGCCAAAAAATACCAAGCCAACAAAGACCAGATAGTTGAATTTAACGACGCTGAAACCGGCGGCCTACCAGTCGGTAAGAAGATTATCATTCCGGATGGTTTACAGATGGCCGATCGGACCACTAGCTTTAGCCAGCCTAGCTTTGCCTTTGGTTTTTCGGCCACTTTTGGTTCTAACGGCTACGATTACGGTTGGTGCACCTGGTATGCTGCTAATCGTCGGGCCGAATTGGGCCGCCCGGTGCCTAGTAACCTGGGCAATGCCTACAGCTGGTACTACCTGGCCCAGCGGGCCGGTTTACCGACGGGTCTGAGCCCGGCCGTCGGTGCCGTCGCTGTCAATCAGGCCGGCAACCACGTATCAGTCGTTGAAGCCGTCAACTCCGACGGCAGCTTTTGGATTTCTGAAATGAACGCCAGCGGCCAAGTCTCAATGACCGACTCACGCCCGGCCGGCGGCTGGGCCCGCCGTGACTATCGTCTCATCAGCTCCGCCGGCAGCCTCAAGTTTATTTATTAACCCCTAGACCCTAGTCCCTAAAACAGATACGCTATAGACATGTTTGTGGATAAAGTTGAGGTATCGGTGCAAGCTGGCAACGGTGGTGATGGCAAGTTGTCGTTTCGCCATGAGAAGTATGTTGCTAATGGCGGACCGGACGGCGGTGACGGCGGCAATGGCGGTGACGTAGTGCTTGTAGCCAGCCGTAATCAAAATACCTTGGCCGCTTTTCGTTACAAAAAACTACTCAGGGCCGAAGACGGCCAACCCGGCGGTAAAACTAGAAAACACGGCAAAACTGCACCGCCGCTACTTGTTCAAGTACCCGTCGGCACGATCATGTCGAGTGCTGGAGACGGCGTGTTAGCCGATTTAACCGAAGACGGTCAAACAGCCGTAATTGCTAAGGGCGGCCAGGGCGGCTATGGCAACGCCCACTTTACTAGTAGTACCCGCCAAGCGCCAAGGGTGGCTGAAAAAGGCGAACGCGGCGAACAGTGCCAAGCCGTGTTGGAACTCAAAATGATAGCCGACGTTGGTATCGTCGGGCTACCTAATGCCGGCAAATCCACTCTACTGGCCACTGTCAGTAATGCCCGGCCGGAGATCGCCAATTATCCATTTACGACGTTGACGCCTAACCTCGGTGTGGTTGATGTCGGCGACGAAGCCTTACTTTTTGCCGACATCCCCGGTCTGATTGAAGGCGCTAGTCAAGGCAAGGGCCTGGGTGATGAGTTTTTGCGACACGTCGAACGAACGGCCGTATTGCTTCACTTGATAGACATTTATAATGACGATATTGCCGCGGCTTATCGGACTATTCAAAAGGAGCTGGCAGCCTACGATGTTGACTTAAGCAAACGGCCGCAGATTGTGGCTCTGACCAAGATCGAGGGGCTGGACGAAGACATCGTTGCCGATAAAATAAGCGAACTCAAAAAATCTGTGCCAGCTAGAACTCCCATTACCGCCTTTTCGTCGCAGAGCAAGGCAGGGGTTAAAGCAATATTGTTTAGTATCAAGAAGCTGGTAGAGCGCGAACGCAGCAAACGCGCCAAAAAGATTAAACCGGCCGACGATCTGCCGGTCTTCCGCCTCAACGAGGAAAACTCCTGGCATATCAATAAGGAAGGCAAGAAATTTGTGGTAACCGGCCGCAAAATCGAGCGTTTCGCCGGTAGGACTGACTTTGGTAGCCAACCCGGTATCGCCCGCCTGCGCGACATAATGCGCAAAATGGGTATCATGCACGAGCTGGAGCGCCAAGGCTTGGAACCGGGCCAAACCATTGTCATAGGTGATAATTCATTTAAGTTTTAACTATGCAATCGACTTTCTTTTTCTATGACCTAGAAACCACCGGCTTTAGACCCCGCGAGGCGCGGATTGTGCAGTTTGCCGGTCAGCGCACCGATATGGACCTTAAACCAATCAGCCAGCCGTTAGATTATTACATCAAAATCACCGAAGACACTCTGCCGGATCCGGACGCCGTCCTGATAACCGGTATAACCCCGCAAAAAACCCTGGCCGAGGGTATTACCGAAGCCGAATTTATGAAAATATTCCACGAACAAGCCGTTACGCCCGGCACCATCTTTGTCGGGTTTAACAACATTCGTTTTGATGACGAATTTATGCGCTACCTGCACTACCGTAATTTTTATGAGCCATATGAATGGCAGTATAAAGATGGCCGCAGCCGCTGGGACCTGCTGGATGTGGTACGAATGACGCGGGCGCTGCGGCCGGCCGGCATCAAATGGCCGTTTGACGTAGAGGGTCGTCCGACCAATCGCTTGGAACTTATCACGGCGCTCAATAAATTGGATCACCAACATGCTCACGACGCCCTCAACGACGTATTGGCTACCATTGACGTCGCCCGTCTTATCAAAAAGAAGCAACCTAAGCTGTTTGACTACTTACTCAAGCTCCGGGACAAGCAAAAAATTTCCCAATTGGTGCTGAGCGGCCAACCGTTTGTCTACACCTCGGGTAAATACCCCGGAGAATACGAAAAGACGACCGTTGGCATTATGATTGCCGAGCATCCGAACGGTCGGGGTGCCTTGATTTATGACTTGCGTGAAGACCCGACCCAGTTTGTCGAATTGTCTACCCAACAGTTGGCCGAAGCTTGGAAACGGCGCTGGAATGAGGAGGGGGTGCGCCTGCCAGTCAAAACCCTGCAGTTCAACCGCTGTCCAGCGGTCGCGCCTTTGAGCGTTCTCGATGCCGCCAGCCGCAAGCGTCTCAAGATCAAGCTGGCCGATATCGAAAAGCACGCCAAGCTGCTAACGACTATGAAGGAATGGATTGGCCGCGTTTGCCAAGCTCTGGATATTTTAGACCAGCAGCAGCAAACCAGCCTGTTGTTGCAAGACCGCAGTGTCGACGAGCAACTCTATGATGCCTTTTTGCCGCGCCACGACCGCGACAGTTTGCGTTTAGTCCAAACTGCCCAGCCAGATGAGCTTAGCGAGCTGTCGAGCAAATTCAACGATGGTCGTTTGCAGGCGCTTCTACCCCTGTATAAAGCTCGTAACTTTCCGGAACATATGAATAACGAGGAACGAAGTGTTTGGGAACGCTATCGTTACCAAAGAATTTTTGGTGGCGACGACAAGAGCCGAGCGGCCCGCTTTAGCGCACGCTTGGCCCAATTAAGCGCCGAGCCAGGTTTATCCGACCAAGAGCGATATGTGCTTGAAGAGCTGCGCCTATACGCCGAATCAATCGTACCCGCGGAGCCGTAGGCATTGTTTCGGCGATGAACCGGTGTCTGATGTGCACCAACTTCAGATCTAACCTTATTAGATAGAGAAGCAGCAGAATCACCGAGAAGTATTGAAGCCAGGCAATGGTAATTTGCAGCTGTGTAGCCGGTATGTGACCGAGGACGATGAAATCAAGCATTGCTCACCTCAAAAAGTATAAGCATATTATACATATTATTGCAGAATAATCAAGTATATTGTTATGCACAAGCGTCTTGATTCTTTGTGTTACGGTGATGCTTGCTCTAGTATGGGATTATGAAAGCGCTTTTTAGTCAGCAGTTGGAAGAGTGGCTTAAAAGTACTGGACCTAAGACGCTCGAAAATCTGTCAAAGGTTTTTGCTGAAAAGAGTTTTGCCATTATCGTTCTGGTGTTGATGTTTTTGCCGGCTTTGCCGTTACCAACCGGTGGCATTACCCATATCTTTGAACTTATTGTAATGCTACTTTCGTTGGAGCTTATCATCGGTCGCCGCACCGTCTGGCTGCCTAAAACCTGGAGCCACAAACCACTTGGTACTACTTTAAAGGGTAAGGTGGTCCCGCTGATTATTCGGCGTATTCGCTGGTTTGAGCGCTTTTCCAGGCCACGCTTGGGTGGTGTGATAAACCACCGATTTTCACTACGGTTTGTTGGTTTGCTCTTTTTTGTTCTGGCACTTGGCGCCTTTCTGGCGCCACCATTTGCCGGTCTCGATACCTTGCCATCACTTGGCGCAGTTATTATTGCCTTGTCATTGATATTGGAAGATATGGTATTGTTCTTAATTGGTTGCGCGGTCGGTGCAGTCGGCATTGGGTTAGTTATTGGCACCGGCGATTTAACTCTGCATCTTATTACCAAACTGGTCCATAGACTATAGATTTTCCCCCTGTTTTTTGCTATAATCACGCGACTATGAGCGAAGTGATTAAGGTTCAAGGGGCGCGTGAGCACAACCTCAAAAATATTGACGTTGAGATTCCGCGTCAAAAGTTGGTGGTCATAACCGGCTTGTCAGGCTCCGGCAAGTCCAGTCTGGCTTTTGACACCATTTACGCCGAAGGCCAGCGTCGCTATGTTGAATCGCTCAGCAGTTATGCTCGCCAGTTCTTGGGCTTGATGGAAAAGCCGGATGTTGATCAAATCGACGGCCTCAGCCCGGCGATTAGTATCGATCAGAAATCGACTTCCAGAAATCCGCGTTCGACGGTAGCGACCGTTACGGAAATTTATGATTATCTGCGCCTACTGTTTGCTCGAATTGGCATTCCGCACTGTCCGATCTGTGGTAAGCCGGTGGCGCGGCAGACCACCACGGCCATTGTCGATCAAATAGCGGCCCTTACCAAAGATGCTCGCCTAATGATCTTGGCACCAGTGGTTATCGACAAAAAAGGCGCTTTTGAGCATATTCGCGAACAGTACCAGCGGGCCGGTTTTGCCCGCGTTCGGGTCGACGGCGTGGTTTATGCTTTGGACGAATTTCCGACCATTGATAAGAATCTGCGCCACACTATCGAGGTGGTGGTTGACCGCCTGGTCAATAACGAGGACAGCCAGGGTCGCTTGGCGCAGTCGGTCGAACAAGCGTTGGAAATTGCCGATGGCAAGCTGACCGTGCTCAACGCCGAAAACAATGAAACCAGCACCTACAGCCTAATGTACGCCTGTATCGACCACCCTGATGTGGCGATTCCGGAGCTGGAGCCGCGCACCTTTAGCTTTAATAGCCCGCACGGTGCTTGCCCGGTTTGCACCGGTTTGGGTTCCAGGCTGGAAGTTGATCCTGGCATGGTTATTCCCAATGGCCGGCTGACGATTGCCGAGGGCGCCATCCGCCCCTACAACCGCATCAATGTTGATAATTGGTATATGAAAAAGCTACAGGCCGTGGCTGACGCCCACCATTTCAGTCTGCACGTGCCGACTAGTGAGCTGAGCAAAGAGCAGCTTAATAAGATTCTTTATGGTACCGGCAGTGAACATTTTAGGGTCAGCCTGGGGTTGGGCCGCTCGTTTGAAACCACCTATGAAGGGGTTATTCCCAACCTGGAGCGCCGCCACCGCGAAACCGAAAGCGATTTTATCCGCCGCGACATCGAACGCTTCATGCAAGAACGGCCTTGCCACGCCTGCGAGGGCAAGCGACTCAAACCCGAAGTCTTGGCTGTAACAGTCAATGACCACTCGATTACGGATATCTGTGAGCTGTCGATTGACGACGCCATGTCGTTGTTTGACCACCTAAAACTGACCGCTAAAGAAGCTAAGATTGGCAACCAGATATTTAAGGAAATTAAGGCTAGGCTACGGTTTTTGTGTGATGTCGGTCTGAACTACCTTAACCTGGCCCGCAGCGCTGTAACGCTGTCTGGCGGCGAGGCCCAGCGCATCCGTTTGGCCACCCAGATCGGCTCGGGCTTGCAAGGCGTGCTTTATGTCCTAGACGAACCGTCAATCGGCCTGCACCAACGCGACAACGCCCGATTGATTAGAACCCTCAAGCATCTGCGCGATATCGGCAACACCGTTATCGTGGTGGAGCACGACGAAGAAACAATTCGCACAGCTGACTATTTACTGGACATTGGGCCGGGCGCGGGTGTGCATGGTGGCGAAGTCGTGGCCGTTGGCACACCTGCTCAGGTTGCTCAGAGCAAACGTAGTATTACCGGCCAATATTTACGCGGCGCCAAACATATAGCTCATCCCCACAAACGCCGTGCTGGCAATGGCAAGTCGCTGTTGGTGCGCGGTGCGCGCGAAAACAACCTTAAGGGCATTGACGTAACCATTCCGCTGGGCCAGCTTGTGGTGGTCAGCGGTGTGTCCGGCTCCGGCAAATCCAGTCTGATTAACGATATTCTGGCCAACGAACTGTCGGCTAGATTGATGCGAGCCAACGTTGTGCCCGGCAAGCATCAGGATATCGAAGGTATCAAGCAGTTGGACAAGGTGATTATCATTGACCAGTCGCCGATTGGCCGGACCCCGCGCAGCAACCCGGCCACTTACACCGGTCTATTTACGCCGATTCGCGAATTGTTTGCGGCCACGCCCGAGGCCAAAATCCGCGGCTACAGCCCGGGTCGCTTCAGTTTCAATGTCCGCGGCGGCCGCTGCGAAAACTGCTCCGGCGACGGTATTATCAAGATTGAGATGCACTTTTTGCCGGACGTTTACGTGCCGTGCGAAGAGTGCAAAGGCAAGCGTTACAACCGCGAGGCGTTAGAGATTCACTATAAGGGCAAAACCATCAGCGACGTGCTGGAAATGACCTGTGAAACCGCGCTCGAGTTTTTTGAAAGTATTCCGTCGATTGCCCGCAAGCTGCAAACCATGGTTGATGTTGGCTTGGGTTATATAGCGCTCGGCCAACCAGCCACGACGCTGTCTGGTGGCGAAGCCCAGCGCGTCAAACTGGCGACTGAGCTATCGCGCCGGGC
>CAZVBA010000013.1:0-2951 GCA_964625325.1 uncultured Candidatus Saccharibacteria bacterium | reverse complement strand
TGTCTGGTGGCGAAGCCCAGCGCGTCAAACTGGCGACTGAGCTATCGCGCCGGGCCACCGGTCGCACCCTCTACATTCTGGACGAGCCAACTACTGGATTGCATATTGCTGACGTACAGAAGCTGCTTGATGTCCTACACGCTCTGGTGGACGCTGGCAACAGCATGATAGTCATCGAGCACAACCTGGACGTTATCAAGTCTGCCGACCATATAATCGACATGGGACCAGAAGGCGGCGACGCCGGTGGTTATATTGTGGCCGAAGGTACACCCGAAAAAGTCGCCAAGAATACTAAATCCTACACTGGACAATTTCTTAAGAAGATTCTATAATAAAAATATGCCCAAGACCATTGAAGCCGGTCCGACAGATGTTAAGCGAGCCTATCATACGCTGGCTGAACTTATGGTTTGGATATTTGCTGATGCTGATTCCAGCGGCGAACAACGCTGGCTGGTAGCGGGCAATTACGTAATTGCTAGTGCTATGTTGCCGGCTGAGGACTGGGCGGCTCGTGAAAAAAACTTTACAGATGGTCTGGTTGCGGCCGGTGCGGCGTCTGACAAAGCTGAAGTGCTACGCGATTTCTTATTTGAGGAACATACTTACCGTGGAATTTTTAAACTAAGCCACATTCCGACCGATCAACGTGGTTTTGGTGTTACTAGACAAGGTAATCAGGCGGGCCAAGGTATTGATTTGGATGAGGGCGCATTTGTTGCCTCGGTGCTAGAAACGTTTACCCAATAATCTAAAGCGGCCTAATTAACGTTCTTCTTGGCTTGTGTCCAACTTTTTATCAGGTGATACAATGTCGGGCCAAAGCTGATAGCCATGGCTAGCAAAATGGCCGGCAATAGATAACGGTCGACATTTGGTATTTTGCTACCGAGCCAGTGTCCTAGTAGTGTAACGCCGGCCCCCCAAACAATAGCGCCTAATACATTGAACATGTTGAAGCGTTTCATGGCCATGTTGCCCATGCCGGCCACAACTGGCGCAAAGGTGCGCACCACCGGCACAAAACGCGATAAAAATATGGTCTTGCCGCCGTGTTTCTTATAGAACACTTCAGAGCGGTGTAAATACTCTTGTCTAAATAAGACGCCATTTGGTTTGCTGAAGAGCCGTGGGCCGAATTTCTTACCGATACGATAACCGGTGTAATAACCGGCAATGGCGGCTGCGACTACGAGCAGTAATAGCCAACCCAATGGCAATTTGCCCTGGGCGGCAAAGAAGCCGGCGCTAAAGAGCAGGGTGTCGCCAGGCAGGAAAAAGCCGAGTAATAAGCCTGATTCAGCAAAGATAATCAGCGTCACCAGTAGTAAGCCGCCGCTTTCAATCAAATGTTGTACATCAAGCATGTCAATTTAGACTAACGGTTTACCCTTTAAATTACCAGCATTAACTGATATAATTGCTGCGATTTAGGAGTGTTTGTAGTGTCTGAAGATATTAATTTAACCCTTGAAACGCGCGAGGTACTTGGCAAAGCCGTCAAGCATCTGCGCCGTGAAGGCCAAGTACCGGCGGTTATTCATGACCATGGCAAGGCATCGCTGCACGTCATGGCACCCTATCTGCCCATGCTCAAAGCCTACCAAAACGCTGGGAAGCACCACCCGGTGTCCCTTAAAGTTGGTAAACTGGAACACCTGGCCCTTATTAAAGACGTAGATTTTGACCCTAAGAAGCACGAACTGCGCCACGTTGTTTTTAACGCCATCAAGCAGGACGAAGCCGTTGAAGCCGAGATCCCAATTGTCATAACTGGTGATGTACCGGCTGAGATGGCTAACCTGATGGTGCTAAAGACTCTCGACCACGTAACGGTTGAGGCGCTACCTCGCTACCTGCCGGATGAGCTGACTATCGATGGCGCTAGGCTGGCTGAAGTCGGCGACAAGGTTACCGTGGCCGACCTGGTAGCCCCGCAAGGCGTAACCATCAAAGATGATCCCGAACAAATGATTGCCCTGGTTGAAGAACCACGCGTCCAAGAAGAAGAGCCGGTAGCTGAAGAAGCCGAAGGCGAAGAGGGCGCCGAAGGTGCCGAGGGCGAAACAGCTGAGGGCAGTGAAGAAGCTTCTGAAAAGTCCGGAGAAGCCGAAGCTTCCGAAGACGAATAGCCCAGACCATGACAGACAATAAACCCGGTGAACCCAAAGTCGGCGTCGGCGTTATCGTTATTAAAAACGGTAGCCATGTCTTAATGCATCGCCGCAAGGGTAGCCACGGTCTCGGATATTGGGGTACTGGCGGCGGACATCTCGAAATCGGCGAGTCGCTCCTGGAAGCAGCCCTTCGCGAATTCCGCGAAGAGGCCGGTAACAACGTGGTTATTAGCAAGCCTCGCTTTCTGGGTGTGTGTAATTTTACCGACTTTTACCCGAAGCATTATGTCGACATCAGTTTCGTAGCCGATTGGATTAGCGGCGAACCCGATGACAGCGGTATAGACGAGGTTGAATTGTGGCAGTGGTTTCCGTTAGACAAACTGCCCGAGCCTATTTTCCCAGTCGTCAAGCGCTATCTGACCGCTCTCAAATCAGGTGAGCACTTCTTTGACTCAAAGGTCAAATAGTGAAAACCTATTGTCAGCCAGTTATTTAGCTCTTAGCGATAACCTTCGGCTTGTTTGCTGAACATATCGTGGTAGACGCCTTTTTGCTTGAGTAGTTCTTCGTGCGTGCCTTGTTCTAGGATCTTGCCCTTATCCAGCACCACAATACGGTTGGCGCGGCGGACCGTACTGAAGCGGTGGCTGACGATCAAGGCCGTTTTGTCCTGGTAGTGTTTGAAGATATTATTAAAAATCTCGTACTCTGAGCGGGCATCAATTGCGCTGGTCGGCTCGTCTAGAATAATCATATTGGCATTGCGATAAAAGGCTCGCGCCAGGGCGACGCGTTGCCACTGGCCGCCGCTCGGCTCGATACCTTTTT
>CAZVBA010000012.1:0-19882 GCA_964625325.1 uncultured Candidatus Saccharibacteria bacterium | reverse complement strand
TGCGAGCGAAATTTAAAAACTTTGAACGGTTGGTTGAAGCGTGTCAACCTGGTTTGCCGAAAAAAGACATCGCCACCGCTCAAAAGTTCCAAAATGCTGACGAGCAAAATAATTGGCGAAGCAATGATGAGTAGCAAGCCAGCGGCCACCAGATCAAATAAGCGCTTTAAAATGCGGCCCCAGCCGATGAGTGCCGTTTGGTGAACAGCCACCACCGGCACGGCCGAGCGGAAGAGTTCAACCTGCAGGTTACCAACGAACAATTCGGTGTTACCCGGCACAAAACGATAGGCAATGTGGTGTTCCTGGGCCGCCGTCAGGATTTCGTTATTTTTGGCACTGGCGGCATAAAGTTCGGTTTGGACAATAGCATGGATGTTGCCGGTCCCAATCGACTTAACGGCCTCTTCAAAAGTATCAAACAGTTTGGGGCGATTATGGTCCGGCAAGTGTTCACTGCTGCCGACTACGCCGACAATACGGTAGCCGGACACACGACTGTCCGACAGCGAATGAACCAGTTCGCCGGTGATTTTGGTGTCGCCAACGAGTAGTAAATTAGTAATGCCGATGTTATAGCGAAATAGCAGGCTGCGCATCAGACGGGCTAAGTTGCGGAAGAGCAGCAAGAACAAAAACGCCAGTACAAAACCATAAACCGGCACCAGTTTGGCCGGAAAGATGGTTTCGTTGGAGAAAAAGGCGTAGCCGATGACGAACAGCAGACCGACAAACGAACCCATAAATAGCCGGCCGGCCTCAGCAAAGCGCTTTTCGTAAATTGAGCTGTTGTACAGCCCCAGCAACCCGAAAATGATAATCCAGAAGGGAACCAGTAGTACAAAAATGCGCAGGTAGGTTACAGCGTGGACTGGATGAGCGACTGCCCGGTTACCAAACGACAAACCGATTGAGACACGTAAAATGTAGGCGCCGACAAAGGCCAGCACCAATGCCAAAAAATCGCCCACCACTAACGACAGGTTATAAAGCAGCGATGCGTTGTTTTTCACCCCTCAAGTTTCGCACCGCGCTGACCTGTTTGCAAGCATAGCCTGCAATCCGTCAGCGCTCTTGGCGCATTACGGCGTCAGTAGTTCCAGTACTCCTTCAACGTATTACACATACGTTTCAGTCCGTGCTTCACTACTTCCTTGTACTGCATCCAAGTGCGAAGCTTGAGGGTATACTGGTGCTATATGAACAATAGTTTGACTAAAAACACCTTGGCGCGTTACTTGAACTATGCCGTTGCCACGGTTTTTATCCTGTTGCCGTTTCACGCGTTGCTGACGACCTGGGCCGGCAGCAACTTCGGCCATCTGGACGCCATCCGAATTTGGAAAGAGCTACTGATTGTCATTATGCTGCCGGCTGCCCTTTGGTTGGTCTGGCTGACGCCTGGTCTGAGGCAGTGGCTCAAGCGGGATTGGCTAGTGCGCCTGTCTCTGGTTTACGCCGTCTTATTTATTGTCCTGGGGGGATTGGCCTTCCACCATCACGCCGTCAATGGCCCGGCACTGATTTACGGCCTTTTAAGCAACCTACGTTTCCTGGGCTTTATGTTCATCGTCATGGTGGCAGCGGCCTGTTCTGATTGGCTAGCCAAAAACTGGCTGCGCTTGTTGGTTGGGCCGGCTACCATCGTGATAATTTTTGGTCTGTTGCAGCGCTATGTATTGTCATACGACTTCTTGCGGCACTTTGGCTACGGGCCCAAGACCATTCCGGCTTACCAGCTGGTCGACCAAAAAGTCGAATACCGGCGGATTCAATCAACTCTGCGCGGCGCCAATCCGTTGGGCGCTTACTTGGTGCTGGTGCTGACGGCCGTGGTTAGCCGCTGGCGCAATCGCCGCGTGCGCACCCTGGTCACCGGCTTGCTACTGGGCGGCCTGCTGACACTGTTCTTTACCTATTCGCGCAGCGCCTGGCTGGCGCTGGTGCCGGCTGCCGGCTTGGTGTTGTGGTGGCAGTACCCCAAGCTTGATGTCAGGCGTTGGCTGGCAGTCGGTCTGGTTGCTGCAGTGTTATTGAGCCTAGGCGGCTTGGCCGCTACCCGCCACAACCAAATCTTGCAAAACACCTTTTTCCATACTGACAGTACTTCTACGTCGGCGCAGAGCTCTAATGCCAGCCGTTTGAGCGAACTCAAAGTTGCCACTATCCAGTTTATTGATGGACCGGGTGGCCGCGGACCCGGCACAGCCGGCCCGGCGTCTTTCCGCAACAATCACCCGCCGCGGATTGCTGAGAATTACTTTCTGCAAATCGGCCAGGAAGTCGGCTGGCTGGGGCTGGGCTTATTCATTGCTATCAACCTGATGGTCGTCTACCGTTTGTGGCTGAGGCGGGCCGGTTTGCTGCCGCAGGTTTTGCTGGCCAGCTGGCTGGCATTAACGCTCATTAACCTGGTTTCGCACGCTTGGACTGACGATACGCTGGGACTACTTTGGTGGGGTCTGGCCGGCATTGCTTTAGCACCTGATATACTAAACAAAAAGCGAAAGCACAATGTCGAAAAAATCAAAGCGTGAAGTAACTAGGTTCGTCGAGTACATGATAAGTGGTGGCGCCTACTTCTGGTCCGGTTACCTGGTCTTTTTTGCCATCGACAAGGGTCTGCACGGCGCCTTTTTCTGGGCCAAATCTATCTCAACCCTGAGTGGCTGGACAGTTAATTATGTCTTGCAGCGCTACTGGGTGTTCAGAAACCCCAAGCTCAAAGCCCACCAGACCGAAGTCACCGGCCGTTACGTCGTGATTACACTAGTCGATTTTGTGCTCGATTACTTTATAGTGCTGGGGCTAAAGTCAGTCGGCATTACACCGTACATCGGCCAATTTGTTTCCAGCGGCTTTTTTACGATTTGGAACTATCTATGGTACCGCTTCTGGGTCTTCCCGGAGAAATTCGTCAAACACCGTCGCGCTAGAATAACGCTGCCACGCGTGGTTGCCCACCGCCCGCACGGCCATAGTGCCTATCATACGGTTAGGGGCTAGGTATGGAGGAAAAACCAATCAAGGCAGAAGCCACCCCCAAAGCGGTTCGTCCTACCAAGAAACAAAAGGAACTACTGAGTTTTATCGAAGCGTTTATAACTGAACACGGTTACAGTCCGTCATACCGTGAGATTATGAAGGGACTAAATTACAACTCCGTCGCCACCGTGGCACTGCATGTCAATAATTTGATTAAACGTGGGCACTTACAGAAGCGTGAACACTCTGCGCGTTCACTGGAGCCAACCGCTGTCTCGACCATCGAGACCTCGCTCAAAAGTAATGCCATCAAACCCGGCCAGGAAAAATGGCTGGTCGAAAAAGTTGAATTCTACTTCAATAATGTCGAAACCCAACAGCCGCTGCAGCCAGCCAAACTTGATGAACTGTACGTCTTAATCGGCGCTCTAAAAGTCTTGGGGCTGGAAGGCGCCGCCCAGGCTTATGTGCCGCGTCTCACAGCGCTCAAGAAGCGTGGCGGCATACAATAAAGCCATGGCTAACGTTATTGAGCTAAAACACCTTACCAAAACCTACGGCGCCAGCCGCGGCGTTAAAAATGTTTCACTCAACGTTATGACCGGCAGCATCTTTGGCTTTTTGGGCCCCAACGGCGCCGGCAAGACGACTACCATCAGCATGCTGGTCGATCTGATTAGGCCGACCAAGGGCCACATTAGCCTGTTTGGTTTGGACGCTCAGCGCGACAGCCTGGCCATCCGCCGCCGCATTGGCTTTTTGGCCGGTGATTTTGCGCTGGATGAGAGTTTGACAGGCTGGCAACAACTGAAATACCTGGCTAGCTTGCGCGGCGGGGTTAACGAAGGCCGCATCCGCGAACTGGCCAAGCGCTTTGACTGCAATCTGAACCGTGAGATCAAAACACTATCGCGTGGCAACCGCCAAAAAATCGGCCTAATCTCAGCCCTAATGCATGAACCCGAGCTACTCATCTTTGACGAGCCGACCAGCGGCCTGGATCCGCTGATGCAATCGGCCTTCAACGAAATTATTCGGGAATATAAGCAGCAGGGCAAAACCGTCTTCATCTCTTCACACTTGTTGAGCGAAATCCAGGAAGTCTGCGACCAAGTCGCTTTTATCCGCGAGGGCAATTTGGTGGCTGTCCGAGACATGAGCGAGATCGCCGCCTCCTCACCAAAACGACTGCACCTCATCAGTAACGACAAAAAACTCAAAGAGCACCTGCGCGGCGTCAAGGGCCTGAACCTGCTGCCGAGTGAGGTGCCAATCATTGACTGCACCTACGCCGGCGACATTAATGCCCTAGTTCAACTTTTGAGTCATTATGAGCTTGACGATCTAACGATTACCGAAGCTGATTTGGAAACTGTATTTATGAAGTATTACGAGGCCAAGGATGTTTAAAAATATCTTTCTTAAGACACTATACGAAAAGCGCTGGATGGTGCTGTTCTGGACGCTGGGTGTCGTCGCCATGGCCATGTTGATGATGGCTTTTTACCATTCTTTTTCAGCCGGCGGTTTTGACGAAGTACTGAAGAATCTACCCAAGTCATTTCAAGGTTTGGTCGGCAACGTCGCCGATCTCAAAACGGTGGCCGGCTACGTATCGCAAGAAGTCTTTGCGCTGCGCATTCCGCTGCTGACCCTGATTATGGGCGTCGTGCTCTTTACGGCGCTATTGGCTGGCGATGAAAACCAAGGTACCCTGCAGACGTTGCTGACCCAACCGGTCTCGCGGCTGCGCGTATTTGTCGAAAAATACTTAGCCGGCGTGCTGGTAAGCTTCATCATTTGCTTAGGCGCTTTCATTGGTGTTGCCCTAGGGCTCATCATGATTCACGAGCGCATGGGTTTTGGCCATTTGTTCGAAGCGGTCGTCGGTGTCTGGCTACTAACACTAGTGTTTGGCACGCTTGGTTTTGCGCTGGGAGCCATTACCGGCAAGCGCGGCCTGACGGGCAGTCTGACCAGCCTGGCGACGTTTGGCACCTATCTCATCACCTCATTTGCGCCCAATGTGGCTGGTCTGTCTAAGATTGAAAAGTTTTCACCCTTCCATTACTACAACAATCCGGGCATTGCCCAACACGGACTGCAACTGCACAATGTCCTGGTCATGCTGGTACTTATACTGATACCCCTCATCGTTTCAGCAGTCATTTTTCAACGCCGGGACATCTACCAAAGATAGTCGTGCTACTATATTTTAGATGGATTCATTGATTATTTTTGCTGCCAAGTATCTTATCGGCGCCATCGTGTTAGTACTGGCTTATGTCTGGCTGCGCGCCAATAAGCAAACAAAATTACAGATGATGGTTGTCGTTGTCCTGGCCGGTGTGCTGGCACTCATTCTTTCCAGAATTGCCGGCAAGCTGTATTTTGACCCACGGCCGTTTGTGCGTAGTGGCGTCAAACCGTTAATACCGCACATGGCTGACAATGGTTTTCCGTCCGACCACGCCCTATTATCAATGACCTTGACAGCGGCACTGTATTTCTACAGTAAAAAAGGAGCGCTGTTTGCCTCGGTAATCACGTTGGGTGTCAGCACCGCGCGAGTACTCGCCCATATTCATTCGCCAATTGATATCGCTGGCGCCTGGGTAATAGGCATCGTAACCGCCACCGTCGTCTACTATGGGGTGCGGGCCTTGCCGTGGTTCAAAACACCTCCAGCCATTCCGCAAACTAGCGGCTAGACAAAAATTACTACGCTACGTGTGGTGTGCTTATGCTAAGCTTAATTACACGTAAGTTAAAAAAATAAACGCTGGAATCCCGTGCAAATCGGGAACTGTGCCGCAACGGTAATGGCCCCACGCCTCAGTCCGATACAGCGAGTTAAGACTCCCGAGCAGGAGCAATGAAGATGTCTTCAAGCTCTTGCTCGCCAGTAAGGGCTTTTTTGTGGAAGTACTCAGTAGCAAAGAACAAAACAACCAACCTTATGCCGAATTGGCCGGGCAGCGCTATGACATGGCAGCTTTTAATGAACTCACACAATGGTTCATTAATGGTTACCGACAGCCAGAGTTTAGCGAAATGGCGCCCGAGAATTTTGATAACGCCCGCACCAGCCTGTTTGAAGGTCTAACAGCTAGCGGTCACTTATCGACAATCGAATTGACAGGGGATCAAGCTATTACGAACGGCCAAGTGCTGCGGAGGCTCTTAAATGGCTGGTCAGAAAAATTACCAGCATGGGAAAAGCAGCGTCGTTTTCTAGAAATCCGCGAAGAACTGATAGCGCAACAACTCAGTTGGGACATTCTGGCCGGGCTTATGCCCGAGGATACCATGATTGTTACCTTGTCCGACTTTCCGGAAGCGGCCACCACAGCCGAGCTGGCTTGGCGCCACGGCTACCGTTATGGCAATAAGAAAGGCATGGTACGCGTCATGCATTTCGAGCGTCAGCCGAACGGCAGTATGAAGCGCGTTATTGAGCAAATTTCACGTAGTCATAGCAATGATGGCAGCAGCGCCCGGCTGGTTGGCCGGTTTGGCGCGGCAATTAATTCGTCAGCAGATGCCCTGGGCGCTCAAATGCTTGCCAACCGGCAGGTGTTCTATGACGGCGCGGTGACGGTTCAAATGACACTTGATAGCTTTCGCGGCGTTCATTATGGTAATGAAACTTCCAATCCTCACCACCCCGACTATGAGCACCTCCGCCGTGTTTCCAAAGAAAGGGAAGCTCAAGCCGAAATCTACTATCCACGCCTCGCTCAGCTGGAAGCTCACTTGAACGAAAAAATGCATAGTAGCGAGATTACTTATAATCAGAAACTGGCGATATACAACCAGGAGCGGGAACGCATCATAGATGAAATTTGCTTACTTAATCCTGACTATGCCGTTGATGCCCGTGGCAAACTGGCGGCCAAGTATTATCGCAAGGCTAGTTTAGCAATGGCAGCCGGTAACCACGAGCAGGGTAAAGCTTATTTGCAGCAAGGCAAACACGCTAGTGATCCGTATGCTTCGCCGGCCTGTGGTGGTGCTGGTGAAGTTTCGGGCACCGGGGCCTACAGCGATGAGATCAGTGGAATCTACGATAGCGCTAAAGAAAATCGCAAAGACTGGAAATGGAAGCGCGGCCGGTGTGTGGTCAAAACCTGCGCCACCCGGCCGAGCGAGACGGAAGTCGGTCCTTGCAATGTCTGCCGACACTGTCAGGCAAAATTTGACAAAGGCGAAGACCCCACAAAAACCATTGCAGCCCCGTCCAAACTACGGGAAGATAAAGGACAGGAGAAAAGCCCATGGATGCGGATGATGAAAATTATCAGGAGCTCGTAAAAGAGAAATCACCGGCGTTGTTCTGCGACAACTGCAGTTATTATCCGATTGAACCAGTGCACGGGCACTTTGTTTGCCCGCAGTGCCACCTGCCTACCAAGTGCTGCGAAGGCTTGCCGGCTGAATAACTTGCACCGTATCGGCCTGCTTCTGGCAAAGCCAGAACTCCGCCGACACTTATGGCGCCGCGCGGTGTCGCCTCGCTCCAGTACTCCTTCGCCGTATGTCTATACGGCTCATTCCGTGCTTCGCGGGCTCCTAGCGCCGCATCCATATGCAAGCTATTCAGCTTATACTGTTATATGTCTATGAAAAAAATCGGCATATTTTCCGGTACCTTTGACCCGATTCATAATGGCCACATTGCTTTCGCGCGCGAAGCACTAGATAAGGCCAAACTCGACAAAATCTTTTTCCTAATCGAACCCAGCCCACGGCGCAAACAGGGGGTGCGTGCTCTCGAACACCGCATTAACATGGTGCGCCTGGCGCTCCAGCATGAGCCACACTTTGCTACGATTGCTTTGGAGCATGCCCAGTTTGACGCCCAGACTACCTTGCCACTGTTGCAAGCCCGCTTCAAAGGTGCTCAGCTCTATATGCTGATGGGTGACGATATGCTGCTAACCCATTTCATCAACTGGCCACACGTCGAGAGTCTCATAAAGTCAGTCCACTTTATCATTGGCGCCCGCTTGGCAGACTTTGGCGCAGTTGTGCAACACGTCCGTCAAATTGAAAAAACTAAGGGCGTCAAATTCCACTACGAAATTATTAAAGCCGCCCACACTAATGTATCGTCGGGTTCAGTCCGCCAAAAATTGCGCAAAGGTAAGCCTAACCCGGAGGTCGATCCGTCAGTCGCGGCCTATATCGCGAAACACAATCTTTATCACGCTTGAACATTACGACTGAGTTTGCGCTTCGGCTTCGGTGGTTTCCAGCTCCATGTCGTAATGGGTCTGCAGATAGGCCAGGTGCTTCTCGCGGTACTTCTTAAACTCGCTCTTCTTGAGCCCGCTTTTGCGGATAAAGGCGCCAATTTTTTCACTGCCAATGTAGTGTGGAATGACCACATAGCTGGCGCCCAGTTCGTAGAGCTCAGCGGCTTCTTCGACGGTTTCGGCGTGCAGGATGAGGACAACGTGAGGGTTAATCTCGCTGAGTAATTTGGTCAGGAAGGTATTGGTTTCGTGGTCGCTGATGGTTGAGACAATCAGCTTGGTTTTGTCCAAGCCGATCTCCTCCAACAGCTCAATATCGGTGGCATCACCGTAGACATAGTTAATTTGGTGATGCTCCAAGGTATCAATCGCCTCCGGATCGTAGTCAATCACCGTAAAGGGCCGCTTGAGACTTTTGAAAACTTTGACGAATTCGTGGCCGCCTTTTTGGTAACCAAACAGCACCAGGTCAAAGTGGTGGCGCGTCTCGCGCTCAAAGTGCCGGTGCCGGCGTTCAAACAGGCTGAGGTCGCGTTCAAACAGCACGAATAGCTTATCGGAGTACAGAATCAGGTAGGCTGAGACGGCAATTGATATCAGGGTTACAAACGTCAGTACGATGACCAGGTCGTTCGATACCAGCCCCTGCTTGTTGGCTAGCACCAGGAAAATCAGCGAGAACTCACTAACCTGAGCCATGGCAATGGCCGCCTTAAAACTGGTCCGCTTGGTGTAGCCCATCAGGCCCATGATGACCAGAATGACCAACGGCTTGAGCACGATAACGATAAAGCTACCCAGCAGAATGGCTGGCAACAGCACGCCAAAATTGACAAACGTCAGCCGCGTGCCCAGGGCGATAAAGAAGACTACGATGAAAAAGTCGCGCAGCGGCCGCAGGCGGGCGCTAATTTCTTGGGTAAAGGGCAGCGAGGCCAGGGCCACACCGGCCAGCAGGGCGCCAATTTCCAGGCTAAAGCCAGTCAGTTCAAACAGGGCCGCGAAACCAAAGCCCCAGCCAATCGCAAATAAGAATAACAACTCCTGACTACTCGCTATGAACTTATGCAGCTTAGGCAGAATGACGTTGCCGATGAACAGCAGCGGCACGGCAATCAGCGCACCCTTGAACACCAGGTTGCCCAGTTGCAGCGGCGAAAAGCCGCCCTCCTTGGCCTGGGCGGTGACAAACAACAGCGCAAAGGCCGCCAACACGTCCTGAATCAGCAGCATACCAGTGGCAATTTTGCCGTACAGCCTAGTTTGCTCTTTTTTATCCGATAACAGTTTCAGGATAATAATGGTGCTGGAAAAGGCCAGCGCCACGCCCAGAAACAGAGATTCAGTGCGGCCAAAGCCGAGCAGCATGCCGCAGCCCCAGCCAATCGCTGTGCTCAAGAACACCTGTAACAAACCGGCCGCCGCGGCGACTTTACCGACTTCTTTGATGACGCGCGGATTTAAGCCCAGGCCGATGATGAACAATAGAAGCGCGATGCCAATATTGGAGAAGACATCAATCGTATCAGGTGAATTAGCCCAGTGCAGCATGGCCGGCCCGACGATGACACCGGTAATTATGTGGCCGATAATTAATGGTTGACGCAGCAGGCGCATCACCATGGCCATGCCGGCCGCCAAAGCGATGATTAAACTGAGTTCGGAAAATATGGAAGCGTGCATGTTTGTGTTTTACAATTTTCCCCTGTATTCTACAACAAATAAGCATGAGCGCCAAAGCATGAAAGACATCTTCCGCCGCTTTTCCAATAAGGTTTCTGAAATTACCGGTACTGCGACCGCCTTTTTAGCCGCCCTATTAATTGTGGCCGTCTGGGGTTTAACCGGTCCGATTTTTGGTTTTTCCAACACTTGGCAATTGGTCATCAACACCGGTACTACAATTGTTACATTTCTGATGGTGTTCCTAATCCAAAACACCCAGAACCGAAACAGCACTGCTATGCAACTCAAGCTAGACGAGCTCATCCGCTCGACCAGCAAGGCCCGTGATTCGTTTGTCGACTTGGAGGACCTGAGCGACGATGAATTAGGTGTGCTTAATGAAGAGTTCAAGCGCATGCACGATTCGTGGGCGCCGGGGCAACATCCCTCGATTCACCAATTGCACCACAAGATTGAGGCCGTTCATAAACGGCGCCAATCGCTTAATACTTCACGGGAAGACTAGAGCATAAATAGCGGCTACCCCGGCCACGGCCATGACGATGGTCACCCCCCAACCTAACCAAGTCGTCGAACGGCGGTTGACCCATTGCCCCATAATCTTTTTGTTACTACTGATAGCCACAATAAAACACAGCACCACGGGCGCGACGATGCCGTTGGCAATCGCCGAGTAAATCAGCGCCTTAATCGGATCGATACCGATAAAGTTAATGCCCAGGCCGACTAACATCGAAATGATGATAATGCCGTAAAAGGCGTGGGCTTGCTTGAGCGGGCGGTATAAGCCTTCGCGCCAGCGGAAAGACTCACTTAGAGCATAGGATGTGGAACCGGCCAGCACCGGAATGGCCAGCAGGCCGGTGCCAATGATACCAACCGCGAACAACCAATAGGTAGCGTTGCCGGCGAACGGACGCAGCGCCTCGGCAGCTTGCGCGGCCGAAGTTATATTGGTGATACCGTGGCTGAAAAGCAGGGCGCCACACGCTGCAATGATAAAGAACATCACAATGTTTGATAGCAGCATGCCCGACCAGACGTCGATGCGCATCGTCCGCAGCTCCTTGGTGTTGCTACCACTGCGCAGCTTCACGGATGTTTTGCCTTTGACGATTTCCTCTTCTATTTCCTGCGACGTTTGCCAAAAGAAAAGGTAAGGCGAAATAGTCGTGCCCAAGATGGCGCAGATCAGCAATATCTGGGCCTTGGAAAAAACGATGTGTGGCACAAAACTGTGGCGCAGCACGTCCTGCCAGTTCAGATGGGCCAGCAAAGCCGAGGCGATGTAGGCCAGCAATATCATAGCCAACCATTTCAGGTAGCGCGCATAGCGGGCGTAGTCATAGAAAATCTGAACACCGAGCGATATAACCGTAAAGCCAATAATGAGCGTTACAAAACTAAAAGCCGGGTATAGTAACTGCACACCCTTAGCCATGGCGCCCAAATCAGCCCCAATGTTAAAAGCGTTGGCTACAAATAAAAGCAGGGTGGCAAAAATGAGTAAGGGGCGGCGATAGTGCAAGCGCATGGTGCCGGCCAAGCCGCGACCAGTTACCAGCCCGATGCGGGCGCACATCTCTTGAACCACCGCCATCAACGGGAAGGTGACTACGGCCATCCACAGCAACCCAAAGCCGAACTGGGCACCGGCCTGGGAGTAGGTAGCAATACCCGACGGGTCGTCATCAGACGCACCGGTCGTCAGGCCTGGTCCTAGCGCGTTCCAGTAGGCTTTGGTCCTAGTAACCATCTGTTTACCGGGAATACGGACTGTAACGTGGGAGCCGGTCGTAACCACACGATCAAGCGCCGCCGCCGGTGCTTCGGTTACTCGCTGGATAGTACTTTTCTTTTTTCTCATAAGCTTAAGCGTCATTATAGTTTTTTGCACACCACAAATCAAAAACTGTTGACTCGCAGAAACGGTTATGTAAAACTAGACGTACTTCAGATTGTCATGATATGCGAGTATCTGGCGAGGAAGACAAAAACGTTCAAATAAAAATAAGCCAAAAGCGACTGTGAGGGTTTGCTGTGGCTAGCAGGGAGGGCAATGGTATGTCCGTCAAAATAAAAATAAAACAAACAAGAGGTACTATCGTGGAAGTAAAAATCAAGCGAGCTAAGTGGCAGCAGTTCATCCACTACTAAAATAATGGGACAACCATGCGCGGCCCATTCGGCCTGTGACACAGGCGAATAGGACCTCCGGCTTGGTTTTCCCATCGCGCCGAGAAAGGACATTTTCTCGGGCTCTCTTTCCAAAAGAATGAAACAAAACCCACGGAATGAATCCCTGGGTTTTGTAAATTTATTGATAGCATCCAAGTACAGCACTTGGTTGTTTTTATTTCGGGGAGTAAGTTCCTGCCTTGTGTTTATTTGTTAATGATTATTTATGATTTTTTGATAGCTGATGGTAAGCAAAGTAAGAAGCAATTAGAACTACGCCGCCTGTGACTGCCAAAACAGTGGACACAATCCACATGCTAGCTTTTTCGGTTGAGCCACTTAGTGCATAGCCAAATGCCCCAAGAATCACCAAAATTAAACCAATTATCCATAAATACTGTTTCATACTTATATTTTACACCGTTAGGCAAATACTTTTGCCATTTAGCACACTCACCAGTCGCAAATTGTTCTATTGGCCCGTTTTTGCTTTGATGGCGTTGTCGAGGAGTTTGGCGAAGCTGGCGTAGTCTTGGGGGTTCTGGTCTATCTTTTTACCGTTTAGTACAAAGGTTGGCGTCGAGTTGGCGCCGATGGCCTGGCCGGCCTTGATGTCAGCGTTGATGATGCTGTTTATCTCGCTGCTGGCCGAGTCTTTGCGGAATTGCTCGACATTCAGGCTCAGCTGGGTGGCGTAATCTTCAAAAAAGGTTAGCGGATTGCTGGCGCTGGCCCAAGTTTGCTGGTTTTCGTACAGCATGTCGTGCATTTCGAAGAACTTGCCTTGCTTGCCAGCAGCTTCAGCGGCTCGGGCAGCGGCAAAGGCGTTGGGGTGAATCGTGTTGAGCGGAAAATGGCGGAATTGGAAAGTAACCTTGGCGCTGTACTGGGTTTCTAACTGCTTGATAATCGGGTAATAGGCGCCGCAGGCCGGGCACTGTAAGTCACCATATTCCAGGAGCACTGCGCCGCTGCTGCCCTTGTAACGAATGTGGCTGGTTGGTTGGGCGTTGCCGGACGCCGGCGCGGCGGCTTTGCTGCGCGTTAACCAATATAACCCGCTGAGACCCAGAATGACTGCCAGTAGTATTACCAAAAAACGCTTACTCATAAGTTCTCCTTAACGATACATACTATATCAGCTTTCCAACCAGGCCGTCGCGTCGTAAGATTAATGTATGACGCTCTTGCTTACGGTTGCTCTCTTATTGCTCACGTTGCTGGCGATATCACTGGAACGGACTTACTATCGGGTTAAGCCTAAGGAACTCAAACGCCGGGCCCGCGAAGGCGATCCGTTTGCGGTCACCTTGTACCGGGCGGTCGGTTATGGTGCCAGCCTGCGTTTGTTGCTCTGGGCGCTGGTCGGCGCCAGCGCCGCTGGGTTTTTTGTGGTGTTATCCCGTAATTTTTCGCCATGGGCGGCCTTTGCGGTTGCCCTGATTACCATTTGGTTTGGTTTTGCCTGGTTGCCGAACAGCCGGGTAACGGTTATTAGCGCCTACGTTGCCCGTTGGCTGGCCGGCCCGTTTGCCTGGCTGCTCAACCGGCTACAACCGTTGCTGGGTTGGTTAGTCCACTTGATTCGACGTCGTCGGCCATTACATTTTCATAGCGGCTTGTACCGTAAGGAAGACGTGTTGGAATTGCTGGATCACCAGGCCACCCAATTCGACAACAAAATTAGCGAGCAAGAGATCGACATGGCCCGCCGGGCGCTGCAATTCGGCGACCATATTATTCGCGATGTCATGGTGCCACGCCGCGTTGTCAAAGTGGTGAACATCAATGATACAGTCGGTCCTGTCCTCATTGACGAGTTGCACAAGAGCGGCCACTCGCGCTTCCCGGTTTATGACGGTAAGAAAGATAATATTGTTGGTGCTCTGTACTTACGCGACCTGGTTGGGCTGAAAGTCGAAGGCGCCGTCAAGGACGTCATGAAGAAAAAAGTCATGTACGTTCACGAGGAGCAATCGCTCTATGATGCTCTGCAGGCCATCATCAAGACGCATCAGCACCTGTTTATCGTCGTCAACAGCTTCGAGGAATTCGTTGGCGTGATTGGTTTGGAAGACGTCATGGAGCAGATTGTCGGCCAGCCCATCATGGACGAGTTCGACCGCTATGAAGACTTGCGGGCCGTCGCCGAACGAGCCGCCAAAGTTGAGCACGACAACCACGACGAACCGGCTGAACCAGAAAAGCCTGACTCCGATACCCCTGAAGTGATAGAATAAGCCGCATGAGTCGAGTTCTGGCTAAAGATGTCAAAGACCACGTTAGTAAAAAAGTCGTCGTTCAAGGCTGGCTGCATAAGAAGCGCCTGCTGGGCGGGCTGACGTTTATTAATGTGCGCGACCGCAGCGGTTTGGTTCAGGTCGTGGTTGAAGAAAAAGACGAAGTTGAGAAACTGCGTGGTCTGCAGATTGGCACCGTTCTTTCGGTTGAGGGTACTGCTAAAGAAGAGCCGCGGGCGCCGGGCGGGGCCGAGTTACACAATCCCCACATTGAAGTTCTAGTGCGGGTAGAAGACGCGCCGCCAATTGAAATTAACAAACCGCTGGACCACAAATCTGAAAACCTGGACACCTTGTTTGATAACCGTGTCATCGGGCTGCGAAACTTGAAAGAACAAGCCATCTTTAAAATCCAGGCCAAGGTGCTGGAAGCCGCCCGTGAATATTTCGCGCAAAACGAATTCACCGAAATGAACACGCCCAAGCTGTTGGCTGAAGCGAGCGAGGGTGGCGCCGAAGTTTTCAAATTAGATTATTTTGGCAAGGAAGCCACCTTGGCCCAGAGTGCCCAGTTCTATAAGCAGATGATGGTCGGCGTCTTTGAGCGCGTCTTTGAAACCAACCCTACCTACCGGGCCGAGCCCAGTGCCACCACCCGGCACATGACCGAGTACATCACGATTGACGCCGAGATGGGCTTTATAACTTTTGATGAGTTGCGCGAATTTACCGGCCGCCTGTTGCAGTACATAGTCGACAAGCTTTGGAAAGACTGCGCGGCCGAGCTCAAAATGTGGAACGCTGTCAAGCCCGAACTCAAGCATCCAATCCCATCGATCCCTATGGCCGAGGTCCATGAGCTCTACAGCAAGGCTACCGGCGAAAAAACAATTGGCGAGGACGATTTGCGGCCGGACGAGGAACGCTGGATTTGCGACTACGCTAAGAAACAGCTCGGCAGTGAAGCAGTATTTGTTACCGAGTGGCCAATTTCCAGCATGAAGTTCTATCACCGTGTCAACAAAGACAATCCGAAAATTGCCGATCGCTCAGACCTGCTATTCCGCGGCGTCGAGATTGCTACCGTGCCGATGCGCGAGCACCGCCACGACGTACTAGTCGGGCAGATGAAAAAGGCCGGCTTGGACCCTAAGCACCCGGGCTACAAATACTACCTGCAAGCTTTCCAATACGGTCTGCCGGAGCATGGCGGCTTTGGCTGGGGCCTGGAGCGCACCGTCGAGAAGATAATCGGCCTCAACAATATCAAAGAAGCCACCCTCTTCCCCCGCGACATCAACCGCCTGACACCGTAGGAGATTCATGAAACCAGCTTTATTGGTAGTAGCCACCACCCTTTCGCTTACGGGAACGACCGACTATATATTGAGCATACTGAAGGGCAAAACCCGCCCACACCGGACTACGCGGGCAGTGTTGTTTATTGTTTCGATTTGTAACCTTATAGGCACCCTGGCAGCCCACGCCGGTCTGGGCGTTTTGCTGCTTGCCCTTCTGTTCTTCGTCAGAAGCTTAGTCCTAACTTTACTTTCCATGAAAAGGGGCATCGGCGGAACCAGCAAGTTGGATATCAGCTGCGCTGTTATCGCTGTATTTGGCATTGTCGCCTGGCAACTTACCGGCAGCGGCATCTGGGCACTAGTATTCGCCATAGTCGCCGACGCTGTCGCTTACATACCGGCCGTACTCAAGACCTGGAAGTTGCCAAAGTCTGAAGCGCCATTAATGTACTGGCTGGAAGGTATTGCCGCCACCTTAGCCATTGTCCACGACGGCCTACGTTTAAGTGTGATTTTCCAAGCCTATATAATCTTGTCTTGCGTTGTAATGTTGGTTTGTATAAATCGTCCAAACTTCGGCAATGAGAGAATTAGTACATGAATAAAAAACATACTAAGTCCTTAGCTCCGATTGGCGCGAGCTTAGTGGTCTTATCATCCTTCTTTTATGCCAGCTATGGTATTTGGACTCGGTTGATGGGCAATTTTTTCGGCGGCTACATGGCGTCGGCATTGCGTAGCATCCTGATAGTCCTGCTGCTCTTCCCTATAGCAGTCATATCCGGGCAGCTGCAACCGATAAACTGGAAACGCTGCTGGCGCTACTTTGCCGGTCTGATATTCGTGTCTTTCTTCGTGTGGGGACCGTTGTACTACGCTATCCTGCATGCCGGTATCGGCATCAGTCTGAGCATCAACTACGCTAGCATCGTCATCGGCATCTTTTTCTTCGGCTGGCTGCTGGCCGGCGAGCGCCTGACGCGGGACAAACTCCTGGCGGCCGGGCTGGGCATAATCGGCCTTGGTCTTATCTTTTCGCCGAGCATAAATAGTATCGGTTGGCTGGCGCTGTGCGCCGCGCTGGTCAGCGGCGCTGCCGCCGGCGCGGCTATGGTCATGACCAAACAGATTCCTTATAACGCCACCCAGACGACCCTGGTCCTGTGGATTACGTCGGTAATTGCTAACATCTTCATGGCCGTCGTGTTCCGTGAACACATACCGCCCATCGGCCCACATGTGCAATGGGCCTACCTGCCCATCTTCGCGGTCGCTTCCATCATCGCTTCGTGGTCATTCATAGCCGGCGTCAAGCGTATCGAGGCCGGGGCGGCTGGCATCCTAGGCTTGATGGAGATTGTCTTTGGCGTGCTTTTCGGCGTCCTGTTGTTTCATGAAAGACCAGGCATTGTCGTCATGGCCGGAGTGCTGACCGTGATTGGTGCTGCCGCGATACCATACGTGGAAGACTATAATAGTCAGCAGGGAACACTAGAAGAGGTAAGCAGCTAAGTGAAACCAAAGAAAATAATTTGCTTGGACTTCAATGGGTCTGAGATGGCAGATAATGAATGGCAGGAGATAGATGCGCTAGCCGAGAAGCGAGTATTGATATCCGGAGATGCCGCAGCTGAGCACAAAGATAGCGAGGTTTTACTCGTGAAACTTGGCGCCAAAGTCGGCAAAGACCTGCTGGATAAGTTTCCAAATCTCAAATACGTCGGCATGCTTGGAACAGGTTATGGCGGCATTGACACCGAATATGCAGCCAGCAAAGACATCACTGTCACCAACATTGCCGATTATGCCACAGAGGCAGTAGCGGAGTTTACGTTCGGTATTCTGATTGAGTGGTGCAGAGGGCTTGGAAGAGGTTTGAAGTTAGCGTGGGACGGCACATACGAAGATGATAAGCCCGGTATGGAAATTAAAGGCAAGAAGTTTGGAGTTATTGGACTGGGCGACATTGGTTTGCGTACAGCTGAACTAGCTCAGGCTTTTGGCGCAGACGTCTCCTACTGGTCACGAACCCTTAAAAAAGATGCTGAGGCTAAAGGCATACACTACGCCGAGCTTGATAAGCTACTGGCTAACTCTGACATTATCTCGTTAAACTTAGCGCTTAACCCAGAAACAGAAGGTATTATCAATGCTGGCAGAGTTGCTCTCATAAGGCAGGATGCAATCTTTATTAACCCCAGCCCAATGGAACTGATAGATTTTGATGCACTAGTTAGACGGTTAAAGAAACAAGATATGGTATTTATGCTCGACCATAGTGACGAAATGTCCAAAGAACAACTGGAGCAATTAAAACCGCTTAATACTTGCCGCGTGTATCCAGCAATTGCATATTTAACCCGTGAAGCAAGTGCACTGAAAAAGCGGATTTACATTGATAATTTAAAAAATTTTCTTGAGGGTAAGCCTACAAACAAGGTTAACTAACATGACCAAAATTGTCGTTACTAACAACCAGGCGTTTACCCCCGAACAAAAAACGCGCCTCGATGAACTTGGCAACGTTACCTATTACGATTCTCTTCCTAAAGACGGTGAAGAATACCTAAAAAGAGTGCAGGGCGCAGATGTAATTTGTTCAGGAACGGCTGGCTTAAAAGACGCCTTCGCACAACTTAAAGATGTTTACATAACCGTCGGCTACGTGAGTGTGGCTTTCGTTGACTTAGATTTACTAAAGAGAAACAACGTAACTATTTCAAATGCTCCAGGTGCTAATCGCTACGCGGTTTCTGAGTGGATCATAGGCATGATGATCATGATGGCGCGCAAACTCAATGTTTTCTTAAATCATGAAGCAAGCTTTCGTAAAGATGGCAAATTACCGCCATTAACTCCAGGACTAGCCGAAAAATCAGTAACTATACTTGGTAAAGGGCAGATTGGCTCACGAGTTGGCGAGATTGCAAAAAGCCTGGGTATGAACGTTCATTATTTTCAGCGCGGCGCTGACCTGTATAAGTCAATTAAGAATGCGGACTACGTGGTTAATACGCTTAGTAGCAATCCCCATACCAAGGGATTATTAAACGACACATTCTTTGCCGTCATGAAAGACGGGAGTTATTTTGTTGACGTCACGAGATCCGAGATTGTCGATACCGCCGCTATGCTCAAGGCGTTGGATGACAATAAACTAGCAGGTGTCGCGAGTGATTGCGGCGGCATCCTTGTTGGGGATACTGACGATCCGCTCTACCAAAAGCTGCTTAGGCACCCGAATGTTTACGTAACTCCTCATATTTCTTACAACACGTCACTCAGCATGAAGATCGGAAGCGACATAATGATTGATAATGTGGAAGCTTGGCTAAAAGGCGAACCTCAAAACGTGCTGACATGAAACATCAGGAAAAGAAATATCACGTAAAAAGTTTCACCGAAATTGAAGCGAAACTCAAAGCCCTAGGCGCTAAACAAATTAATACCACCAGTTCTACACACTACTACGCTAAACAAACCGGTAACAATGTTGTAAAGCTGGTCCATTACAGTGATAAAGATGAAATTCATATCCTCGATGAGTCAAACGGTACATTTTCGCTAAAAGAGACCATTCCCGTCAAAGATACCGCCGCTGGGTTTCAGTGGCTGAAAGACAAGGGCTATACAACCGTCGATATAGTCAAAATGGACTATGCGGATTACGAATATAAAAATGGCATTGTCGGTCTGTACGTCATCAACGACTTTTTACGGTCTGTTATCCTCGATTTTCCCGAGCAGGAACATGAAGCAATGGAAAAGCTGTTTGGTCTTAATGGTTCGGAACTAATCACTATTCCCTATAACAAATACCTAAAGCAGCTCGGTCAATTAGAGGCCATAGACTTATCTACGTTATAATTACAGATATGAGTAAAGACTTTATCAAAGACATTCTTCCTGAAGACTACAAAACTAGAGGAAGTTATACGCCGGCGAAAAAAATAGATTTAGGCGACCATTACCTTATCTTTGTATCTGGCATACAAGCTCCTAAAAAAGACGATAGCCACCAGGTCGTAACCGACGACGTCGAGGAACAAACCAAGCTGGTATTTGAGGACATTATCAAGATACTTGGGCAAGCAGATGCCAGCATTGATGATGTCGTTAAAGCAGTCATCTACATAACGGACATGAATGATTTCGATAAGATCTCAGCAATTAGGGCTGAATACTTCAAAAATGCCATGCCGGTCAGTACGCTTGTTGAAGTAAACAAAATGAC
>CAZVBA010000011.1:2197-20440 GCA_964625325.1 uncultured Candidatus Saccharibacteria bacterium | reverse complement strand
GAGCAGCGGGCTCATAACCTGTTGGCCGATGGTTCAAATCCATCCACCCCCACCAGCTCAGTCTTGTACTTCGGCTTCCGTAAAAACAATATGGAAGTCGTTTTTACTTTCAGCCTTCAACAAGAGCCTCGCTTTACCCCATCGCGAATCCTCTCGCGATGGGGACCCTTTAATTTAGATTATTCAGCCGCTGGCTATGATACCAGCTAACCGTTATTATGGTTCTACACGAGATGAAACACCTTTACTTTGCCGGCCTCCCCAGTTTTCCGAATCGGCGGCAAATTGTATCTTTCCAACGTTCAGTTGTCCAACGCGACACATTGAAAGAATACGGCTTCACACCCCTTAGGCCGCAAATGGTGCTAGGCAGGCTCGAAACTGCGGTGACGATTGAAACCCACCTGGCCAACCGGCTGCTGCGCTCCGCCGGGCGGCTGAGTTTGCGTTCTATGCTGGAAGGTCTACAATCTGACATCAATAATCTGCCCAGTAAGCCATTCGTGTCGACCATAGAGAGAATTACACCCGGCTACGAAGGCAGAGGCGTCGTAGCGCAATTGTCGCCAGCGACTGGGGCCCAAGAGCTGCAAGCAGCGATTCAAGAGAGCTACCGCAGCGCATTGACAGAGTTGGGCGTTCGTCAGGATAACCTTGACACCGTCATAGATGAAACGCTGGATTTGACGACTGCCACTCATTTGCGACTGCTAAGGAGCCAGGTAAGCGTCCCGCCGGAGGTAGCTACCACATTAGGTCGGCGCTTAGAGGGTAAAAACGTAGAGTTTAGGTTGTTGGTAGCCCGCCACGGGCAGTCTGTCCTGGCGGCAGGTAGCCAAGCCTAATTAGCATCGCGCTTAAGGAATAGAACCCAGGCTACAATCCAACCTACTACGATATACGCAGCCGCCACCAACGCGCTGCGTGCATAGGAAATGTGGTTGCCACGTTCAACAGCGTCGAGCAGGTTATTGAGGGTGCTAAACGGCAGATAAATCTGTTTCTGCTTCAAAACGAGGCCCAACAAATTCTCAACCGTACTTGGTATCAAGAACAAAGCGACAATGGCGCCGACCTGCACCCGGATAATGACCGCCAGTATAAAAGCCAACGCCGTAAAGCCCCAGCCGGCAAAAGCGGCCCGCCACACCAGGCTCCAGACCGCGAAGTGTTGGGGTGCAAGACTGAGCCCATGCAAGTGGATACCGAGAGCCGTAAGAAGTGGCGAGAGGAATCCAAAAAACAGCGCGGCCAGAATCGCAAAGGCCGAAACGACCATAAACTTGGCCAGTAATACTTTACTTCGGCTCCGGTTGGCAGTGAGTGTATAGACGATGGTGTTATGGCGATACTCATGCGTAACCTGCAAGATAGCCACCAGCCCAAAAAGTAGACTCAATGGCTGGACCGCCGAGGTCACTTGGCTAGCCAACCAATTATGATCCATGAGTTGGGGCGGCAGTGCTTTCCATCCGGCCACATAAAAGGCAAACATGAAAGTAAGCAAGAGGGCCAAGCCAAGAATGTAAAAGGTCGAACGGATACTGAGCAGTTTACGCACTTCGGACTTCAGGGCGGCTTTCATTTTTTAGGCTCCGTTTTAGTCTGATACTCTTCGGCACCGGCCGTCAGTTCCAGGAAGACTTCTTCCAGCGAAGCCGCGTGGTTGGTCAGCTCAACTATGGGCACGCCGGCGGTAAAAGCCAGTTGGCCTATAACGTCGGTTTTAACACCAGAAACTTCCAGCCCTTTTGCCTTTTTGGCGAAAGCTATGCCTTCACGCTGCAGAACTTTCTCAAGCTTTGGCAGGCTGGACGAACGCACGAAGACAGACGAGTGGGTATTGCCGGCGATAAGCTCCCTGATAGATGTGCTGGCAATTAACTTTCCCTTGCCTATCACGATGACATTGTCGGCCATCTGGGACATTTCGCTCAGCAAGTGTGAGGACACGAAGACTGTGTTGCCCTTGTCGGCGTAATCTTTGAGGAATTGCCGCAACCAGGCAATGCCTTCAGGGTCCAGGCCGTTAGCCGGCTCGTCGAGTAGCAAATACTTGGGCTGGCCCAAAATGGCGGCGGCGATTCCCAGCCGTTGGCTCATGCCCAGGCTGAACTTACCGGGCTTTTTTTTGGCCACGTCTTGAAGACCAACTATATCCAGCACTTCGTCGACGCGCTTGTCAGGGATATTGCCGGCGGCCGCCAGGACGCGAAGGTGGCTGCGCGCCGGACGGGTCGGGTGAAAGGCTTTGGCTTCCAGTAAAATACCGGCTACAGCCGACGGCTCGGTGTATTCTTGCAGTTTTTTACCTCCGAATAGTGTCGTGCCCAGACCACTGTCCAGGCCGAGCATCAGTCGCATGGTGGTGGATTTGCCGGCGCCGTTCGGTCCTAAGAAGCCGGTTACTTTGCCGGATTCAACCTCAAAGGAAATATCATTAACCGCCAGTTTTTTGCGATAGCGCTTGCTGAGATGGGTCGCTTTGATCAAAGTAAGTTTTACTATACAAGCATAGGGTCGAATAAGTCCATCAGCTCAGTTGTGAAGAGGTTTTGCATAAATCGGTCGAGCAGTTCTTAGGCTGTCAAAACCATTCACATTAAAACCTAATACCGCCGGGCATACTTAACATGTTAAGTATGTATTTAAACAACAGTCCTCACCACGATAAATCAATTTAGTTAACGACCGGCACTTTTTAGCGCCGATAGGGAAGTGGGGGAGTCGCCCCTTCCCTACTTGCTTTGTCTGTCGCGCTCAAGCGCTTCACGCCTAGCCTGCTGTAACGCAGCGCGTACACCATCCAGACCTTGTCTGCCCACCGCTTTGGTTTCTTCGTCCAACTTCCACTCTGGCGCTTCAGGAGCTGGCTTGAGGATTTTGAGCTGCCGGGGAGCTTTAGTAGTTGTTCTTGAACCTATGGGTAGATAAACCGGCCGTCTTTCGGGTAGTCTGCCAACTTCGTTTTCACGAGCGCTCACGCGCTCCTCGACCGGCTCTATAATTGGTTCAGTCGGAGACACATCAGCGGTAACTGGCTCAACATCTACCTGGTCAGCGACAATTGGTAACTCTGCAATATAAGGAGCGGCGGCGGCCTCAGCGGCGGCATTTTGCTGGCTAATTGTTTCTGGCTTGGGACGCTGAGCATTCATAATCACTACTATATCACACTTATGCTTATTTAGCAAGGTGGCGCTGTTGGAATTTGTGGTAGTAGGTATAAAGAAGTGATAAACTGAGTGTAAGACCGTAGAAGTACCAAACGGGCCGCAACCAGCCGGTCTGCAACTGTGTGCCCAGGTGAATTGAATGAAGAAAGATTAAAATCATGGCGATGTCGCTGAGATATTGCATGTACTTCCACCACGGCCGCGTCTTGAAGACCCGGCGCAACTCATAGGCCAGGAATATTAGCCAGGCCGTCATAGCCATTAGTATGTAGATCCGCATTTTTGGCGCGACATACATCAGTTCACTGCCCGGTGGCAACCCAATACCGTCGCGCCACAGTTGCCAGGCCAGTAAGCCTGGGTGTATTAAAATCGCGACCAACACTGCAAAACTGGTGACTTCAAAATAAGTATGTAAGGCTTCCCTATCTATCCTGGCAAGCTGACGTACCACGCTGGCTATGTAGTGCGACCACATCAGACTAAAGGCCAGCAGGCCAAACAGCGGGAAAAACTGGTAGCTGCTCAACCCGGCAAAGTGCCAACTGATACCCTGCCCCCATGCCACCACTGCAATCACAGCCACCGCAAAGCTCAAACTCCAGGCAAAAGCTTGCACATACCGTTCTTCCATATTACTTAGCATAGCAAAGGTAAGCTGTTAATCCTCAAAGTGACGAACGTACGAAGTTAGTGCCCTGGGGGGATTTGATGCCTCAGCCATGCGCCTTACAACGTTATCAGGATAGGTAACCACAACGGGCCAACTATTACGCAAATCAGCTATAAATGTACGTATCATCAAACTGCTCATATGACCAAGATGGAGGCCTTCAGAGACTCTTTGTATTTCCTCGACATTTCGAAAGCTTACCTCAGTTTTGCCAGACTGTAGCCGGTGCTGAAGATCCATGAGCTTTTACTCCCAGCGGAAGACGGTGAAGGCGATGAGATACACCACAACCGTCCAGCCGGCCATCATGCCCAGCTGCGGGCCGATTTGGGTGAGGTGCTTGCCTTCAGTGGCAATCAGCCTAATACCATCAATGACCGGCGTCAGTGGCAAAAAATTAGACGCCTGTTGCAGCCACTGCGGCATCAAAAAGCGTGGGAAGAAGGTGCCGGATAGAAACAGCATCGGAAAGACGACGATGTTGGCCAGTGGCGCGGCCTGGTTCTGGTCCTTGGCCCAACCACCGATGGCCATACCGATGCCGAACAGCATGGCAATTCCAAAGACGATAAGCAGGGCCAGCTCAATAATATTACCGCTGAGTTTGAGGTTGAAGACGGTCATCGCGACCACAAACATCAGAGCAATAGACATCAGGCCAACGACGGCCTGGCTCAGCACGTTGGCTACAAAATACTGCCAGACTCGCAGCGGCGTAGTGTGCAGGCGGCGCAAAACACCTTGTTTTTTAAGCTCAGGAAAGACATTGACCGGGCCGAAAATACCCAAGCCGATAATGCTGAAACCGATCAGGCCGGCAAAAGTGTAATCGAACTGGCTGAGACTCTTAGTGTTGAGCTGTTCAGAACTTACCTTAAATGGCGCGTCAGTCTTGACCAATTGGTGATTGATGTCCGCAAAAATAGAACTTAGGACTGATTGTAGCGTAGTAGCGGCCGACTGGCTGTTTTGGGTGTAATAAACTTTCGCCTGACCACTTGGGTATTGACCATTTTTGACGACACCAAAATCCTGGCCCAGCACGATGGCAGCGTCCAGTTGGCCGCGGCTCATCTTCTCTTTAGCCTTGTCTAAGGATGTGGCGTTTTTATCAATTTTAAAGCTCTTATCTTTAGCCAGCTGTTTGACGAATTGACTCGAAAAAGCTGAATCTGATTGATTGACTAGGGCGACTTTGAACGAAACGCCGTTGCTCTTGCCAAAAATGCCGCCAAAGACGAATAGGAAAATCAGCGGAAATAGGAAAATGAAGAAAATGGCCGTCTTGTCGCGGAAGGCCCGTTTAATACCGATGCGGGCAAACGTGGTGACCGGTAAGAATGCTTTTTTAAAATCCATGGTTAATCCCTCAGCTCCTTGCCGGTCATATCAATAAAGACGTCTTCCAGGTTAGCCTGTTCGACGTGTTGCTCCTTCTTGAAGCCCTTTTCTAGCAGCTGTTTGACCAGCTGTTTCGGCGTATCCAAGGCAATTATCTTGCCGTTGTCCATGATAGCCACGCGGTCGCACAGCAGCTCGGCCTCTTCCATATAGTGAGTAGTCAGCAGGATGGTGACGCCTTTGTCGCGGGTTTCTTTAATAAGATCCCAGAGGTTGCGGCGGGCCTGCGGGTCCAGACCGGTAGTCGGCTCGTCCATAAAAAAGATTTTGGGCTGGTGCACCAGTGAGGCAGCGATGCTAAAGCGCTGTTTCTGGCCACCGGATAGGTTCTCAACATAACTATTGGCCTTATCGCTCAGGCCGACTTCTTCGAGCAGTTTTTTAGAATTGACCCGGGCACCATAAGCCGAGGCCAGTTGCTGCAACTGCTCGGTTAGTTTGACCTTGTCCATGAAAGCCGGTGATTGCGGCTGCACACCGATGATGTACTTCACCTTCTGGGCGTGCTTGGCGATGTCCAGCCCATCAACCGTAATCGAGCCGCCGTCAATTGACCGGATCGTCTCGATCATCTCCAGCGTGGTGGTCTTGCCAGCACCGTTGGGGCCGAGGATACCGAAGATTTCACCCTTTTGAATATCAAAGCTAATGCCGTCTACGGCTGGTTTGTCACCATAGACCTTTATCAGGTCGCGCACTTCAACAATCGGCTTCGCCGTTTTACTCTTCGCCATTTCCTTAATTATACCAAACTTAACCCGTTAAGCATCACTCAAAAGGCCTTCAAATAGTCTGCGCAGTTCTTTAGCATCGGAACTGGCGGGACCGGCCGGTTCAGTTATGTAGTGGTATTTAGGAAACCGAGGAAGGGTCGGCACTTCCACGCCAGCTACCAGAAGCCCGTCGAAATCATTCTCCTCTATAGCGCCTTCCTCACCTGCATAGCGCAGTGTGGCTAGTTTTATTGATTTGTCAGCCGACAACATACCTTCTAGTGTGACAATGGCTGCATCGTTACGCTCACCGTCGGCGCTTGCATAGCCATGCACGCCAATATTAAATGGCCACTGTCTAGACATGTGTTGGCGATTAAAGAAACCGTTGAGACGATATTGGTTAGTGGCATGTTCAAAGGGCATAGTAACTACTTCAAAACACAGACTTTTTCCCCGCAACCGGTTGGCGGTTTTGAATGCTTCATCAGTTATTCCACGAGTCTTTTTAGTTGTCTCATCGAGGGGTAGACTGTGGCCTTTAAGGCTGCTTATTTCCCAATTACTGACAAGGTGCTGTAGAGCGGTATTGGCCAGCCAAGCTAACGTTAGCATACGCGGATCGCGATTAAGCCTCTCGACTTTCTCCGGCGACACTGGCAGAGGTTGGGATAAAGCATGCTCGAAGGCAGCGATAAATTTAGCACGAACCATCACTCTAGACTCACAAAAAATAACTTGTGATGCAAGCATGAGCAAAATAAAAAAGCCGCCTGGGCGGGGCCCGGGCGACTCTTCTTCCTAACGAGTAGGATTATTTGCGCTTAACAGTCAAGAAACCGTTACGTGGGTTCTCGTTTACTTCCATACCATCAGGGAGATCAGTAGCCTCTGGGCGCTGGTCCTTGCTGAAGTAGTAAATGGTTTGCTGTTTGCCGCCACGAAGTGTGACAACTTTTGAGTTAAGGTAGTATGTTACCCCTTTAGAATTTGTGTGCTTATAAGCCATCTCGTATCTCTCCCTCTTAGGATTAGTAATGGTATCCCTAACATACTCTTAGGTGTTTTAGCTTGTCAACCCTGTTAATTTGAATAATCTTTTTTCACCCCTGTAAAACACCTCAAAAAATCACAACTCCAACAGATTGGACTTGCCATTACTGTTGCATGTTAATGTGCTTATGCATTACACTAAAAACCGTAACTATAAAGGGTAATAAAAAGGTGGTTTCTCTATGGAATTCATGAATCGCAGTCCGCAAGCCCAAACAACTGGTCATGCGGCTACGAGTCCGGCCAATGGTGCGGGCTCGACTCATCGGGGCGCTAGGTATAACGGACAGAAATGGGTACAGCTCTCTTCAGTGACGCTGCTCTTTTCGGCTACCGTTTTAGTAGTAGCCTTGGTTCTATCAATCTTCTTCGGTAATGTTCCGGCCGAAGGTAAGTACGTCAATAAGAAGACGCTGCAAGCCGTATTTTTGAACAACGGCCAGGTCTACTTTGGCAATATCCGCTCCCTAAACGATAAATACGTACGGGTCGGCAACATTTACTACCTGCGGGTCAACCAGCAAGTTCAGCCTAACCAAAGCACCAGTAACGCGGCGCAGGATATATCTCTGGTTAAACTAGGTTGTGAATTGCATGGGCCGGATGATCAGATGCTGATCAACCGCGACCAGGTAACGTTCTGGGAAAACCTGAAAACTGACGGCCAAGTCGCCAAAGCGGTGGCCGAGTTCGTCAAGCAGAACCCGAACGGTCAGAAGTGTACGACTGCTACCACGAACTCCACTCCAACTACTACTACCCCAACCACTACCACCCCAACTAAGAAATAGTAGTTCAGAGTTCTCCTCTAAAACACCGGCTCACTAAGCAGCCGGTGTTTTTACTCTTTGAGTTCGCTTCTAACCCAGCGCTCCAGGCCGTAGCTGGCGCCAAATAGGACTAATAATACCAAGCTGATTAGCAGACTAACGCCGGCCAGATCGGGCGACCAGCGGGGCGAAGCAAAATCGAACTTATAGAGAGCGGCCGGTATAGATTGCTGTTTAGCACCGTGGTCGCTGACATAGCGCTGAATGCAAGCCACTCGTTCCTTGTCAAAGACGCCGGTGGCGACTTGCGGCTTACAAGCGGCTTCAGCGGCCGTTTGGACCTGGGCATTAATGTCGGTAACGCGCTTTTTCTCGGCTGCCACCAAGCGGTCGTAGCGGTACTGGAGTTGAATCGGCGGCCGGATACCATTGCGACCGCTAGCCAGGTCGGTATTCATGTGGCCGTAGACGAATTGGCGCAATTGGCGTAGGGCCGACTCGACATCAGCGTTTTCTTTATCGGCTTTAACCACCTGGGCTCTGAGTTCAATCATATGCAGGTTGTTTTGACGCAAAGCAGCAACAGCCACCATACCGGTGACAAGGGCTATGGCTAAGAAGTACCAGGGGCGGACGACGCGGATTTTGGTCCAGAGACGATGCAGTTGTTTTTGGTTCATCTTGCTTACGATTATATCTCAGCTAGACGCTAACAACGCTACACTGTACCCTATTTCTATGCACATCTTCTTTTCTGGAATTGGTGGTACGGCCATTGGTCCTTTGGCTATGTTGGCTAAACAAGCTGGTTTCGAAGTGTCGGGCTCCGATAAACAAGATTCGCAGTATATTCAATATCTGAAAAAGCACGGAATTCCTAATATCCACATCGGCCAGAGCCGGGAGCAGATTGCCGCTATTGACGAAGAACAACCGATTGACTGGCTCGTCTACTCATCGGCAGTGGCGATTGAACGAGTCGGCGAACCGGAGCTGTTATTTTGCCGGGAGAAAGGCATCAAGACCAGCAAGCGTGACGAGCTGCTGAACGCTATTCTGTCTGAAAAGGGTCTGAAGCTGATTGCTATCGCCGGAACGCACGGCAAGACGACTACTACGGCGATGGTAGTGTGGTTGTTTAAGGGGCTGGGCCTACCGATTTCCTATTCGGTCGGTGCCAAAATCCCATTTGGCGACATGGGCTGGTACGAAGCCGACTCAAAGTATTTTGTCTATGAGTGTGACGAGTTTGACCGCAATTTTCTGGCCTTTGAACCACACCTCAGCCTTATTACCGGTGTATCCTGGGACCACCACGAAATTTTTCCGACGCGCGAGGACTACCAACAGGCCTTTCGCGAGTTTATTGACCAGAGTGAAGGCGTGATAATTTGGCAAGATGATTATGACTACCTAGGCTTAGCGGCCGACGAACACCTGCTTGTCCAGGATAGTAACGACCCGAACATTCGGGACGTCGAACTGATGGGGCAGTATAACCGGCTGGATGCCTGGCTAGCGGTTCAAGCCGTCCACCAAGTTACAGGTGAATCTATCGAAAAATTGATTGGTATTATGGACGGTTTCCCTGGCTTGCAGCGGCGCATGGAAGAAATTGTGCCCGGGCTCTTCAGCGACTACGCGCATACACCGGAAAAAATCCGCGGCGCTATGAGTGTAGCCTTGGAAATGGCTAACACCAAGAAACAAAACGTTGTGGTCGTGTACGAGCCACTGACTAACCGTCGGCAACACTATATGCTCGACGATTACAAAGACGTCTTTGACGGCGCCAAGAAAGTCTATTGGATTCCCAGCTACCTGGCACGCGAAGATCCGGCGCAGCGGGTTATTCCACCAGAAGAATTGATCTCCCATCTAAGCGATCCGACTATTGCCGAACCGCTGGAGCGAGACGAAAATTTGAAAAAGACCATACAAAAGCACCTGGATGACGGCGATATGGTGGTGGCCATGGCCGGCGGTGGCGGCGACAGTTTAGACGAATGGGTTAGGAAAAACTTCACTAAATAAACCAGTCTGGAACCTTGTTTATTCCGCAACGCTTTTTGTTTTGGTAATTTAATGAACCATGTTGGAATAGAACCAATGCGGGGCGAAAAACAAATACGAACGGTTGCGACAGCTATGGCATTAGTTGGTGGCAGCCTGACGCCTCAAGCATCACCAGAAATAGCCATCACACCAGTTGCTGCCGTGGCTGAAGTGGCCGCCCCGGCGCATCCAAACTTTAACTTTTTAGGAAAAACAGTTACGGTGAAGCTTGCGGAAGCCGGTGCTGCGACCACCACAACCACGCTTCCAGTCGCCGACCGGCCCCACTTTGCAGCGCCGCCAGCGAGCGTGCCGTCACCCGAAAGTTGGATATCACCAGAGTCAGCTTCCAGTTTTGAACAGTCAGTTGAAGCTGCTTTTGATCCCCAAGAACTTGGCAAAGCAGGCTTAACTTTGGTGGGTATACGGCCACCCGAGACGGGTCAAAGGCGGCCGCGGACTCAGTCTACCAGCCAGCAGCCCGCCATAAACTTTGTATACGCCTTTGTTACACTCGACGGCTTGTGCGCCACGGCATTTATAGCCGAAGAGGGCAAACTGGATGAGAGCGGTCGGTTTATTATCCATCCGGCCTTCTCCGGACTCCTGCCTGAGATTGCTGATCCCGACTACTACAACAGCAGGGCCATGTATGACAGCCGTATCAGTCAATCCGAAGTCGCCGAGCATGACACAACCACACCGGATAATGGTGCGGGGGTGGCCGAAATTGACAGCCCACTATGCGAATCGTTTGAAACGAACCACCAGCCAGGCACTGACCAACTGGTCGGCAGCCAGCAACCATAACGCTTACGCCTATGTTATAGTATTAACAGATGAAGAACTCCTCGTCGGTGGTGGATCCCCGGCTGTTGACCAAACCAAAAAGACTAACCAGCGTTGTCATGATGCTCATCATCGTTACCGGTGCAATGGGTGCTCTGTTCGCCGGCATTGCCGCCAATGCCCATAACAACGACCTGATGATGGCCCGGGTGCGGACCGCCGCCAGCGCCCTGAACCCCGATGATGTCAAAGCCCTCAAAGGCAACGACACCGACTTGAAAAATCCGGCTTACAAGCGGCTCAAAGAGCGTTTGTCGCAAATTCGTCTGGATAACCAGGGCTTGCGCTTCGTCTATCTTATGGGCAAGCACGATAAAGACATCTTTTTTTATGTCGACTCGGAGGCGCCCAACAGCCGTGACTATTCACCGCCCGGCCAGGTTTACTACGAAGCATCCAAGAAACTGCAGGCTTCATTTAGCGACTCGGAGCCCTTCTTAGAGGGGCCAACCCGGGACCGCTGGGGCATTTGGGTATCAGCACTGGCGCCGATTACCGACCCGGCCAGCGGCAACACGATTGCCTTGCTGGGCGTCGACACCAAGGCGATTGACTACTACTTCCAGATATTTCTATACACCGTTATTCCGCTCTGTCTGGCGGCTATCCCGCTGGCCGGCCTGCTGCGCGACCGCAAACTAGAGAACAAGGAACGCGAAATTGCCGCCCTGAAAAACCAGTTTACGTCGATTGCTTCCCATGAACTACGCTCGCCGCTGGCCGGTATGCTCTGGGCGATACAGTCCATGATCAAAGATAACGAAAAAAACTTGAACAAAACGCAGAAAGAAATGCTGGGCGACATGTACCACAGTACCGAAGCGTCGCTGGTAACGGTTAATGAAATTCTGGACTTGTCGGTCTTTGAACGCGGCCAGGCTGGTAAGATGCAGCATGAGACTCTCGACCTGGTCAGTGTAGTGGATGAGGTGCGCGCCACCTTGAAGCTGGGCGCCCAGGAAAAGAAGATTAAAATCAGCAAAGTCGGCGACTGGCCGGACCACACCTACGTCGATGGCGACGTGGCCGCCCTGAAGCGGGCTATCATGAATATCGTCTCCAACGCCATCAAGTACAGCCGGGCCGAAACAACTATTGAGCTGAGCTACCACCGGGAAGGCGATAAGCAAGTTGTAACGGTGCGCGACTGGGGTATCGGTATCCCTAAGTCCGAGCAAGCCAAGGTGCTGGAGGGCTACTACCGGGCCCGTAATGCCGTCAAAATCCAAGCCCACGGCACCGGGCTGGGATTATGGATTACCAAGCTTATCATCGAACAGCATGGCGGTACACTGTGGCTAGAATCACACGAAAATAAAGGCACCACTATCTTTGTATCACTACCGATTCAGCATTCAAGCAAAGACAGTAATGAAGCCGGCGAGACTGATCAGCCTAAAGCTGTTACGACCTGATCGGCAATAGTTCCTGGATCCAGGGTCATTTTCGGTAAGTAGACGGTGATACCAGCTTGAAGAGCGCTGTTGACGGTGGTAGTGGTCTCGTCTGTCGTCAGAACAATCACCGGTACGCTCTTGCCCCAATCGTCTTTGCGCAGTTCGCCAATCATGGCAATGCCGTCCATCTCGGGCATGCGTATATCAGTCAGCACCAGGTCGGGATGTTTGGCCAGGGCCTGTTCCAGGCCGACTTTACCATTGACGGCTTCGTGGACGGTCAGGCCTTTTTCAATCAACAGATTTACCAGACTTTTACGGGTTAGATTGTCGTCTTCAACAACTAAAACAGATTTGCTCATGGCAATATCATACCACGCTTAATTATCCCAACCGTACTCGCAGTATATTTTACCTTCTGATATCTGCTCGAGCGCAAATTTGATGCTCGGCACCAGGTTGTCGGGTGGCTTGCTGGCGTCATACCAGTCTACACTGCCGTGCACGGCCGGTTCGGCGTTGTGTACCTCACCTCTCCACATATAAGCCTCAAAGAAAACATCAACCCAGCTTATGCCATCGGGTTCGTAGCGGTGCATAGTCATGACGTGTTTAAGATCGGTCTCGGCTACTGTGATGCCGGCTTCTTCTTGTGCCTCGCGCACAGCGGCCTGCTTAAAAGTCTCATCTTTCTCAACCTTGCCGGCAGTTAGGCCATAATAACCGTCCATCCAGCCGGTGTGACTGCGCAAAACAAAAGCTACTTGCTTGCCGCGTCGTAGAATCACATAACTGGCGATGTAGGGTGTGGCTGTTTTAAACATCATGTATATTACCTGCTTCGTCTATCTTAACAGCTCCCGGGCGAAGAACTTCGATGGCATCGTCGATAATGCGGATAATGGTTGATGGCGGACGGTTGCTGAGGTCGCCGCCATCAACGTAGAAATCGAGTGTTTCACCAAAGTATTTTTGGGCTTCCTTGATCGTATTGGCGGGCAGCTCTCCAGGATGGTTGGCGCTGGTTGTCAACAGCGCACCGGTTTGTTTCAGCAAGGCATTAATTTGCGGCTCTTTGGGAATGCGAATGGCTAATCCGCCTTTGCCAAGATGTAAGTATTTAAGATTGTCACCGCTCGGAATAATGATACTGATGGGATTTGGCCAAAATTGCTCGACGGCTTTCAGGTAACGTCTCGTTATGCCGAGCGAGACCAGCTGATCAATATCGGTCGCAATAACCGTGCCGGGTTTATGCTCCCGTTTTTTGAAAGCGTAAAGTCGGGCCACGGCTGCTTCGTCAGACGCCAGGCAGACCAGGCCGTAGATAGTATCGGTCGGCACCACGCCAACCGCACCAGCGGCCAGCAATTTGGACAGTCGCGGGTCGCTTAGCTTGTTAAGTATTATTGGTTTGGGCATATTGTTTGATAGTTACATTATTCTTTAGTTGCTTGAGCTGGTCCTTACACCACCAAGACCATAGATTATCATTATCGGCTTGAGTAGCGGTTACGTACTTTTCCCAGGTAAGCCATTTGTAGTCGGATACTTCGCTGGCATCGGGTTTGGGCTCAGTTGTTGCCTTGGCCACAACCACCGGACAAAATTCGTTCTCGACAATGCCCTTAAACGGCGGTGCTTTATACCTATAGGTTGGTAGAACAACTTTAAAATCAGTCGCCGACATACCGAGTTCATCTTTGAGCCGCCGCCGGATGGCTGCCTCTAAGGTCTCGGCGGGTGCCGGATGCCCACAAACCGTGTTAGACCAGACACCGGGCCAAACTTTCTTACTGTCAGCACGTTTTGTCACCAACAGTTCGCCTTTGTCGTTGAAGACATAACACGAAAAAGCCAGATGAAGCGGCGTCCTAGCGTTATGAGCCGCTAGTTTCTCGGCTGTGCCGGCCGGCTGACCATTCTCATCGCACAAAACGATTAATTCCGGGTTGGCCATCCGCCCTTAGGAACTTTCCGGTACGTTAGGAATTTCGTCCGGATCACCAGTCACGATGAAATTGCCAAGTCGAGCGTGCGTGCTATCTATTAACATATATTCTTGGTCTAAATCTTTGCGGCGGCGCGCCAGAGCACCACGAATGAATTGAGCGGCATCTTTATCGTCATTATGTATAGCTAACTCCGCTGCTGCCACCAGCGATATTGAATCGCCGGCCTCTAGATTTGACATTGTATCTGACATTTCAACTATCTAGGCTAACACCTTACTAACTTTTAAACAAAAGCTTAAAGACCGAGTGTTTGGTCAGTGAGGTAGGCTTCGCTGAAGTCTTTGCTGTCGTCAACCTTTTTCAGATCGGTGTCGAGTTGGTTAGACGTGCTGGTAACATCGCTGCTGGTTACTTTAGGGGTAGTCTTAGTAACGGGTGGTGTTAAGCCTTTGTCGCGACTCTTGACATAGGCAAACACGACAGCAGCGGCGATAGCCAATACTAGCACTACGGCTATGACAATTACCGTCGTAGGTTTGGATTTTTTCTTGGGCGGCATTGGCGTAGTGGTCAGGGGCGAAGGCGGCGGTGTGGGCGGTTCAGACATGGCCGGTAGAGGTGCATCGGTCGGCTCGGTGGGTGGTTCCGGCAATGGTTCCGGCGTAGCTGGTGGTGGCGTGGGCGCTGACTCCTCGACAACCGGTGCGGGCGGGGCGGCCACGGTGGCGGTTGTTACAGATGGCGCAATTGCGACATCCTGTTGAGGTCCATCGCTGCTGGTTACTTTAATTTCCACTTTGTGCTCCTTGGCTATCTGTTTTCTGCTCGCCCGCGGCCAGAGAGGTGCGGATCTTGACGAGTGTCGGTTTAATAGTATCGATTACGTAACTGTGGATATCGGTAATGTCGGTAGCAACCTTCTTGCGGGCGGCGCGGGCGGCTTCCAGGGTGGCCTTAAAAGCCGTGGGGTCGGCATTACAATCCATGTCGCTAAGGTCTGAGACAGCTTGTTTGTAAGCAACCAAGTCTGTCTTATAGGTGTCGATTTTGGTTCGGAGGGTGGCAATCTCGGCCTGCAATTCGGTGGTATCAACGTCCCTTTCCTGCAGCTTGGTCTGCAGACTGGCCAGATGCTTGGTGAGGTTGGTATAGACTTCGTTGCGGCTGGTTTGAATGCCTTTAATGCGGCCGCTGAGCGAGCTAAGTTGGCCCTGGGCGGCTTTGCAGCGCGTCTTTAGGCTGGCTATTTGCAGTCGCGTCAGGTTCTGTTTAAATTCGCTCTTGTGCTCGGTTAATCGCTCCGCCAGGGTGGTGGTTGGAGTTTCAGTATCCGTACCGGTGTCGGTTGTAGCTAGAGCATTGTCGTCAGCTTGAGTAGTTGTGCTCGAACCACTGCCGCCTGAATTGCTAGCACTATCGTGGGCCATGACGGCACTGAAGCTAAAGGCTGGCGTGAGCAGGCCTATAACTATTAAAATACGTAATAATCGTTGCATGTTTCTCCTTGCCCATTATTCTACCATAAGCTTTTTGAGGCAACTAAGGCGTCGGTTCGATTTGGTCGATGGCTGCGGCCAGCCGATGGTCTTTTTCGGTGATTTTGTGTTCGCTGTGAGTTGATAGGCGGAGTTTGACCCGGCCCCAGCCGAGCTCGACATCAGGATGATGGTTCATGCCCTCGGCAATCTCGCCGACTTGGTTTACAAAAGCTAACGCCGTCTTAAAATCGGCAAATTTAAACTCTTTGACCAGACAATTATTCTCTTCCATCCACATGCCCAAATTATAACAGGGCTAGTAATAATACCAGGAGGAGACACCCGCGGTATTGGTAACGTCGCTCAGCTTGCGCGGTTCACCACCCTGCGTGCTGATGGCATAATCGGCAGTTTCCTGGTCATTGTGGATGCGATAAATGACAGTAGTCTTGTTAAGCCAGCGCACCGGATATTGCAGACCGCTCTGGGCCTGCAAAATCTTATCTTTCTTATCATTTAAGTCATATAGCAACAAAACGCCTTTACCATCACGGTTATCAACCCACAGGCTGTTTTGGTCGCTGGGATTATCTAGGTAGAGGCGGGTTTTGAGGACGGCCGGAGCGCCGTTGGCCTTGTTGGCACTCTTATCACCCAAGTGGTAGTTGTACCAGTTTTGCTGGACCGATAAGCTCAGCTTGTCATAATCAGTTCTAAAGATGTTCCAGACTTCTGAATTGAGCAGGCTGGTGCGGTTTGTGCCGTTGGCGCCAATCCGGAACAGGCCGATGTTGTCATTTTTCTGATAAGCCGTAGACGGCGCGTAGTATATATTGCCGCCGGCGCTTAAAATGTCGTTGAAATAATTGGTGGCGGCCAGTTCGACGCTGCTAGATGACTGGTAATCATAAGATATTAAACGCTCCCGGCGCGGATTGGCGGCACTAGCGCCGGCGGCGATTTGGACATAGACCAGCCGGTTGCCGATCCAATCTACCACTTGGATACGCTCTGATTGCCCGAGCTTGGTAGTCTCGCCGGTTTTAAGGTCAATCAGCAGCAGGCTGCTGAGCAGAAAACCGTCGGAGTTGCGGACATTTTCGCGGGTCGAAACCAGGGCGGCGACCTCTTCGGCCGGATGAGGCACCAACACCAAACCGTCTTGTTCGTTGCCGGTGCCGGCCAGAATCAGCTTTTCATTCTTGCCGTCCAAATCAACCGTGTAGATGTCGTATTTGCCGGAGCGTTTGGAAACGAACACTTCCTTGCGGGCCGGTACCAGTTTGATACTGTGGTTTTTCTTATCATCGGCGCTAATAGTTATAGTTTCATCACGGTAGCCGGCCGTTTTGATAGTAACGCTAAACTGATCGCCTGGTTTATCAACCGTCAGCAGGATTTTGCCCTTTTCGTCAGACTGAGCGTTGGCCTCGCCGCTCTCGGCTTGGGCCTTGGCAATCGGTTGGTTGGACAAGAAATCATTGACCGTAATAACGTACTGCGTGCCAACTGGCGTTAGGCTGACCGCGTCGAGCGGGTTGCTGCCCCAGCCAACCACGTACGTACGATTTTTGCTGGCAAAGGCTCGTTTGCTGACCACCAGAGGGCTGCGCCCCAATTTGACGTGGTACAGATGAACGGTGCCGTTCTCGTCGCTCTGAGCAGTTTGTCCCCCAAGGCTGACTTGGGCGTTTTTAAGCGGTAGGCTAGTGCTGTCGTCCATAACTGTCATGGAAGCGCTGGCGCGGACACTCAAATTGTTGAGGATAAAATAGCGGCTGGTCGGAATCATCAACAATATCGTCAGCACCAGGCCGACGCCGATAAGTGTGGCGTAGCGGAGCCGCTTGTTGCGCCACCAGGCCACTAACAAACTCTTCAGCTTTTGCTTAAAACCGGGTTTTTTGTCGGTTGAAGGCTTATCCAGTTTGGCATCTTCGGCAGCCAGCAGCTCATCACTGTCTTTTTTAACAATGTCGTCGACCGCCTCATCAACCGGCTCCTCGGTGGCTAGCTCTGGTGTTGAGGTTTCACTGACTTCGGTTGGCACAGTCTTATCATCGCTTTGCGGCGGCGGCCCCAAAGTTTTTTCAATATCTTGGCTGATAGCTTGCGATTGTTCATCGGACAACGGTGGGCTGCCGGTAGGTTCATCTTTCATATTCTTCGTGCTTATCCTTACTTCAAGAATAGCACGACTTAGGAGTACTTACGGGGGCGGAGTAAGTTAAATGACATCACGGCCAACATTAATAAAACTAGGCCGGCGCCCAACCAAAGCGCCAGGTTGGTGTGCTTAACAGCTACCGGCTGAGCAGCTACGGCTGGAGCGCCAGACGATACAGCAACAGTACCGGTTGCAGTCGGAACCAAGATACTAGTGTGCTCCCCTAGCACTGCACCGCCGGCCGATTGTAGGCCTGAGCCGGTCGTCTGCAGCGTAGAATTAACGTTGCCCTGCGGGTTTTGGGTCGGCGGCTGAAAATCAGTTCCCGTGCTGGCCCCGCCCACACCCGATGCATTTTGCTCATTCATATCTGCTAATGCTACCATGACAAACGAGACAACGCATATGACAGTTTGGGATAAAAGGCTGCGCGAGGCTGAAAAACACTTAAAACAGGCCGATCAAAAATTGACGGCACTTATTACTAAGCACGCACCGGCCACGCTGCGGCCGCACACCGATTACTACGGCCAGCTGGTCGACGCCATAATCGGCC
>CAZVBA010000011.1:0-2097 GCA_964625325.1 uncultured Candidatus Saccharibacteria bacterium | reverse complement strand
ACGCTGCGGCCGCACACCGATTACTACGGCCAGCTGGTCGACGCCATAATCGGCCAACAGCTCAGCGAAAAGGCCGGCGCCACCATATTGAACCGTTTCAAAGAATTATTTGGCGGCCGACTGCCCTCGCCCGAAGTTATTCTGATGATGGACGACGACAAAATCAGGGCTATCGGTTGCAGCTATTCAAAAATCGGCTACATGAAAGACCTGGCGCAGCACATTATTGATGAGCGGCTGGACCTAGCTCATATTGCCACTCTGCCGAACGAAACGGTTATTGAGCAACTCGTCGCCGTTAAAGGCATTGGCGAGTGGACGGCTCATATGTTTATGATTTTCTCCTTGGGCCGATTGGATATCTTACCGACCGGCGACCTGGGCATTAGAAAAGCCATGCAGCGCGTCTATGATTTGGCCGAACTGCCGGCGCCCGCCACAATGCACAAGATTGCTCAAAAGAACCATTGGAAGCCTTACGAATCGGTCGCCAGCTGGTACTTATGGAAGAGTATCGATACGACTTAGCGCCTCAGTTTAACGATTTCCTGATCTTTCGGACTAAACGGCGGGGTATGCAAGGCCCACAATACGGCCGGGCCGCCGACAGTTGCCATTCGGTACGCCGTCTTGGCCGGTACGCTAACCGGTTCACCTTGGTCATAGCGTTTTGCCTGGTCATCTATATCAACGAAGACTTTGCCTCGCAGTACAACAAACTTGGCGTTTGATGTCCGGTTGATAGTCCTCGGTGGAGCACCCTCCAGTTCAATTTCAGCCATTGAAAAATTTTCATCAACTTCACGTTCCTTTTTGATGGCCACATGATTCTTTTCGGGATTTAAATATTCATATTGCCAAGCGTCATATAGCTTGCCGGTATAGTCAAAACCGGCAGCTTCCAGCGACCTAGCGCTATAGACATTGGTCTCTTTGACCTCGGCCGACAGTGAAGCTAGGCCGATGTTGCTAAAAGCGTGCTGCATCACCATGTACAGCGCTCTGGTGGCATAGTGGTGGCCGAGATGTTCGCGGCCAACCCAATAGCCGACAGCGCCGTCGCCAGTGCCCTCGTCGGGCATCAAGGTTATACAACCAACTAACTGGCCTTCATCACGTATGCCCAAGCCGAGTATGTCCATGTCTTTGAGGCCTTTTATCCATTCTTCAAATTCACGGACTGTCTCAAGGCTGGCTGCAACAATACCCCTGAATTGGCGCAGATGGTCTCGGCTGGTTTGAGCCAGAGCTAGCAAAGTCGGGGCATCACTTGTGTCTAGCTGGGTCAGAGACATGCCATCGGCTACCGATTCCACGACTACTCGGTCCGGTTCTACCGGCATTATTTCTTCGGCCGCACTCATAGAAAGAGTATTATATAACTTTTTGTTCGTATGTCTAGCTAGCGAGCAGTTTCTCAAGCTCCGGTTTGACGAGGTCGGCAATCAGCTGGTGGCCAGCGTCATTGGGATGCAGCCCGTCGGCCAATAGATTTTCCCGCTTTTGACGCTCCTGGAATTTTTCAAAGATTTGGACTTGCGGCAGTTTATTCTTGATGCAAAACTTACGCAGGACTTCTTCAAATTCCAGAATTCTTTCATTTTTGAAGCATTTGCCACCTGAGCTGTAAATCCAGGGGTTGCAGAGCTTGTCGTCCACCGGCGTCAGGCCGACGAATAAGATCTTGCTGCTGTAATGCCCGGCAGCGGCAAAGAGTGCATCAAGCTCCTCTGCATACACTTCCGGCGTGGAAACTTTCTCATCACCACTGAACAATGTGTCATTGAGGCCAATGGCAAAGATGATTATGAACGGATCATCAAGATACCGTCGGTGTTCAATGTCGGTGGCAAAACGTTTGATGACTCCTTTAGTCATGTCACCGTCAACGCCCATGTTAAAAAAGGCGGGCCAGTCGCCAGTCAGGTTCTTAATTGTTTGCTTATCATACTCTTTGCGGAGGCGCTGAACCCAACTACCATACTCGAGGTCCCAGAACCCTTGTGTAATGCTGTCGCCAAAAACTAAAATCCGCATGGTTCAATTCTAGCAACCTTCAAAAATTAAGCTGCAATGAATCTAACTGGTGGCGCGTTT
>CAZVBA010000010.1:0-22765 GCA_964625325.1 uncultured Candidatus Saccharibacteria bacterium | reverse complement strand
TGCTGGCCACGACTTTGCCGCCGACCACAAAGGCCCGGATGTCGCTACCGGCCGATTCTTCAACGAATTCCTGGACCAGGAAGTTCACGCCCTCCACATAGAAGGCCTGCATCACCGCTTGGGCGGCTTTGCGCGTCTCGGCCAGCACGACGCCGTTGCCGTGCGTGCCACGGGCTACTTTAATAATCAACGGTGTACCGCCGGCTTGTTCGATAAGGTCCTCGACCTCAGCCGTTTCTCGCGAGAAGACGGTCTTAGGAATGTCGACACCGGCGCGGGCCAAAATCTGGGTCGAACGCAGCTTGTCGCGCGAGCGAGTGATAGCAATCGAGCTGCTGGTGGTAAAGATGCCCTGCATTTCAAATTGGCGCACCACGGCCGTTCCGTACTTGGTCAAATTGGCGGCAATCCGCGGGATAATGACATCGATGTCGGTAAGCTCGGCGCCTTCGTAGCGGACAATCGGGTTGTTACGCTCCAGCGTCACATAGCACTTGGTGTAATTAATAATCTGCACCTTGTGGCCACGCAGCTTGGCTTCTTCTTTGAGGCGCTTGGTTGAGTAGTTGCCGGGGCCTTTGGACAAAATAGCTATGTTCATGGTGGAATCCTTTACTGCTCCAGGTATTTCTGTAAGAACTTACTAAAAGCTTCGATTTTTTCGTCGGTAAACGTGCCGGAACTGATTTGCGGGCTTTTGTTTACCTCCAGAATATACCACTTATTGGCCTTTTGATTGCGAATTAAATCGACGCCGGCGATTTGGCGGTTAAGCGTAGACGCCGCCCGCAAACACATGGCTTTGGTGGCGGCATCCAATTCGCTGGCCGGCAGCACTTCGGAAGTGGCGCCTTTGGAGGTATTGTGCAGATGGGTCTTTTTACCGGTTGAGCTGCGTTTCATGACGAGAGCGACTCTTTTATCGAACACCAGCACGCGCAGGTCGTAGGTGTTGGGGATGTATTCCTGGGCTATGTATTGGATTTCGGGGTCTTGGTTGAGAACACGCTTAAAGGCCTGTTGGCTGCGAATCAGGTGGTTGTTATCACCGCGCTCGGCATTGATATCTTTTAAGACAAAAGGCACGCCGACCATTTTTTTGACCCGTTCATAGGCATCAGGGAAGCGGTTGGTATGAATAAACAGGGTGTTGGGCAGCGGCAAGCCGTGCAGTGCCAATTTGACGTACTGCGTCAGCTTGGTTTTAGCGTGGTAAGCCGCCACTTCGCGGTCTAAAAAGCGAACTTTGTAGTGCGTCAGGTAATCGGCGACCTCGCCGGCGATTTCGGCATACTTTAAATAGGTCCGGAAATAGACCAGATCAAAATCGCGCAGGTCTTCGCCGGTGTTGATGTCAAAAATGTTCAACTTACCGTCGATAATTTCAAAACCCAAATCTTCATAGGTAGCAAAGGCCACGTCGCTCTGGGTGCCCAAGTGATGCTTGAGGCCGCGGATGAGCGTGTTGGCCGACGCTGAACGGGCTGAGGCCAGCACCAGCACCCGGTGCGTGCCACCCTTGAGCTTGCTGTCATCGTGAGCGACATCAACGATAAACTTATTTTTAATGGTCTGTTTACCGATTAATACCGGAAAGCGATTATTGGAGCGGTCCGCCAACGTAAACTTGGCATTAATATGTTTGCCGTCGACTTCCAGCGGCACGCCGATCTTATAACGCCGCTCACTGACGCCAAAGGAATTTTTGACGTGGGCCATGGTGTAGGTATTGGATTTTATAACTTCGCCGGTGAAATAAGGCGAAGTTTCGTCAAACAGGGTGAAGGATAAGATACCGTCTTGCTGGGTGATATTACTGGCCCAAATGGCTGATTTATCGGCGCCGGTATCGACTTTGGCCGGTACGCCATTAAGATGCCACTCGGGGAAGTTTACGAGGGTAGTTGAGCCAATGATGTGTCTTGGTTGGTGCTTCATATTGCTAGTGGTTAACTGTCTATATTATACCACTTCAATAAGATTTTTGCAAGGTTTTTAATGACTAGCTCGGGCAACCCGTAAATAGACCACCACAATCAGGACAATCAGTATGGCCAGCAGAGCCAATAACATCGGGATAAAGCCGTCTTCGTTGAACCGTTTCATTTGACTTTTATTATAAGGGCTTATGGTTCTTTGTATAGCCTATTCTTCGTTTGCTTGAGCGGCTTCCAGCCGATGGAGATACTTCTGTTGATACTGTAGCTGGTCGGCTCTTGCCAGCAAGCTCTGGAGATTGTCGCCTTCGTTTAATAGGGCTATGCCAACGCTAACGCCTATCTGTAAAGTCGGCGCAAAGTTATGCTTGCCAATATCGGCAGCAATGCCGTCTTGAAAATGATTCACTTTAGCCAAAAGTATCTCTTCGCCTTTCTTCGGCTCCGGAATCAGAAAGCCGGGCATAGCAACAGCAAACTCGTCACCGCCTATGCGGTAGACTCTGTCGAACGGTCTAGATAACCGCCTCAGGCCGTCCCCAACTAGTTTGAGCAGTTGGTCGCCCTCAGCGTGACCGTATCGGTCATTGGCTTCTTTAAGGCCGTCCACATCTATGTGGGCCAGGGCCAGCCTTTCCGATTGGTCGCCGTAGAGGTAGCGGTTGGCGCTCCCCACGAGCGATGTTACCTCGTCATAAAACGCATGGATACTACCGACACCGGTTAGAGGGTCCTTGCTATAGAATTTTTCGCGCTGTAGTGCTTCCCATAAAAAAGCGGCATCTTTTTTAAAGCGTTCCTTGATATAGGGTAGTGCCGGGTCGTTGAGCGGGCGTAACTCTACAGGAACCGGTTCATTTTCAGATGAATCCAGGTGGATATGATCAACCATATGTATATTTTACCATAATTAGGCTACTTAAGCAAAGAGGTTAATGGCCAAATAGGCTGTGTTTGTCTGCATCATCCAATTGTTTCAGCAATTCCTGTTGCTGCTTGCTCAACTTGGTCGGCGTGTCGACCAGCAGCGTCACAATGTGCGCACCGCGGCTGTCACCCTTAAGGTGCGGTACGCCGTGATTAGATAGTTTAAAGTCGGTGCCGCTCTGCGTGCCGGCCGGAACTTTCATTTTGACTGGGCCATCGACCGTTTCGACTTTCATCTCCGTACCTAGGGCCGCCTCGACCATACCAACGTGCTCTTGGCTGAGGATTAAATCACCTTCGCGAGTGAATTGCTTATGTGGTTTGACTCGAACGTTGACGTAGAGGTCGCCTTTGGGGCCGTTGGCGACGGCTTCGCCGTGCTCGCGCAGGCGGATAATGGCGCCGTCGTCGACGCCAGCCGGAATTTTAAGCGTTACCTCCTGGCTTTTGCGCTGGGTGCCCTTACCGTGGCAGACTGAACAGACCTTTTCCGGCACTTTGCCGCTGCCTTTACACTTGGGACATACGCTGGCCTGCTGGATGTTGCCAAAGACAGTGCGCGTTACACTGACGACTTGGCCGGAGCCGCCGCATTGGTCGCATTCTTTCAATTCATGGCCCGGTTCCACCGTGGTGCCTTTGCAGTGCTCACATGTATCTTCCAGGTTCATGTGTAAATCGGCTTCGGTGCCAAAGATAGCTTGCTCAAAGGTAATTTCTACCTGGGTTTCGACGTCGCGGCCGCGGGCTTGCTGGGTTCTCTGGCGGCCCCCGCCAAAATTGCCGCCGAAAAAGTTTTCAAATATGTCACCCAGCCCCAAATCACCAAAATCAAAGTTGATGTTCTGGCCCTGGCCGCCAAAGCCGGCAAATGGATTGCCATCGCTGGCGGCACTGGAGCCGACGCCGGCGTGGCCAAACTGGTCATAGCGCTGGCGTTTGGACGAATCTTTGAGCACTTCGTACGCTTCGCTGACTTCTTTAAACTTTTCCTCGTCGCCGCCGGCCTTATCCGGATGTAGTTCCACCGCTTTGCGCCGGTAGGCCTTTTTTATCTCATCCGGACTAGCACTTTTACCAACACCTAAGACTTCGTAATAATCACGCTTGGTCATCTATCAATTGTCTTCCTTGGCAATTTTAATGGCTATGTTGAGTAGCGCACGAGCATCATCCGGACTAGGAGCTAAGATGCCAGCTGCTGCTTCTTGGTCAATAACAGCCATTATTGCATCTCTACCAACTTCGTTCGTGGCATCAAATATAATCACTCCTGCGGTCATGAGTATTCCGTCAACAATTTCAAAAAAGCGAGACTGTTGAGATTGTTGTTCACTTTCTATTTTCTCTAGGGTAGCTAGCATCATTACATCGCTTGATTCGCCATCAGACTGATTTACATTGCGTCTAGCTGCAACGACCGCCAAACCGGCACTTAACCGTTTGAAACGAGGAGTATTTTCTGGAATATCCAACCTAGGCAAAATCTCCTGCCAGCCAAACGGCGCCAGGTCTATTCCTTGGCTGGCGCCCGGTAAATCTTGATGAAGGGCCATTATTTTTCCTCGTCGCGGTATGAACTGATTGGCGGCTGGATGGCCTTGTCGGGATCGTCCCAGACGATCGGATCAGCCGGAGCTGCATCTGACAATAGTCTGTACAAAACAGCGCCGCGGACGAGTGCTTCTGCTCTCGTTTTCGGGAGAGCGGTATGTTCTTGGCTGGCATCATCAGGGTCCCCGATAATCTGCTCAAAGAGTTCTGCTTCCGTATCGGTCATTGGTCCGACCTCTTTGCGCTGTCGGCGGTCCCCCTCCTGATTGACCAATTCATCGGCCATTACTTTTCTCCTTTGTCCTCATCAACCACTTCGCCTTCGACTGGTTCGTCCTTGTCGGACTTCTTCTCGTCTTTGGCTTCGCCGTCTTCAGTTGGCTTTTCGTCCTTGTTCTCTTCATACATTTTGGCGCCAATGGGCATCATGGTGTCACTCAGCTCTTTAGCAGCCTTTTCCAAAGCGTCTTTGTCGGCTTTGTCGTCAGCCACCACTTTCTTGGCGGTTTCCACGGCTTCATCAAGCTTCTTGACATCATCTTCGCTCAGCTTGTCCTTGAAGTCAGACTTCATTTTGTCGGCCTGGTAGACGGTTGAGTCCAGCACATTGCGGGCTTCAACCGACTCGCGCTTCTGCTTGTCTTCGTCAGCGTGCGCCTCGGCCTCCTTGGCCATTTTCTCGACATCATTTTTGGACAGGTTACCGCTGTTTTGGATGGTAATGCTCTGCTCTTTGCCCGAGCCTTTGTCCTTGGCCGTGACGTTCAAAATACCGTTGGCGTCGATGTTAAATGTCACTTCAACCTGCGGCACGCCGCGTGGCGCCGGCGGAATACCGTCCAGCACAAAGCGGCCGAGAGATTTGTTGTCGCTAACCATTTCGCGCTCCCCTTGGACCACGTGGATTTCCACCTGTGGTTGGTTATCAGCGGCCGTCGAGAATGTCTCACTCTTAGATGTTGGAATGGTGGTGTTGCGCTCAATCAGCTTGGTAGCGACACCGCCCAGCGTTTCAATGCCTAGGCTTAAGGGCGTTACATCAAGTAGCAACACGTCTTTAACGTCGCCCTGCAACACACCACCCTGGATGGCGGCACCAACGGCTACGACCTCGTCCGGGTTGACACCCTTCATCGGTTCTTTGCCAAAGATTTTCTTAACTTTTTCCTGGACTGCCGGCATGCGGGTCATGCCACCGACCAGCACCACCGCATCAATGTCGGTGTTTTTGAGTCCGGCGTCTTTTAACGCCTTCTCACACGGCCCGGCGGTCTTCTCAATTAGTTCACCGACCAGGTCTTCCAACTTGGCGCGGGTCAGCTTGTGCTCAAAGTGCTTAGGTCCGTCAGCATCAGCCGTCAAAAATGGCAGATTGATATCCACTTCTGTAGTTGTGGAAAGTTCAATCTTGGCTTTCTCGGCCTCATCGCGCAGCCGTTGCATGGCGGCTTTGTCATCGCTGACATCCAGACCGCTACTCTTTTTAAACTCGTCGGCCAGATAATTGACGATGACACGGTCAAAGTCGGCGCCACCAAGGTGGGTGTCACCGTTGGTACTCTTGACCTCAAAGACACCATCGCCCAGTTCCAGAATCGAAACATCGAACGTTCCGCCGCCGAGGTCAAAGACGGCAATTTTCTCATCTTTTTTATCGGCTTTGTCCAGTCCATAAGCCAGTGCGGCCGCGGTTGGTTCATTGATGATGCGCTTGACTTCCAGGCCGGCAATCTTACCGGCGTCTTTAGTCGCCTGGCGCTGGGAATCGTCAAAGTAGGCTGGTACGGTAATGACGGCTTCACTGACGGCCTCGCCCAGAAACGCTTCGGCGTCAGTCTTAAGTTTGCCTAAAATCATGGCGCTGATTTCTTCGGGACTATACTCTTTGTCGCCCATTTTCACTTTCACGCCCTGGCCGCTCTTGACCATCTCATAGCCCATCAGCTTGATGTCGCGCTGGACTTCTTTGTCTTCCCAACGACGACCAATCAAACGTTTGACTTCATAAATTGTATTTTTGGCATTTGTTACCTGTTGGCGGCGGGCTACTTGGCCGACCAGCCGCTCGCCGTTCTTGTTGACGGCCACAACCGATGGCGTGGTCCGGCCCCCCTCGCTATTAGCGATAATTTCCGGCTTACCGGCCTGCATCACGGCCATCGCCGAGTTGGTTGTTCCTAAATCAATTCCAATTATTTTTCCCATTATTTATCCTCCTTATTTAAATCCATGGCGCGCTTAACATAATCCAATGTGTCTTCTCCGGGCAGCATGGGTACTTTAAACGTTTCTACAAAGGCTTGGTCACCGGCTGCTTCTTTTAGCGTTGTGGCATCCGATAACCATTCCTCGTTATTGGTCGCATTACCGGCCGACTCAAAGCCTGCAGCCTCCATAGCTAACTCTTCAGACCTTCTTATTGTGTCGAATGGATCGCTCATTCGGTTGGCTCCCGCTTTTGTTTTGGTTCAATATTTCCTAAAGCGGCTAGAGCTAGTGTTTCGATACTTTCCGGTCGATGATCGAACTGCTCAGTTGACATAAGCAAAATGACGTCCTTGACCGCTGGGCTAGGGTCTGCGGTCACATCAACTACCGGTTCTTCCTCGGCCTCGACAGATTCCGCTGGAAAACCAGCCAAAAAGGGTCGTTCAGAACCTCCGTTATCTATCATGCCATTCATTCTTTCATCCCTCCAAATACACTTCTGGGTCAACCCCCATACGAGCGGCGGCTTCCATTGGCGTTTCCTGCTGTAGCCTCTTTTGTCGGACTTGGTGTGCGCATTCTGTAAACGCCCGAAACATCTTAGTGGACGTTTCAAGGAACTCTGAAGGGAAGCCATCAGTTTCTTCGGTCATGACCCGCTCGGCAAATTCAGCCATATCCCGCGTCGAAACATCATTAAGTTTCATTTATTGGGCTCCATCTTAACTTTTACCATCGCATGGCGGACGACTTCATCGCCAAGACGATAGCCCGGTTGAAGTTCCTCGCAGACAACTTCAACCGGGCCAGCGCCTTCTTCCATCGATACCGCCTCATGTAAATGGGGATCAAAGACTTCACCAACCGTCTTAATCCGTTCCACGCCCAGTTGTTTAAGGGTGTTTTCAAATTGCGAAACAATCGCATTAACACCTTTGATGTAGTCATTCTTAGCCAGTTCTTTAGGCACATGTTTGAGCGCTCGCTCAAAATTATCAATTACCGGTAGCAGCTCGCGGACCACGCTGGCCTTGACCATGTTCTTCAGACCGGCGATGTCTTCCTGGTGCCGGCGGCGAATGTTCTCGCTATCGGCCCGCTCGCGCTTCAGCGCCTCTGTTAGTTCGGCCAGTCGAGTTTCCAGCTGTGCTGAGGTTGGTTTTTTATTGTTGCTCAATTTCAACCTCATCGGTAATTCGGAAGAATCCATAGACAAAACTATCAACCCTCCGCTCCATGCGTTGACGGAAAGTTAACGGTTCGACTTCGACTGCCTGGTCGACAAGCTTAGCTAGAACTTCCTCTCTAATATCACCTGGTGTCATACCGGGTTGTGGTTCGATAATCGGCGGCACACGCTCCGGTTCTCCCGTGGGAACATCAAAGATATCTGTCATAATGCCTCCTCTAGCGCTTCGCCGGCTCGGCTTACTAAACTCATAACATCGCGGTACTGTTGGCGGGTAGGACCAAGCACCCCGATGTAGCTTTGGTCCGAATAAGGACTGCGGAAACGGCTGATTATCAGGCTGGCACCGGCCGAGCGACCGATTGGATTCTCAGCACCAATGTAGACGCTAAGGGGTTGATTGGGTGCGGCTTCACGTAGCCATGGTTCAAGATTATCTAACAAGCTGGCAATCTGCTGAACTTGGCCGGTGTGCATAAACTCCGGTTGTCCGAAGAGGTTGGACAGACCGCTCATGTACAACTGATTGCCGATAGTTGCCAGGCCCAGGTTATGAGTCAGTTCTACCAAGGTATCAACAGCATTACGGATGGTTCGTTCCGGCTGGCCGCCACTGGTCACGCGCGCCGCCAGGGCCCGCTCGCCACGGCGTTCTCCACTACGATGTTCAGGTTCCACCAAATTGTTAACATAAAATCGGTAGCCCTGGTCGGTCGGGATACGTCCGGCACTGGTGTGTGGCTGTTTTATGAGGCCGAGACGCTCTAATTCGGCCATTTCGGCCCGAATAGTAGCTGAAGAGACATTAAACACCTTAGCCATAAGGCTGCTGCCAACTGGGCTGGCGACCTCGGCGTATTCTTCCACAATGGCTCGTAATATCTGCTTCTGTCTATCTGTCATAGCACTCACTTTAGTGTAGTGCCAGTTTAACGAATTAGCAGTCCTAGGTCAAGAGTGCCAGCCCATCTTGTTGACTGGGCTATTTGGTAGGTCTAGCTTGGCGTTTCTCTGCGAAGCCCTGCGCGAGTTGTAGCACCGTTACTACTAGCTGGACTGGAACAGAAAACGTCGAGATAGGCCGTTAGCAGATAGTTCATACAGTGAGATGGTGTTGGTACTCTTGGCCTTAGTCAAGAGTACCAATGTCCCCTCTACTATGCACCGCGGCCAGGGTAAGTCTAGCTACCAAACTCATGTCATAGCGTAAAGAAAATTGGGTATGATCATATATATCTAATGTGGCACGTACCTCTTGGTCATTTAGTCCAGGTGGCAGCTGCAATTTAGGAAACTCGCCAAATTTATTATAGATACCATAGGAGTTCACACCGCCGGGTTTATAACGGCTAACTACTAACGGCCAGGTCTCTTTTAGGTTAGGGTCGGTCAAATTATCCATAACTTCTTCGTAATGATCATTTATAAGTGGGCGGTAACCAAAGCAGCTCATTGTTCCTTCCTGAATATTTCTCAGTTGAGCAAGCTCATCTATGCCATACCGACGCATGACGGCAGCCCAGTTATCCAAAGGCTCTTGTGTACCAGGACGTAAAGTTTGTAGTTTTTGTATGGTAAAAGTATTCCGCCTCTGCCCTATTCTGGCTTGTTTATAAATTGTTGGCAGGTCTGGAAAGTCGCTGCGATGGATAATGCGCTTTGTTGCAATCTCACTCCCAACTAAAGCAGGCCACAAGGCCGCGACAAGCATTACATCAAGGCATCGTTTTCGTTGTAGGTAACGCCTCTCCCTTGATCCGCTGTATTCAAGGCTGACTTCTGCTGCCATGAATCATGTTCTCAAGTGTGCCAATTGTAGTTAGGTGTAGTTGCCTCGGGCTTGGCCTGTCTTAAAAAGGTAATTATTTCACTAAGCTGCAGGTCGCCCGAATCTGGGGCAAAACTGCTATAGGTGCGCGGACCCAATTCACCGCTACCATCGTTGGCGATTGCCTTAGCCGTGATACCCTCGAAGTTGTTAAAGTCCCCGCCGATCTCAGAACGACAATTTTGGACAAATACATGTTCTGATACTTCGCCGCCGGAACGGTCATGCCAAAAAGATACTTCAAAACCGCCAACGCCCGTCTTAGCAATTACTTCACCACTGGGATTTTGGCTTGCTTGACGAAAAATATCCCGTGTCAACTTGTCGGCGTACTTTAGTTGTACTTTTTTATAAGCCTGCTTTATCGCCTCAAACGGCGAGAATCTTTTTGTTTCTAGCCTTTCGGCACCATTGTTATGTGAAAGTTCCATAAAAGATAGACTACGCCTACGGTTCATGAACAGCAAGCGCTGGCTTTATGCTTTCAGAAACTTTTCTGTTTCACGCAAAAGCTCAGTGGCTAAATTGCGGCCGCGGGCTTGTTCCTCAGCGTTAAGGTTGCCCTTATGCACGATTTCCTGGATTGCCTCGACGGCGTTGTCGATAGTGTCGTTAACGACAAACGAATAATAGGGCTCGCGCAGGGCGGCCTTAAACTCTTGGGCGGCACTCTCTAAACGACGGCGGTATTCCCCCTCACTCATCGGCCCGCGGTGTTTGAAGCGCCGCTGCCACTCTTCAAAACTGGGCGGTAAGACAAAGATGGCAAAAGCATTGGGTTTGGCGCTCATGATGTTATGGACGCCGACCACTTCGATGTCAGTGGTGCCAATTTTGCCGCTGTCGTGAATGCGCTTAAGTTCACGGATGCTGATCCCGGACACCTGTTGATTATGAATAATGGCCGCTTCTAAGAACCTACCGGCTTTTAGATCGCTCAATACTTTGGCTTCGCTCCTGAACCAGTAATTTACGCCGTCCTGCTCCAAAATATTGTCATTGATGCGGGGGTGCCGGGTGGTATCGGACACGATAAATTCAAACTCGCCAGTTTTGACGAGTTCCCGGATAATTGTATTGCGGCCGGCTGAAGTCGGCGCGACCAATAAGGCCAATTTGGTTTCCACTAAGGTGAGCCTGCTGGCTTCAGATATACGGTAATTTGCCAGCACTGCCTGAAACTCCGCCAAATGCTCCAGTCTATTCATGTATCTATTCTAAGCGACTAATCAAAATAGTAATAATCAGTCCGAGTCAAATAGCCGGGTCCGGAGCGCGATTACCCGAAGCAGCACGACAAAAATATGCAAACTGGCTAGCAGGACGACAGTTCCCAGGCCGATATACAGCAAAGCCGGCACCAGAGAAGTTTGGTTGACACCGACATGCACTGCATAGACTCCGTAGGGCAACAAAAGCCTGATGAAAAAGGTAGTGTAGGCTACCGCTAGTACGAACGTCACTATTCGGACACCGAGCCGCGACAGAAAAACCTTCTCCAGCTGCTGGCGGCGGGCGTGGACATAGTTCATTTCCTCGACGGTTTCAACTGACTCGCTGCCGAAGGCAATAATGGCCGACACCAAGATATAGACCAAGCAGCCAATGAACAGCCAGACACAGTAAAATAAGATCTTGTTAAACAGTGTATTGCCAAAAATACGGTCATTAAATTGAGACAAGGTGGTTTGGCTGGCCGAAAGGGTTGAAGCCGACGTGTTGGCGCCAAATGTCAGCGCGTTAAACAGCACGCCAGTTCGGACATCAGTGAACCACAAGCCAGCACCGACTACTGCCACAGTAACAATCAACGACAGCGCAAAGCTAGCCAGCGACGGTTGGATAATGGCACGGATATTCTTGAGCGGAAACATCTCTACGTTTATTCTACTTAATTACGCTTCAACATAACAGTAAACGCTTCGGCGGGGATGTCGACCTTGCCAAAGCGTTTTAGGCGCTTTTTGCCCTTGGCTTGCTTGGCCAGCACCTTCTTCTTGCGCGACACGTCACCACCATACAGACCAGTCGTGACGTCTTTGCGGTAGGCGCTGACGTCCTCGCGGGCGATGAACTTGCCGCCAATCGCCGCCTGCAGGGCGACCTGGAAATTCTGGCGCGGGATAACTTCTTTGAGCTTGCTGACTATCTCGCGGCCCAGGCTGGTTGCTTCCGAACGGTGTACCATCACGCTTAGGGCATCAACCCGCTCGCCGGCGACGTAAAAGTCCAACTTAACCAGGTCTTCGGCCCGATAGTCAGCCAGATCATAGTTGAAAGAGCCGTAGCCACTGGTAACACTCTTCAGCTGGTCATAAAAATCTGTCAGTAGATTGGCTAGCGGCGCCTCGAAAGCAATCAACGCCAGTTGCGCGTCCATATAGCTAAGGTTTTTCTGTAGGCCCCGTTTACCGGCAATTAGCTGTAAGACCGCGCCAACATATTCTTTGGGTACCACGACCTCGCCGGTTATCCAAGGCTCACGAATTTCCTGAATCTTTGAAGGATCAGGCAAATCTGCGGCCGACTTGATATCCAGCTCTTCACCATTAAGTAGGGTAATCTGGTAATCGGTCGACGGATTAGTGACGACTAGCTCCAGGTCGTACTCCCGCTCCAGCCGTTCGCGGACAATATCCATGTGCAACAACCCCAGAAAACCGACACGGACGCCAAAGCCCAGCACCGGCGAGTTTTCCGGCGTAAACTGCAGTGCCGAATCACTCAAGGATAGTTTTTCAATGGCATCTTTCAGTAATTGATAGCTCTCGTTGCTCTCCGGGAAGAAGCCGGCGTAAACAAATGGTTTGACGTCTTTGTAGCCGGGCAGGGATTGTTCGGCCGGCGCACTGCTCAGAGTTACGGTATCCCCGACCTTGGCCTCGCGGGTACTGCGCAGATTGGTCACGATGTAACCAATCTCGCCGGCTTGCAAAATTTTGGCTACTGCCATGTCCGGATTTAGCGAGCCGACTTCCAGGGCTATACCTTCAGCGCCAGTCGCCAACATCTTAATTTGCGAACTCTTTGCAATGGTTCCATCAACAATCCGAACATATAGAATAACGCCGCGGTAATCATCGTAGTAACTGTCGAAAATAAGGGCCCGGGTGGCTGGGTTATGACTGCTTTTTGGGGGTGGGACCTGGCGAACAACTTCTTCCAATACTTTCTCGACGCCCTGACCGGACTTGGCCGATATTTCCAATACGTCCTCTGGTTTGCAGCCTAGTAGGCCAACTACCTCAGCCTGAACACGCTCAACATCGGCCGCCGGCAAATCAATCTTATTGAGCACTGGAATAATAGTAAGTTCAGCCGCTAGCGCCAGATAGACATTGGCTAATGTTTGGGCCTGAATGCCCTGGCTGGCGTCCACCACCAATAGCGCGCCTTCGCAGGCGGCCAGGCTGCGAGAAACTTCGTAACTAAAGTCAACATGTCCCGGCGTATCAATCAGGTTGAGTTCGTAGTCTTTGTAGCGCATGCGGACTGGAGCCAGCTTGATGGTAATGCCCTTTTCGCGCTCCAAATCCATCTTGTCCAATAGTTGAGCCTTCATGTTGCGCTTTTCGACCGTATGAGTCAGTTCCAGCAGACGGTCAGCCAGCGTCGATTTACCGTGATCGATATGCGCGATAATACAGAAGTTCCGGATATGACTTTGGTCCATTGCTTCACATTGTACAGGTAAATACGGGGTTGTGTTTATAGACACGTTAACTTTATTATTGTATGGTATCTAAATGATTTCGGTTGAGGCAAATGAATATAACACTGACGGCTTTGCTAACTTAGACGAGGCGGTAGCTTTAGCCAAAAGCCAGGGCATCGCAAATGCCAGAGGCGCCGTTAACCGCGATGTGCTATGGCCATTATTGTCGCTGGGAAGCATGGTCGGCCTTGGCTTCACTAACGAAGTTCCGGGTATCAAAGAAGTTACCGAATACAACGGTATAGCAGTCTACCGGGTAGCATTTAGTCAAACACTTCCTGTGCTCAAAGATTTGCTCACTAACACTGAAGTTCAGGTCTTGACTGCGGCTGGAAGTGATTTACCAGATTGGCGCCCCACTCACAGTCTGACAGGCATTCGTATGGTTACCATGAATGACGGCGCAATTTTTCACGAGCACACCGATGACTATGAAGGCTTAGTGGCCTCGGTGCAACTAGGCGTCAGCGGCACCAAAACAATGCATGCCCAAGTCAATCACGCTTGGGAAGATGCGGCTATTGAAACAGGCGATATAACCTTATTTGCCGGTGATACTTTTAGTGAAAAATCGCGGATTTTACATGGCTTTGATTTTGTAGGTGCTTACGCGGTCGCATTTACGCTCGGCCAAGACCCTTTATACACCATCTCCGGCAAGCTGCCTTTACTGGAAGCAAATCCAGAGTATATGGTTGATGTTTTTAGGATTCATCAGCAAGCAAAGTTGGATGACATAGAGAACTAATTCTACTGTATGCGGACTGGCTTCAGTACTATCCGACGGACTTTTTCGATTATCGGATCGACTTCTTCCAGGCCAAACAGCCAGGAAATGCCCAGGTGAACAGCAAAAGTTATAAGGGCGATACTGCCGAACTTCATGCCTAGGGTTACAAAACCACGGTCGACCAGCTTAAGTGGCAAAATTGATACCATCACAAAGGCCGTCAAGACGCTGAAGCCGGTTACGGAAACTATTCTAAGACAGGCGTTCCAAAAGGCGCGGTTGATAATATAGGGGTCGCGCATAAACATCACCAACACCAGCAAAACCACCTCGGTGGCTGCCACAATCGACTGGGCCAGGGCCAAGCCGGCAATACCGTAGGCGGTCGGCTTAGCTAGATTGAAGGCCAGGAAGACGTTTAGCCCAATTGCAAATAACGACACCACTAGCGGCGTCATGGTATCTTTCTGGGCATAAAAATAGCGCGAAATAATGCTGTAGAGGATGCGGAAAAAGATAGCCGCCGTTAGGTAACCGAAGATTAAGGCCACCTGCGGCGAAACGTCGCCATAGAGCAAACGGGCCAGGTAGCCACGCGTAAAGTAGCTGACCACCACCACCGGCAGGGCAATCCATATCATTATCCGTAAGACTTTGAAGAAATCTTTATGGAAAAGGTCCGGGCGGCCCTGGCTCAAGCGGTCGGTCAGTCGGGGAAACGCCGCCGTTGCAATCGCCGTGCCAAACAGCATGACCGGCACGTTCATTAGCGTTGTCGAAAAGTTGTAATAGCTGACCGGCCCCTTGCCGAGCAAAGTGGCACGGTTGGTTTCAACGATGCTGTTAATAGAATCAATGCCCTGGTCAACCGAACGCGCCGGCAATTTGCGTAAGATTAGCTTAAAGTCCTCTGATTTCAGATTGACAGTCGGTCGGTAGCGAAAGCCGAGACCCCAAAGACCAAAGCTGGCGACTATCAGTTGCGATAGGGCGCCAATCAAGGCGCCGACACCCAAACCGACAACACCCAAATGAGGACCAAAGATATAGACACTTAAAACGATCGCTAGGTTGTAAAACAGCGGTGCCATGGCATAGAAAAAGAAACGGCCAAAGGTTTGCTGAACGCTGGTGATGATACCGGAGAGCGTAAAGAACAGCGGGTTAAGCGCAATCAGGCGCATGATGGTGGTGGCTTGGTTGAGCTGCTCGGGGGATAGCTTTGGTGCCACCACGTAGCGCAGTAGCGGATGGGCAAACACAAAAATAATCAGTGCTACGGCAAACATCACCATGGTTAACACGTTAAGCAAGCTGTTGGTTACTTCCCACATGCCTTTTTTGTCGCCTTTAAACAATCGGTCAGACAGCACCGGCACAAAGGCCACACCCAAAGCACCGGCAGCGATTGTCAGAAAGAAGAAGTCTGGAATCTGGAAAGCGGCAAAAAAGGCGTCGGTACTGGCCGGATTAACCTTGGTAAAGTTAGCGGCCACCAAACGGTTACGGAAAAAGCCAAGTAACTGGCTCATCAGCGCTGTAGTAATTAAAAGGGTTGCAGCGTTGCCAAAAGTGATACGTTTGTTGGCGCGCCTGAGAAATCGATTCATCCACGGTAATTATAAAGATAACCATCGTGCAAAAACACCCCGAAATTTTGGAAAGCTATATAATTTGAACTATGCGGACCATACATCGGGAAATTGTCGGCGCTTTCATATTTTCGGCCGACGGCAAGATACTACTTGGCAAGACCGGTGCTTACGAGGGCTACTGGGTCGTACCAGGCGGCGGCATAGATGCAGGCGAAACCAAACTGGCGGCGCTGAAGCGTGAAGTTCTGGAGGAGACAGGTCTTGATATCGAAGGTGAGCACATCGAGCCTATCCGTGGGAAGTTCACCGGCCAGAGCGAGAAAACACTGCGCGACAGTGGTGAGCGAGTGCTGGTTGATATGCGTTTCCACGACTACAAAGTAGTCTTAGCTAAACCGGCCGATCAGGTCGAGCTCAAGACTGATGATGATCTGTGGGACGCCGGCTGGTTCTCGATGTCGGAAATCAAAACCATGAAGCTCTCCCCGCCCACGCTCAACATCCTACAAAAATTCGGTTACCTATAACGTAACCACGCAGACTATCTTATCTTATTAGCTTCTAGTAAAGGGCGGCGGCTTTGGGCATCGTTGAACCTTTGAGGATGTTCAGAACTTCTTCGGCTTCGACGGTTTCTTTTTCGAGCAATTGCTTCTTCAGAGCCTCAAGCTTATCGAGATTAGCTTTGATGACCATACGCGCCCGGTTGGCCGCCTCGCTGATCAGGCTTTCCACCTCATCATCAATTACCTTGGCGGTGTCGTCTGAGTAAGTTCGCTCGTGGACCAGACGCTCCAACATCATGCCTTCGTCAGTCTGGAAGACCTGGTCACGCAGTTTACTGCCCATGCCTTGGTTCATCACCATGTCACGGGCCAGCTCAGCCGCCTTCTGTAAGTCGTTGCCAGCACCGGTGGTTACACGGTCGTGACCGTACTTGACCTCTTCGGCGATACGGCCGCCCAGCATACGGGCCAGCACGTCTTTATACTCAATAATACTGTGGTAACTCTTGTCTTCCGGTGGAATAAACCAGGTTACACCGCCGGTGCCGCCGCGCGGGATAATGGTCACTTTGTGGACCATGTCGCTGTCCGGCAAGACGTGACCGACAATGGCGTGGCCGGCTTCGTGGTAGGCGGTCAGTTCTTTTTCCTTCTCGCTCATAATCTTACTCTTGCGCTCTGGGCCGATGGCGACCTTTTCAAACGCCGACGTAACATCGGCTTGGGTGATTTCCTTGCGATTGTGGCGAGCGGCGATGATGGCGGCTTCATTGGCGATATTCTGCAGGTCGGCGCCGCTGCTGCCGGCCGTCTTGGCGGCTAAGGCATCCAGGTCCACGCTGGTGGCCATGGGTTTCTTGGCGAAGTGAATTTTCAGAATGGCTTCGCGGTCTTTGCGGTCTGGCAAATCAATGTTGACGCGGCGGTCGAAGCGGCCCGGGCGTAACAGCGCCGGATCGAGCACATCGCTGCGGTTGGTGGCCGCCAGCACAATCACATTGGTACCCTGCTCAAAGCCGTCCATCTCCACCAGAATCTGGTTGAGAGTCTGTTCGCGCTCGTCGTGGCCGCCACCCATACCGCTGCCGCGGCGCCGTCCAACGGCGTCAATTTCGTCAATAAAGATGATGCAGGGCGCATTCTTCTTGGCTTTGGCAAACAGGTCGCGCACTCGGCTGGCACCAACACCGACAAACATCTCGACAAACTCCGAACCAGAAATGCTGAAGAACGGCGCATTGGCTTCGCCGGCGACAGCCCGGGCCAGCATGGTCTTACCGGTACCTGGCGGCCCAACTAGCAGGACGCCTTTGGGGATTTTGGCGCCAACAGCCTCAAATTTCTTGGGATACTTTAGAAACTCGACAACTTCTTGGAGGTCCTGTTTGGCCTCGTCCGAACCAGCCACTTCCGCAAAAGTAACTTTGTCTTTTTCATTACCATATAGCCTGGCCCGACTTTTACCAAACGCCATGGCTTGGTTACCCTGCCCCTGGGCGCTCCTAAGCATAAAGAACAGCACGGCACTGATGATAATGACCGGCAGTATCGAGATACCAACATTGGCCCAGGTGCTACCGGCGTTGGACTCGGGGCGGGTATCCACCGTTACCTTGTTATAATCAACGCCCTCATCTTTCAAGCTGGAGCCGGTGTCTTTAAACGATTTCAGCGAAGCCTTGTCGTCACCCTTCTTAGTAATGGTCAGGGTGTTGCCGTTAACGGCGATTTTTTGGTATTGGCCGGAGTTGGCGTCCTGGACAACTTGAGACAGCGGTACTTCTTTAAGCTGGGACGGTTGACCATAGGCCGCAAAGATAATCAGGCCAAAGAGAATAATCAGCGCCACAAAGCCGAGGTTCTTGAGACCGCGGCGGTTGCCCTTACCTCCCGACTTGTTCATACCAAACCGTTTATTGTCCATACGAAGAGATATTATACATCAACCGCTTTTAAGATTACTAGCGCTCTCGACCCACGAGTGCTAAATTTTTAGATTTTACTTCTACGATGTGTGTTTTATCGACGTCCAACTGCTTGCCTGTCGCCAGCGTTTTGGAGCCGGCCACCAACCGCTCCAGTAGCTTGGAGTCGAATTCGCAGCCATTGAGCCGTAGCCACATGGCCATGACCTCAAGCGCCACATCGTGCGGCAGCATTGTAAACCAGTGCCTATCAATGTGCTGTTTTTTGGGCTGAGTGTGCAGAAAATGAACCAGTTTCTCGTCAATTCGGTCATTCAGACCGCGCAAGTCTTGCAGCGCTGCTACCATGTCAGATCTTTGTTTGGCAGTTAGTTGCGGCATAACTTTATGGCGAATCAAATTACGTAAATATTTGGTGTCCTGGTTGGTGCTGTCATCACGCCAAGCCAGCTTATGAAGCTTGGCGTAGTTAATAACCTCTTGTTTAGGTGTGTCTAGCAGTGGCCGCAGCAGTTCGTGGTCATTCTTGAGCGCCGTGTAGCCGCGGCGGCCTGTCCCTCGCAGCCAGTTAATCAGAGCTGTTTCCAGGGCATCGTCCTGGTGGTGAGCTGTGATAATGGCCTTGGCGTGGCTGAGTTCGCTAACGCGGCGCAGGAACTTGTAGCGGGCCGCGCGGGCCGCCGCCTCGCTGGCATCCTTGCCCAGGTTGCCTTCGTCGTAAACAAACGGTAGGTTGTACTCCTCAGCGACCTGCTTGACTAATTGTTTGTCGGCTTTGGAATCCGCCCTGATGCCATGGTCAAAATGAGCCACGATTAGTTTCACGCCCGGCTGGTCCTTGAGCATATGCAGCAGACTCATCGAGTCCACCCCACCCGACACCGCCACCACATAAGTACCCGGGCTATGAACAATATTCATCCCTTAATAGTACCAGCGAACAAGCATAAGCAGGGAGCTAATTAAACTGCCGCAAGAACACGCGGAGTACTTTCCTGGCCCGCGTCGGGAACAGTAGTATCCTCTACATTTTCTATTTTTATTGTTTCTCCGCCAACTAAGCTTCCTAATTCACCGGCATGATAGGCAAAATCTAACCAGTAACGCTCAAGTGCTTGGGGTGCTTGCAAATTTCCGATTGAAACCATGGTAAACCAATCTAACTTGTCAGAGGAATTCGCGCCAAAAACATAGAGTCCGGTCTCATTACGTCGGTAATTGTTCTCACCAAGTCCAAATTCTCCATTAGGAATAAGTTGCGGCATAAGTCCATGTACTTCGCGTGTCACCCACTTTTTAAATTGCCCCATGCCCAGAAAACGATCAAGTGCGTCGTATCCATTTATGGCGACGCGTGCTGCCAAAAAGAGAGCTTCGTGTTCACCTCGGTTGTCCGGGTCACGAATCATATCTAAAATGGCGTGTCTATCGTCTAATAAAGAAACACCCTCCGGAGAGGGTGTTGTGAGGTCAATTGTTTTTGTTGTTCCAGTAGCCATACTGGAATTTCATTGTAAAACGAAATTCTTATGCCTGGCAAGACTTTTATTTTGAATTAGTGCAAGAAGCATGGTTTATATCACATGTGGTTTTTTCCGACATAATGCTTGCGGCTACTTGGCTTTTTGTTTGGAAATCAGCCGGCCGATTTTGGTATGGAAGCTATTAACCTTCCAAGTGGTTACGATGTAGTTATCTAATAACAATACGATGCCGACGATGATGAGAGTACGGTCTGCCAGATCGAGATAATCCAATGTCAACCAGGCCAGACCGCCGAACAACAGCAAAATGCCACCGTGCAGCAGAATGGTTTTCAGCAAGCTGTCGATATTGAGCGGCCAGTGGCCATGTTCTTTACCCTGCATGGTCATATCCAGCCAATGCACCTTCTGACTCATACCCCAGACCTCAACCATGTTGTGAATGCACTCTGCAAAGCACAGGGCCACCAGTAGTTCCAGCCAGTTCATATACTCAGCCCTAGCAGCCGCAAATTTTTAGCTAAATCTTTGACACAGTCATATTTGGACAGCTGACCCGGCTCTACCCAGGCATAGCCGGTATGGCTATTGGTCAGCTTGACGTTGTCCGATTCGGGCTTAAATAAAAAGGGGTGGATAATCCAGATACCATAGCTATCCTTTACTTCAAACGTCTTGCCGACTTTTATCAGGCGGACCGTTAGGCCGGTTTCTTCTTTGACTTGTTCTATGGCTTGGGCGGTCAGGTCGGCACCAGCCAGTAAGCCCGAGACAAACTCCCATTTCCCCGGGTCAAACGTTTCGTCGGTGGTACGCTCCAAAATAAGCACCTTCTGACCATCGTGCACCACACCTACAACAATTTCTCTGGTTGGTCCGTCCATGCTTCAAATATAGCAAACTACACTTAAATTGCCTTGGTGGTTCGGGCGGCCAGGGCAGGTTTATAGAGTGAATAGGCTGCATAGCCATTAAAAGCGGCTAGTCCGATAAGCAAAAGGTTATAGGTTGGCGCTTTTTGCGGCTGCAGCTGGCCATAGAGCAGGGCTAATAATAGCAGGGCTACGCCGTTACCCAGCCGACCGACCAGACCAACGTACAAGATTTGGCGTTTGAGAGCATGTTCTTGAGCTAATCGGCTCAAGAAATAAAAGATAGTCACAACGTAAACCTGGCACAGACCCAAGAACAGCAGGTTGTGCTTAAACCGCAAAATAATCAGACCGTCGCCGACCAGCCACGCCAGTGCCGAAACCAGACAGGTCGCTGGCCCGCCATGCCGGACGATAAAGGTACGCTTACCAAATTGACTATCGCCTTTGACGTCTCGAAAATCTTTCAGGATTATGCGGCCGATAAAACTGACGTACAAGGCTGCGCCCAGCAACAGATAGTTGCCGTTCAATGCTCCCTTGTTAACTTGCACTGTCAGTAGCAGCGGAAACAGAATATAGCCGATGGGTAGGCTCAACGGCGCTAAAATACCGCGTTTAGCCAAACGGATGGGCGGAAAAGAATAGATATAACTGAGCAATAGAGCCGCCGCTGTCATGATAGCTGCTACCGGGCTAATAAACAGAGCGGCAACCGTTGCCAACGCGGCGGCCACAGTCGCCAACCGCCCCAGGTAGGCACGACTGACTTGGTGATTGGCCAGCGGCCGCTCTTTGTTGCCAGCCAGGTTGATTTTATCGATTTCCTCGTCAGATATGTCATTGACCGAGGTGCTGAAAATGTACCAGCCGGCCAACACTATCGCTACGATTAACAGCTGGGGTTTATAGGTATTAGCGCTGGACTTTGTCGCCACGTCGCCGATGGCCGCAAACAAAAGCAGCATCATGGCCGTCCGCCAACGCAACATCCGGAAAACTTTTTCAAAGATGCTGTCTAAACTCACGATATCACTTACATGCACTTGGGGTCGTTGGCGCACTGGATCATGGCAATACCAATAAAGACAAAGAAGACGACCATGATGGCGCCGGCTGCTAAGGCAATACCGCCGACTATAGTACCGAGTGTTGTGGCAGTTCTTTTAGTAGCTTTGCCGCTGGCGCCCATGACCACATTGGGGGCGGGTGATTGATTATCAAGAGGTGTTGCGACTGGCTGCGGTGCGATCACCGGGGCCTGCCGGATGTGGGCCCAGCCGAGTGCCAGGTAGATTAGAGTGCCTAGTGGCGCTATCAGTACAATAAGCAACCAAACTAACGCTTCAGTGCCAGTGTTGCGGTGTTTGTAAATGTCGTACAAGTCATAGAAGAACACACCGATGAGCAGGATTATTACGGCGTAGCCGATTTTGGACGACAAGCCCAGGTCATTGACAACAAAGCCATAGACCCATTCCATGCGGGTTATTAACCAAGAAATTAATTGCTGCGGCATTTGCAGTTATTATAGCTTAATTCTTAAAATCTTCGGTAATGGCAGCCGTAATTTTTTCGATAAGCGGACCAAGCTGGCTGTTGTTTACGAAAATGCGTTTGGCCACTCGCCGACCGGCTTCGGTTTCACGGTCATAGTCAGTGAAGCGGGTGCCCAAGCCGGCCGTATCGCCCCGCACTGACAGGCGCTGTTGGACAATCGCCTTGTCGCTTTCAATCTGATAAATCGTCCGCCCCGGATAAACCAGGTCCAACCGTGGCACCATTATGACGCGGCCCATAAAGGCCGGCACTTTGCCATTGGCCGGCTGTTTGATTGCCGGTAAACCGTAGCGATAAGGCAAGCCGAAAAAGGTCATGGGTTCGTCGACAAAAAAGCCGGCTTGCTCCAGACGCGTAAATTCAGCCCCTGTAACAAACACGTGCTCGCGAGCCGTTTCTTCAGGACGTTTTGGCCGGTCTGTCCAGGTCGGCGTCAGTTCTATAATGCCCCGTTTCACCAGCTCATGCACAATTGTCGTCTTACCAGCGCCAGACGGCCCAATGAATACTAATAAAGGATCGTTGGCACCCAGGATTGGCTCATTCATGTGTTAAATATAGCAAAGACCGTTCGTAAATCTCGCCAACAGAGATAAAACGTGCTATATTTACCCCTGTTGATGTGGCCCACTACAAATTCGCGAGAGGATTCGCGAATTTGAGAGGAGACGGCTTAGTAAGGTAACAAAGATTGTCGGGCAAACTTGTTTTGCCGGCAATCTGGTTACCGTACTA
>CAZVBA010000009.1:0-23041 GCA_964625325.1 uncultured Candidatus Saccharibacteria bacterium | reverse complement strand
GTCACGATTTCATTGTTGCCGAGCATGCGGTCCAAGCGGGCCCGTTCGACGTTTAAGACCTTGCCGCGCAACGGCAGAATGGCCTGGGTCTTACTGTCGCGGCCACCCTTGGCCGAGCCGCCGGCTGAATCACCCTCAACGATATACAGTTCTGAGTCAGCCGGGTTGCGGGACGAACAATCGGCCAGCTTACCTGGCAAACCGGAGCCTTCCAAGACACCTTTACGGATAATGTTCTCGCGGGCCGCGCGGGCCGCCTTGCGGGCGCGGGCTGACAATAGCGCCTTGCCGACGATTTTGCGGGCAATGTTGGGGTGCTCTTCGAGATAATAGTTGAGGTATTCGCTTAAAACCTGCTCGACGTAGCCGCGGACCTCGGGGTTACCAAGCTTGTTCTTGGTCTGGCCCTCGAACTGCGGGTCCGGCAGCTTGACCAAAATAACGGCAGTCAGACCTTCGCGGGTGTCTTCGCCGCTGAGGTTTTCTTCCTTCTCTTTAATCATGCCGTTTTTGCGGGCGTAATCGTTAATGACGCGGGTCAGGGCCGCTTTGAAGCCAGTTAGATGAGTGCCGCCATCGGGGTTGAAGACGTTGTTGGCAAAAGCCTTAATGGTCTCGGTAAAGTTGTCGGCGTACTGCAGGGCGATTTCGACCTGGGAATCTTTAACGACTTTATCGACGTAGAAAACATCCTCATCAACAACTTCCTTACCGAGATTCAGGTGTTTGACGTAGGAACGAATGCCGCCCTCGAAGTAAAAACTGTAGCGCTGGCCAGTGCGTTCGTCGTGTAGAGACGTCCGAACACCCTTTGTCAGGTAGGCTTGGTGGCGTAGACGGTCGAGAATGGTGTCATAACTAAATTCAATCACTTCAAAGATGGTGTCATCGGCCCAGAAAGTGATTTCGGTGCCGGTCTTATCGCTTTTGCCGGCCATTTTAAGATCAGCCAAGGGTACGCCACGGGCGTATTCCTGGGTGTACAGCTTGCCATCACGATGGACGGTGACCAGTAACTTGGTGGCCAGGGCGTTCACCACACTAACACCAACCCCATGCAGACCGCCGGACACTTTGTAGCCGCTGCTGCCGAACTTACCGCCGGCGTGCAGTACGGTTAAGACTGTTTCAACAGTGCTTTTCTTAGTCTTAGGGTGGATGTCGGTCGGGATACCGCGTCCGTTATCCCATACGGTTACACTGCTATCCTCGTGAATGGTGACGGTTACCTCGTTGGCGTGGCCGGCCAGAGCTTCATCGATACCGTTATCAACGAGTTCCCAGACCAAGTGGTGCAGGCCTTCAATACCGGTGCCGCCAATATACATACCCGGTCGTTTGCGGACCGGTTCGAGGCCCTCCAGGACCTGGATTTGCTCGGCACTATAACCTTTTGAAGCCTTTGTTTGAGCCACTGCCTACACTACCCTCTTAATTAGACGTTACCACCATATCGTTGCTACTATTATAGCTCATCAATCTGTTCTTGCCAAGTATAAAACCCTTGTATGAACACATGCTTTAGTGGTTTAATAAACGCAAGCACTATAGCTTAACAAAAATAAAATCAACAATATGCTGAACAAATTATTAGCTAACCTGCCATTTAACCCCAGCCTGATTGGCCAGGTATCCTTTTATGCCAAGCGGTTGAAGAAAGAAACGTCTGTCCGGCGGCTCGGCTTTTTCCTGCTGCTATTGGCTATGCTAGTACAGCTATTTGCGGCCATCTCGCCGCCACGGCATATCTTGGCGACACCATCTGGTAATGACCTGATCTACGGCGGTTTCACCGAGCAAGGCCACGCTGTTTTGCACTGTTTGAATGGTGGTCCGAACGGCGAAGATTTTGGCGCCATCCTAGCCCACTACGGCATTCAGTGCCAGGACCTAGACTATGGCAAGGCCGACGAAGTCTGGATAAATTCGCACGATTATAACGATGGGCTGATGTCGATGGGTCGTCACGATTTCCCGCAACCAAACGAAACACCCATTACTGATATTCCTGGTGTCAACGGTGGCAACCCGTTATACATGCGCTCGTTGTGGGGATGGCCGGGTAACCCGTGGCACGCCTTGCACGGCCACGCTTCCAAGAACAACAATATGGATTTCTGGATTCTGTATGATTGCGGCAACCTGGTAACGGTCGGTTTGCCGTCGGCGCCGGCGACACCAGCACCACCGCCAACCGTATCTACACCAGTCGATAAGCCTTCACTGGGTTACTTGGACGTCGTCAACTGCACCAAAATTGCCGGCTGGGCCTTTGACCAAGATTTACCAAGCGCTACTTTAGAAGTACACATTTACATAGACGGCCAGGGGGCGGCTATCACACAAGCCAACGTTTCCCGGCCGGATGTGGGGGCCGCCTTCCCGGGCGCCGGCAATAGTCACGGCTATTCGATAGCGACGCCGGCGAGTATAAAAAATAGCAGTTCGCACCGCATCGATGCCTATGCTATTGGTATTGATGCCAATGGCAACAAAAACAACGTCAACCCTTTGATTGGCACTAAGACCGTCACGCTTGGCACCTGCACCACGCCACCGCCCTTTACGCCTGGTAGCGCCACTTGCAGCGGCCTGCGAGCGATTGACCTCACCCATCGCGCCTACAGCTTCGTAGCTAACACTTCGGGCAACAATTACACTGTTAAGAAGTTCACCTTTAATTTTGGCGATAATACCCCGAACGACGTCATCACCAATGCGGTCAACACCACTGTGGCCGACCACGTCTATAGCAAGGCCGGCACCTACACCGTTACTGTTACCATTGATGTATCGGTCCAAAATACGGCCACCACGACTGTCGCGCAAACACTTACTTGCCAGACTAAGATTACGATTGCCGAAACCCCGACTAAAAAACCTTGCGACCAAACTACTAGCAGCGAGCACCTAACAGACTGCTTAGTGCCGCATAAAAGCGCCAAGAATATCAGCCGTGGCGGCAGCAACGCCAACGGCCAACAAGCTCACGCCGGTGAAACCATTGAGTACACACTAACTCTTAAAAACACCGCTTCGGTTACTGTACCCCAATACGCCATCCAGGAAAGTATCAGCGACATTTTGGACTACGCCGATGTTACTGACTATCATGGCGGCACCATCGACAAGTACCAGGTCGTCAGTTGGCCAGCCGTCGATATGCAGCCGGGCCAAACCGTCACCCATAAACTGACTGTCAAAATTAAGGATCCTATCCCCGATACCCTGCCGGCCACCAGCGACCCCAACCACTTTGACCATCGCATGGTGAATATCTATGGCGACACCGTTACCATTACCCTACCAGGCGACATCATTACCGTCACCCAAACGGTCAATGGCAAGCTAGTCAATACCGGTCCGGGCACCAGCGTCATCGCCATCATGTCGTTAACCATCGTTGTCGGCTACTTCTTTGCCCGTTCCCGTCTGTTGAGTGAAGAAATTGATATCGTCCGCAACGATTACGCGGCGACAGGAGGATTGTAATGACTGAACGTTTGCACAATGTAGAACATCAGCCCAAACACGAGGCCGGCCAAGAGGCTGAACCACGGCAAGCCGAAGTGTCTGTCGAACACGAGCAACACAAGCAGCACGAGGCCTTAGAACAGGCCAAGCGGGTGGTTGAGCAACAGGCTAAGAGCCAAGAAGACGTTAAGGTTGAAAGTGGCACGCACCGTAACGAGCAGCCGCTGTTCGTTAACCATGAACTGAAAAGCATTGCCCTCAACCGTACGCTGGCTCGCGTCCGGCGCCATTTATCAGCCCCCAACCGCGTACTCAGTAAAGCCATTCACCAACCGACCGTGCAGGCTATCAGCGAAGCTGGCGCCAAAACGGTGGCCCGCCCCTCTGGCCTGCTGTTCGGCAGCTTTTTCGCTTTACTCGGCAGCAGCCTATCCTTGTACTTAGCCAAACACTATGGTTTTGGCTACAACTATCTATTGATGTTCGTTCTATTTGTCGGTGGTTTTGCTGTCGGCTTGGTCCTCGAGTTTGGTCTGTGGCTGCTCCGGCGACGCCGCGCTTGAATCCGTAGTCTCAGCCTCATCATCACGCAGGTGTAGGCCACCTTCCTGGTCAATGAAAATCGTATCCTCGCTGGCAGCTTTATCGGTATTTAGTTCGATTTCGCCGGACGATTTATTTGCCGCTGGCACCGGGGCGCTCTCCAGGTTTTGTTTGAGCTCTTGAGCGATAGTCGATATCTCTTGTTTCTCGATTTTATCACTAGAAATGTTCGAAGCTGGAGCGGCCGGGCTCGGCGCCAGGCTGGGTGTTGGTAAGGCCGAAGGCGGCGTGGCAAAGCGTGAGGCGGCCGTAGGCACTGGTACAGACGCCGCTGGCGGATCAAATGGTGAACGCGGCGGCTGACTGGGCAAAGCGGCCGTAGAAGGCCCAAACGGGCTCGGTGGTGGCGAGCCGACCGGACGGCCAGCCGCCGGTGGCGTGGCCCGACGCTTAGCCAACCATTCATCCAAGAAAGACGAACCACTGCCGGCGGCGGCTGGACCAGCAGGCGCTGGAGCGGCTGGCGTACGAGCCGGAAAGGCGTTAGGTGAACTGGGGGCGCCATATGGTGAACCAAAGGCTGGCGGCAGATCAGGCGTTTTGAGCCGTTCAAAAATTTCCTTAGCGACGATCGCTTTGGGCCGGCCAAACTTGGCGGCCGACAACTGTTTAAGGGCTTGTCCTAGTTGCTTGTTGGGTGTACCGAGCGGCGGCATAATGGCCATACTGAACGGCTGGGCCGGCACGCCGCCAATCAGCATGCGGGCGACCGTATTGTAGTTGGGAATACGCTGTAAATCGTCGATGTCAAAGACCGGTGCAAACTGCTTGGCCAAGAATTCGGCGTCCGTGGTGCCGACTCGGAATGAAACGATGGAACCGACGTTACCAAAGACAGCGTCGCGGATTTCATCAGTCAACTGGGTCGTAAACTGGTTGGCAACAATCAGATTCAGGCCGTACTTACGGGCCTCGCTTAGGATATCGGCAAATGAGTCGGTCGAGAAGTTCTGGAACTCGTCGACGTACAGCGAGAAGTCGCGGCGGTCCTCTTGATCGCCGATATTAGCACGGCTCATGGCGGCCGCCTGGAACTTCATCACAAAAATCATGCCCAGCAGCTTGGAGTTTAGCTCGCCGGAACGCCCCTTACTAAGATTAACCAGCAGGATTTTACCATCGTCCATGACTTCGCGCAGGTTAAAGGCGCTCTTACTTTGGCCGATGATATTGCGCATCATTTCGTTGGACAAGAAAGCGCCGAACTTACTGACAAACCAACCGAGGACTTCACTCTTATGGTAGTCGCTGGTCTGGGCCATTTCCTTGTTCCAGAAGTCCAGCACGGTCTGGTCAGTTACGTGCGCCTTGAGCTGGCGCTCGTACTGCTTGTCCGTGAATACTTTTGGAATATCGATAAAGGTGCCGCCCTCCGGGTTGGCCATGACAGTCAAAGCGGCGTTTCTAAACCAGTGTTCGTAGCGCGGACCGATGATGCCCTGGTGTTGTGGGTCGTACAACTTGTAGAGCATGTTGATGGCTTCCTGGATCAAAAAGTCGCGCTGGTCCGGCGTGTAGAATTCAAATAAATTAAGCCCCAGCGGGTAGTCCATGTCAGCCGGGCTGAAGTAGATAACGTCCTCAGTGCGCTCCTTCGGCACCATGGACAGCAAGCGCTCGGCGGCATCGCCGTGCGGGTCAATGAAGGCAAAGCCGCGGCCGGCCAGCATATCCTGCAGAGCCATGTTCTCTAAGAATGTCGACTTACCGGTACCGGTCTGACCGACGGCGTAGACGTGGCGACGGCGGTCGTTCTCGCTCAGACGAATCGGCTTTTTGACGCCGCGGAAGACGTTGTAGCCCAGCAAAATACCGTCCTCGGGAATGTTGCGCGGGCCATCCACCTGCTTGGAGGCCTGGCGTTCCAGCTGCGACGTTGGAATATTGCGCTGGTCCGGAAAGTGGAATAAGGTGGCCAGTTCCACCGAATTGAGCACGCTCTGGTTATTCTCGGGTGGGAAAAAGCGCAATATATAGGCCGTTACGAAGCTCTCAATATCCTTGCTGGGCGAGTACTTGAAGCCGTTCTTGCCAGGCGCGTCGAACAACGCAAAGCTGGCCACAATGTTATTAAGAATCGCCTGCGCGCGCTGTGAAATATTAGAGCTGGCTACTACCCTAATTAAGACTTCATAGCCGGGGTGGCGGGTCTTGTCGTCAATGGCGTCCAGGATGGATTGTTCCATGCTAGAAAGTTCCGGCTTGTCGCTGCTGCCGTCCTTGTGTTCGGGCGGTTTATTGATGGCCGTGAATAACTGCCGGGCGGCGCCGATGCCTCGATCAATGCCCTTCTTGCTATCCTTGCCCTTGCGTTTCTTGCCGGCCACTAGGGACGCTTTTTTGCGCCAGCCGGCCTCGGCGGGTCGCATCAAGATTTGAATGCCGGCGCCGTCTTCTTTATCTAGAGTTGATAACGCATTGAGGAGTGATTGCATAGCGTCACGCTTGAGGTCCTGATAGGTGGCTATCGGATAGGCAAAGTTTTCCTTGAGGGTTAATTCACCGCCGATGGTGCCGCTGATTTTGCCGACCGGGCTGAAGATGTTGTGCTCAGCGACTTCTTCTAAGCGAGCCGCCGGGTAGGCGCTGACCACGGCCTGTTTGACGACCTCGACCAGGGCGACGGGTACCGCCGCATAGTAGTGCACGAAACCGCGTGAACCGACAATCTCAAAGCCGAAGTGCCGTTGACCATAAAAACGACTTTTAAAGCCCTTCTGGAGCGTGCTGGCGATAATATTGTAGATAACCTGGGCTTTGCTAATGTTCTCGTCAACCAAGTCGCGGACGTCGCGTCCGGCTAGTTCAGTATCCTCACTGGTCGGCGGCAGGTGTATGAGTAATGGCACCATCTTGAGGCCACGCTCGAAGTTCTTTTGCTCACGCAGCAACTTGCGCGAATGGAAGTAGATAACCAACCCGACTATGACCATCAGGCCGAGCAAACTGAAGGCGACTATTAAAAAAACATTCATAAATCTTACTCGTCAGTTAAGCGAACTTCTTTGCCGTAACGCTTCTTTAGGTAATCGGCTTTGAATTCGTTGAGTTGCTTGTTCTGTTGGTGCGGATCTTCTCTGGTATGATCGACAATTGCTTTAGCCTTGTCCACCCATTCTTTCTCTATAAGATCGACATCATCGGCCATGGCCGGCGAGCTAGTGGTAGTTGGTCCAGCTGGAACCGGGCTAGCCGCCCCTGGTGCCACGGCTGGCGCTTGACCGGTGGCCGGCGGCGGTACTGGTATCGGCGGCAAACTACTACCAGGCAGTTCGGCCTGGCGGCTTTGTTCCTCGGCTCTGAGTTGTGCTGCTGCTTCGGGGGCTGGCACAGGCGGCAACGCCTCGTTTATGGCGGGCTTGGGCAACTCAAAACCTGACTGATTGTCTGGTGACGTGGGTGACATAACTTCTAGGTATTATATCAGGTAGAGCAGACCGATGTAAGCGGTTTAGGCACGGCCAAAGTTGGTACGGCTAATGTAAACCAACAGAGCCAGCACAAAAATACCCAAGATGAAGGCATCCCGGCCTGTCAGCTGATCAATCGAGCGCAATATAAGTAACATGACAGGCAGCCACGCGGCACCGGCGGCTATTAAGAGGCGCTTTTTGGGTGTCAGCCGGTGGTGCTCCGCCCAGCCTCTCATCAGGCTGTTAAAGGTCATAAAAAGAGCCAGGAAAATCAGCCCGAACGGCACTATCACCACAAGCAGCGGTGAATGGAAAGGATCGGTGGTAATAAGTACGAGCAATAGCACTAGATAAACGCTTATCACCCACCCGAACCGTTTCAAAGAGACAATATATTTCACTGCTTAATAGTACTCAGTCCGGCTAATGGTTGCAAAGCTAAGGCTGCTTATTTATTCAAATATTCTTAATACTAAAAGGAGCCAAGGATGGTAAATCCGCTCATAAAAAATTAATGTATAGCGCTTACCATCCAGTGGCTTAGACTGACCGCTCTAGGCCGCTTTAGGCGGCGCTATCGCGCTGTTTTCTCCTCCCTTTTGAAGAGATTTTGTAAGGTTTTTGTTTTAAAAGCTTACGTTGCTAGCCTACTGCAACAACACAAAAAAGTCAACATATATTCATTGTATTCTATACAACTAGTCTCTGTTATATATTCGTGTTGTCGTGTTTTTGTGGTGTTAAACTCGTTGTATTTTTAATATAGTTCCGGCTTTAGTGGTTAATTCAGACTGTTTCATTGCCTCGCCTGTTATAATAAGTTCACTATGGCGACGCCCTACTACAACTCCACCGACCGCTGACCACAACTTTAGTCCTCTTTAGCTAAAGTTAACTTAATTTGGAGTTTAGAAATGAGTGAGATATTGGATAAGCTCGCGACCTGCGAGCGCATTACTGAGTGGGTTGATCCGTGGGACGAACGGCTAGTTGTGGCAACAGGAGAACCGTCCCCAAATAGTGGTTGTAATGTCCGCAAAGGGTGGTTCGAAAAACCAGAAGACTGGCGCAAACTCAGCGTAGAAGTAAAGCGACTCTTAGTTCCTGAAGTAATTGCAAGCAAAGTCGTTACTGGTGTGCTTGGCGATATACTCGGGGAAAATGAATTCTGGCAGACTGTAACGCTAGATGTGCCATCTTTAGAGTTATGGTCACTATGCTTCCCTGTAAATGACCGAACCGAGATCATGACCAGACGCAATAACCGAATTTGGGTAGGCTTAGGGCTATGCGCTACTAACCTGGGAATTGCCGTTTTTTCGCGGCTCACACCAGAAGAAACAATAGACGCCAGGATTCAGTTAATGGACGAGGAGGTATTTAAAAAGCTAATTGAAGCCTAGCTAGCAAATCAGGCTCTGAGAAACTGATGCCTGGCCTCAGCTGGCGAGTGAGTCATTGTCGCAAAGCCAGCCCAACTCGATTCTGATGGATAAAAAGAGCTGGGCCGACTGCAAGGAGTCCTTTGCGGCACGCGAGCTAGCTGGCTGGTTAGGCAATCATGTTTCTCAGTCGCCTGTCGCTTTTTGGGTTCCGTTTTTGGCGATCCAAAAATGGAACAAGTTGGTTCTTGCTTCCAAGAACTAGGAAAGTTATGCACAGGTTTGTGAAAAATTTAACATAATCGTTATTGACAGGGCCTTGAGGGGTCGTTAAGATGAGTCTAGCACTTGAATAAAAAAAGTGCTCAAAAACAAAAAGACATCTGTAACAACCGCTTCTCGCAAGCGGTTGTTCCATGAAAAACTAAACAGTCCTAAAACCAAAACGACAAACTAAAAATACCCAAACCAACACATCAAAAATCCGCTCATAGAAGCGGATTTTTGATTTCTGACAGACTTTTTCGATTGGTAGCGTAGCCCAAATAAGCGTTAGTAGCAAGCCATGGGTGCTTTTAGTTACAATTACAAACGTCTATGGGAGTTAAGGTACGCAGCATCGTTGAAACCGGACTCGGTGGGGTGATTGCTGAAGTGGAATGCCACATTTCTAATGGTCTCCCTAATATCATCATTGTCGGTCTGGGCAATAAGGCCGTCGATCAGGCCAAAGAAAGACTACGCAGCGCCTTCACCTCTGTTAAGTTGGAAATGCCGCGCAAGCGTATCACTCTTAACCTGGCGCCAGCTGACCTGCCCAAAGAAGGTGCCGCTTTTGATGTGGCGCTAGCGGCAGCCATCTTGACCAGCAGTGGTCAAGGTGACTTGCCGGCTGGCCATATTGTGATCGGCGAACTGGGGTTAGATGGTACTATCCGGCCAGTCCGCGGGCTGATTGGCAAATTGCTTAATGCCCGTGACCTAGGTTACTCTCAGTGCTACATTCCAGCCGCCAATCTGCCCCAGGCCAAGCTTATCCCAAACCTGACCCTAATCCCGCTACACGACTTGCGGGAGTTTTACCTCGACATAACCCAGACTGTACCGATCAAGCGAATTAAAACTGGGGCCGGTCAGGTGCAACTCCATACACGACGGTCTGTGGGTGGTACCGATTTCAGTGATGTGATTGGTCAGGCGCGAGCTAAGCGAGCTCTGGAGATTGCCGCCGCTGGCGGCCACAATGTCCTGCTAAACGGCCCGCCGGGTACCGGCAAAAGTATGCTGGCCAAGGCCATGCCCAGCATCCTACCCCCGCTGAGTCACGAAGAAATATTGGAAGTCAGTCACTTGCACAGCCTAAGTGCCCCTAGTTATGAAACCATTATCACTGAGCGGCCGTTCCGCTCGCCGCACCATTCGGCCAGTGATATCGCCATTATTGGTGGCGGCCAAAAGCCTAAGCCTGGCGAGATCAGCCTCAGCCACCGCGGCGTGCTATTTTTTGACGAACTGCCAGAGTTTAGTCGTTCCAGCCTGGAAGCCCTACGCCAACCTCTGGAAGACCGTGTCATCAGCGTTGCGCGGGCTCGCGAAAGTGTGACCTATCCGGCCGATTTCATCCTGGTAGCCACAGCCAACCCCTGCCCGTGCGGTTATTACGGTACCTCCAAAGCCTGCCAATGCTTGCCGACACAGATCGTGAAGTACCAGCGGCGCTTGAGCGGCCCGATTCTGGACCGGATTGATATGTACGTCGATGTCGATGAGGTCCCGCACCAGAAATTGCTCAGCCAGCATTCCGGTGAAGAATCCAGCCAACAGGTGGCCCAGCGGGTCCAACGGGCTCGGCAGCGGCAACTAAGGCGTCTAGGTGGCACCAAGACCAATGGCACGCTCACTAACCGGGATATCAAACAACTAAGTGGTCTGACGGCAACCGCTCAGCAGTTGCTTAATCAAGCGGCTGATCAATTGCAATTGTCGGCTCGCAACTATATGCGTTCTATCAAGGTAGCCCGCACCATCGCTGACTTGTCAGATTCCGACACGATTGAAACAGCTCACATCGCCGAAGCCCTGCAATACAGACGTCCCGTCGTTTCTCTGTAGTTAGGTGTTGAACTCTCTTAAGCTATCTGTTAGAATGACGTGTAACTTTAACAGTGAAGTAAGGAGATAGTTGTATCACTAAGCCGGTGCGCCTGAATGAAGCTATTCGGGCTTCAGAGCTACGTGTAATCGGTGAAGACGGCCGTCAGTTAGGCGTGTTGTCGCGTGCAGAGGCCTTGGCAGCAGCCAAAGAAGCCGAACTGGACCTGGCCGAAATCTCACCCGAAGCCAACCCGCCGGTCGCCAAAATCGTTGATTGGGGCAAATACAATTACCAGCGCACCAAGCAGCTCCAAAAGAGTAAGCGCAGCGCCAAGAGCCCCGACATGAAGCAGATGCGCTTCGGTCTCAAAATCGGCGAGCACGACATGGAGACCAAGCTCAAGAAGGTCAACGAATTCCTGAGCAGCGGCCACAAGGTCAAGATGACAATCGTCTACCGTGGCCGGGAAATGGCCCATCGCGACCTGGGTTTCAAACTGGCTGATCGGCTCATCGAACGCTTCGGCGACAACATCGCCGTCGACAGCCAACCACAGATGCTCGGCAAACAACTACATTTCGTCATAAGGAGTTCTAACCATGCCAAAGCTAAAAACGCATAGCGGCGCCAAAGACCGCATCAAAGTAACCAAGACCGGCAAGCTGATGCACGGCCACGTTAACCGCAGCCACTTTTTACAGAAGAAAAGCGCCGCGCGCAAGCGTCGCATGGCCGGTTCTTCCCAGCTCACCGGTAAGACTGCTAAGAACGTTAAACAGCAGCTGGGAGTCTAAGCATGCGCGTTAAACGCGGCGTCACCGCCCATAAACGACATCAAAAGATTCGCAAGGCCACTAAGGGCTTTACGCGGTCTAATCGTTCAAGTATCAAGCGCGGCAAGCAAGCGATTGTTAAATCACTGGAGAATGCTACCCGCGACCGTCGGACGCGCAAGCGGACCTTCCGCCAGCTCTGGAATGCTCGCATCAACGCTGCTGCCCGTCTGAATGGCACCACCTACTCCCGGCTGATGGCTGGTCTCAAGAAGGCCAATGTAACCTTAGATCGCAAGATACTGGCCGAACTGGCAGTCAACGAGCCCAAAGCTTTCACCGCCGTCGTCAAGACCGCTAAGAAATAGAGCTTTTTGCTCTTAACTCATCGATAAGTAACTCTGGATGCAAATACTGCTGACCAGTTTCTATAGTGAATACCTCAGTACCTTCAGGCAGTACTTCATTCAGCTCAGTCTGTATGTTTGGTGGATAAGCTGTAGCCCAAGCCATATTAAATTCAGGTAATCGGGCTTTTTTACGCTCCTCTAGAGCCCTAATAACCGCATCATACTCAGTGCGGGCGCTGATAACAGCAAAATATAGGCCGGCTGTCACTCCCCACCATATCAGTTGATCTTCCCATTCCACGCTATCAGGACTTCTTTCCATGTCATCCATGTTTAGCACTACTCTGGGCCCGTTTCAAGTAAAAAACTTAGCTGCGGGCCTGGTGGCCGATGTCTGTCCGATACTGCATATCTGCAAAATAAATGCCGTCTTCGCCTATAGCGGCGTAGGCATGAGCGGCAGCTTCGTCGATATTGTCGCCGACACCGGTAACGTACAGAACCCGGCCCCCGGACGTAACCAAGCGACCATCTTTGATTTGTGTACCACCATGATGCACTAAGACGTTTTCGTAAGTTATGTCTGGACCCACGCCGTGGATGATGTCACCCTTGCGCGGCGAAACCGGATAGCCGCCAGCCGCCAGACAGACCGTTAAAGCACTGAATTCTATATCGTAAACCGAGTCATCGGAGGTATCCCGTTCTAAACTCCCGACCGCTGCCGCGTGTAGTAGATTGTAGACATCAACCCCGGCTTTCTGCCAACGCGAAACCAATGGTTGAGTCTCAGGATCGCCAAATCGAACATTGTATTCAATCATGGTGGGCTTGTCGTCTAATTCTTCGTCCAACATCAATCCGAGGTAAATTACGCCTCTGTAATCTACGCCTCTGTCTTGCAGACCATAGACCGTCCTATCGCCTATTTCCATGATGTCGTCTATAAGCTCCGGAGTCGTAAATGGTACCGGGCTATAAGCGCCCATACCGCCCGTATTCGGTCCCTCATCATTATCTTTTAGACGTTTGTGATCTTGCGCTAAGCCGACCAATTTAGTTTGCTTGCCGTCAGCTACCAAGAAAGCTGAAATCTCCGGACCTTTACGGCGACTGGCTAGGACAGCTATTTTACCTGCTTCGCCGAATAAAACGCCGCTCATCATGCCGTGAATAACATCCTGGGCCTCTTGCCAGTCATCCGGCAATAGGACACCCTTACCACCACATAACCCATCGGCTTTTATTACATATTCAGAGGGATCATGCGTATCAGCATATTCGAGAGCTTCGCTGAGATTCTGGGCGACGACTGATTCCGGATGACGGATACCATACTGACGCATGAAATTAACGGCCCAGGCCTTACTGGATTCTAGTCTGGCGCCTTCTGCCCCTGGGCCAAAGACGCGAATGCCCTTCGGGCGTAACTGGTCAGCTATACCGTCCACCAGTGGTGCTTCCGGCCCAACTACGACTAAATCTGGCTCCACCCGCGAAGCATAATCTACTATTTCGGCCACTGAACCAAGGCCGAGATTCACGCCAACCTCGGCTGTACCGGGATTGCCGTGCGAAAACTCAATTCTATTTTCACCACCATTTGATAATGCCTGCCCTAGAGCGTGTTCCCGCCCGCCAGTTACGCCCGCGATCAATACTTCAGCCATTTACCCCTCCTACATTTACCCATGCCACTTTAGTGGCTCGCCTTTCAATCTGCAAGCACCAGCAATTTAAAAAGCCCCTCGCGGGGCTTCTTAAGTGCCAGATTATCTATAAGCCGGGTTCTGTTCCCCGCCAAAGACGGGTAACTGGTCATCTATCTAGGCCATACGTTGCCTTATGGCTCGAGCGGTTCTTGTGACAGGCTCCGGCAGGAATACCGTAACGGAGCATATCTCCTTGCAGCAGACAGGGTTTACCACTCCGCCAAATCACTCTGGCGGACTGCGGGCTCTTACCCCGCTCTTTTCACCCTTACCCCTCACCTTTTCGTGGCGATTCCACAATCTGATTGCAGACTGCTTCACCCAGAAAAGGTGAGGGGCGGTTTTGTTTCTGTGGCACTTTCCCTAAGGTTGCCCTTGGTTGCCGTTAGCAACTGTCTCATTCCTGAGCTGCCCGGACTTTCCTCGATACCTTTAGGGTATCGCGACCAGTCGATAATCTGGCAGGTGTTATTATAACATAAACGGAATTATTTTCCGCTGTTGGCGGCTGCATCCAATGTCTCATTGACCTCGGCATCAGCTAATTTATTCAATTCGCGTGGTACGTGTGTGAAAGTTACTTTTTTAAATGATGTTACCAGCTGCTTGATGGCATCGTGAATTGGCCAAAGCTCACGGTTTTTAACTTTATAGATTCCCTTCATCTGCTTAATGACCAATTCGCTGTCCATGTAGACATCTACTGACTGCACGTGCATCTTGCGAGCCTCCTGCAGACCGAACTTCAAAGCTTGGTACTCAGCCTGATTATTAGTAGTTATACCGAGGTAAACTCCAGCTTTTTTTACAACGTTGTCGGCCATATCCATAAGCACGTAGCCGCTAGCCGAGGGGCCCGGGTTACCGCGCGAACCACCGTCTGTATACAATTTTAATTGGTCGATTTTAACACCGCCTTCAGCCACGGCTGCCAGGAACGGTTTAGATTCGGGATAGGCTGTGAACGAGAAGCGCACAATTTTGACGGGTGTGTCTGGGCTGACTTCCGGGCCGTAGTATTTTTGGTAAGTCTGGTACATTGCCTCATTGGAGGGATAGACTTCATGCTTCTCAAAGTCCTCTTTAGTTACCTGTCCCAACCGCTTCTCGGTAATCTGATCAATCGTCGCCAAGCCGATAACCTGCCAGGTCTGGGTTTCGTTGCTATTAACCTTATCTACTAGTTCAACGTCATCGCCAACACTGAGGTTTTTATCGTCTCTCAAGCGCCACGTGGTGCGCTTATCGCCACTCAACACCTGCTGAGCCAAATCATGATCGAGTTTTAAGGTTTTCACCTGCCTATTGTAACCTACAGCTTCGAATACTTACCATTTAGCCATTGCTAAGATAGAATAACTTAGTTGTCGGGGTGTGGCGCAGTTGGTAGCGCGTACGGCTGGGGGCCGTGAGGTCGCAGGTTCAAGTCCTGTCACCCCGACCATTAAAAAAGCTCGAGTTTGCTCGAGCTTTTTTTGGGCTGAAAGACCAACATGATAACCTGCCGTAAGCCAGGTGGGTGCTCGCACGTGTCAACCTCGGTTGCCACAAATATTGAACTCCCTAAATGATAACTATTGAGATTATCATTTGGTTGGTTATCCCAGCCAGGCTCTATTATACTACCTGACCAAAAAGTGGAACAGGCTTTGGTCTAAATTCACGATAATATTACCCAAACCGGTGGACAAAAATATCATCAGGAAGATAAGTATGGTCATAATACCGCCAGACTCAATCTGATACATGACTCGCTGCACTGGCTCCGGCGCCAAAGCATAGATAAGGCGCGATCCATCCAGCGGTGGGAACGGAATCATATTAAAGACAAATAAGGCGATATTAAGGTAGATAAAGATTCTGGCCACATGTACAAAGCCGGCGCCTAATTGTCCACCAATGCCACCCAAGAATACAGCTGCCAACACCGCTAGGAATAGATTGGTCAACGGTCCGGCTAGGCCTACCAGAGCGGCGCCGTATTCGTCAAAACGCACGCGGTTAGGGTTAAACGGCACCGGCTTGGCGGCCAGTAGCGGTATACCAAAGATAACTAAAGTAACCACCGGCAGCAACAAGGTGGTAACAGGGTCAATATGACGCAAGGGATTAAGGCTCAGGCGGCCTTCCCGTTTGGCGGTGTCATCACCCAGCCAGAAGCCGGCAAAGGCGTGCATGGCTTCGTGCGTACTCATCGCCACCAACAGCACTGGAATGATAATGACAATGTCGGAACCACTTAAGTTCATTAGACTTAAGTATACAGCTTTCTGTAGCTTAAGAGACAGTTGCCGGTTGCTCGATAAAGACTGGTTTTATGGCAGCAACTACACCACTCCGCCCGGCGTTAAAGCCTTTTGATAGAAGTTTTTTGTTTTTTGTTTGCCGTCCTGGCAGCTTATCTCCTGAAGGATAAATTCTGGTTATAGTGGTGTCTTCGACCTCAATAGTTTTATCCAGTACATACCTGCCTTTTATAAAATCCCTGTAGCGAGCAGCGTCGTAGGATCTATTTCTACCCGCCCCATTGCCATCATAATAATATCCGCCAGCTTTATATTCACAGTAACGAGCTTGTGCATAGTCAGCGAATTTTTGTACAGGACTTGTGACTCTTTTTGGCTGGCTTCCAGTTGCTAAGCTTATGATATGAGTCGCTCCTCGTTCTCTGGCGATTGAGTCAGTATTCGGCCAAAATAGACTACTATCCCAATGTGCTTGACCTCTCTTAAATCCAGTTAATCCGAACGGTAAATTAGACGCTGCCAGAAGGTCGTAGACTATATGCTCGGGCTTATCTCTAAATTCCTCATCGTGGTTTGTACTAACTTCTGGGATTGCAGCCTGTAAGTTTGACATTCCAATTGCTAACTCTCTGGGATCATGTATTAATTTTTCGGTATCGAGCGGCTGAAACTTTGTGATAGCACTACGTAGAACACTCATATCGACATATGGCAGTGGCAAAACACCAAGTGGCCAGTCACCGTCGCAGATGGTTATACCAAAAGGATGAAGCCAGCTCATAAATTTATTGTCAGGCAAATAATCGACATAGACATCACGACCTGCGGCGGTTTGGCCAGTTATTCCATAAGCTGCATTCAGACTTCCGGCTGAGCTACCGGCAAACCCATCAAAATGTTCGAGTAGACCCATTTCTCCAAGTTGGTGAACAGCGCCTAAACTCACAACTCCAGCCATACCGCCGCCATCAACGGCGGCATATAGTTTATTGCCGTCTTCATCACCTGGAGCCCAGCCTCCCAGCTGTCGTTGTCGCAAAACTTCAATACTGTTCATCGTGGTGCATTATTATAAAATACTTTGTTAAGTATAGCAATACTCATGATAGTTGACTTTAACAGAGATAAAAGGTAGACTGACACTCTATGCAAAAGAGTGATTTAACGGGCAAAGGCAAACAATTCGGTCATAATGTGCCCTTTTCCCAGAAGAAGACCAACAAGGTCTGGAAACCTAATCTTCAGACTAAGCGACTGGTTATTGACGGCAAAAAAGTGAAGATGAAGTTGAGTACTCAAGACATCCGTACACTGAAGAAACAAGGTGTTATCACCAACGCGTCTCCGCAAACTGTCGAGAAATAATACTTACTGGCGTTCTAAGACGATGAGTTCGGCATTTTCGGCCAGGTCTGCCGGTTTGACTTTGAGTTTCGGTACGGTTTCTTTGGGCTCCATGGCCAGGCCTTTGAGGGCTTCTTCGAGTGATGCTTGCGGTACGGGGTACTTCAGCCCCTTATCATCGTAGTGCGTCGGTATGACCAGCTTGGGCTCAATTTCCTTGATAATGTGGAGAGCACCGACGGCATCCATGGTGTAGCCGCTATTGCCAACCGGGATAATCAAAACATCAATTGTGCCGAGGGCTTCCAGCTGGGCATCGGATAGCTGTGGGAAAATGTGACCGACGATGCCGACACGGATATCATCGGCTTCCAGCCGATAGATGGTAGCACTGTGCTGGCCTTCTTCGTCCATGTAGGCCCTAGCCGCAATACCTTTGATGGAGACATCACTGACTTCGTATTCACCGGGCTGGTCGATCACCAGCTGGGTTTCGGCGGCCGGCAGTGAATACACGCCCGTAAACAGCGCAATATCACCGGCTTTGGCGACCGGCTTCTGGCCCAAATCGGCCAGGTTGTCATCCACCACCAGTCTGGCTTTTTTAGTAACTAATCTTAAACAGTTGGCTCCGTAAAACTGTAATTCCACTCTTTAGGCCTCCACCGCTTTCTTTTCTTTGCTATTTTTAGCCTCTTTGGGTTTGGGTGTCAGCATATTGTGCTTGTCTATCAGGATTTGCTTCTTGGCGGCCAGCACGTTGGACAAAAAACGATCATTAACTTGCAGCCGATACTTATACTCGTCTAGCGGCATCACGGCGTAGCGTATCTCTTTGCCCTCTTTGGCCTCCAGCTCAGTTATGAACTTGTGCATCTGGGTCTGGTTGACGTCGCCGACGATGACTATATCCACGCCGGCGCTCTCGTCGCGTGTGAATTGGCCGCTGTAAATGGCCAATTCAACGTTGCCGATTTGCTGGATATCGTTGGTTTCGTTATCAGTGGCGGCCGCTTTGGCTACTGGTGTGGCGGCTTTACCGCCGAAGATTGCCGATAGCGGTTGATAGAACTCGTAAACTTGATTAACTTCGTAGTACAGGCGATTGTTGGTGGTGTCGGATGAAATAATACCGATGCTAAGCAGGTTGGCCAGCTCGCGGCGGACCGAGTTGATTTGCTCATCAATCTTGCGAGTAATTTCGCGGACATAGAATGAGCGGTTGGGGTTACCGTAAAAAAGCTGTAGCAGCTTGACCCGCGTTTTGCTCCCAAAAAGTTGCTCGATCATGTCCTCATTGTAGCAGACAATTAAACTATTACTACTGTAATTTGTTCAAGAACGTTGTCGTAATATCTACAGCTCTACTGGGGTCCGAAACCCACTGAATACTTTTGTTTCGTTTGAACCAAGTGCGCTGTTTTTTGGCATAAGCCAGGCTATTTTTGATGATCAAATCTTGTGTTTGCGCCAGGCTCTGATCGCCCACAAAGTATGTCTGCCATTCGCGGTAACCAACTGCACTCAGCGCCTCGCCATCCCAATTGTATTGTCTAGTCAGTTGTTCTACCTCATCAGACAAGCCCTGTTTAATCATCTGTTGCACACGCTTGGTCAGCCGCTGCGTGAGTTCTTCGCGTTCTACACTCAGACCAATGACCAGCGTCCATGGCAACAGAGCTTGCTTGTAGGCTGGTACGCCACCACTTTCCAGCGCTCTAATTAAATGGCGCGGGTTCTTATCATTGGCCGGCAGAGATATACCCTCAGCCTCTAACTGGGCTTGCAACTGGGTTACGCTCAGCTTTTCCAATTCAGCTCGACGTTCCGGGTCGGCTGGCGGCCGAAAATCGTAGTCAAAGATAACCGAGTCAATGTACAAACCGGTACCGCCGACCATGATGGGCAGTTTTCCGCGCGCCCGAATGTCCTCAATTGCTTCATTAGCCAACCGCTTAAAGTCGGCGGCCGTAAAGTGCTGGTCAACGGCCACAACATCTAGCAGATGGTGCGGTATTCGTTCCTGGTCAGCTGTAGAAGGTTTGGCGGTGCCGATATCCATACCCTTGTAAACGGTGCGTGAATCAGCACAAATGATTTCGCCGTTGAACTTCCCGGCCAACTCCATTGCCAGGGCGCTCTTGCCACTACCTGTTTCGCCGACGATAACCAGGAGTGGTTTAGCGACCAAACTGGACGCCGCCATTGATATTCAAAATATCACCATTCACGAAGCCGGCTTCAGACGATGCCAAGTAGAATGCCGCCGCGGCAATTTCTTCGGGTGTCCCGACGCGACCAACAGGGATAGATTTACTGGCCTCAGCGGCCCGCTGCTTGAGCAATGCTTTTGATTTGAAAAATTCAGTATCGCCGATAAAACCCGGCGCAATCGTGTTTAGAGTTATGCCATCAGCGCTTAGCTGCCTAACTAAGGTTCTCATAAAGCCATGTAGGCCTGCTTTGGCCGCCGCATAACCTTCACCACCGGGCTGTCCGCTGCCTCTTATGGCTGCAATCGAACTGATAAAGATAATTCGCCCACCCGGACGGGTAATATGTGGCCTTAAAGCATGCGTCATCAGGAATGCAGTGGTCAGGTTCTTATTGATGACTGCCTGCCAGGCCGCCAGACTGTCGCTGAGTGACCGATTAGGCTCAATCGGCCCGGCCCCGCCGGCATTATTGATTAGGATGTCGACTGTCTTATGTTTACCCAGGATAGCCCGGCAAGCACTTTCAACTGCTTTAACGTCGGTGGCGTCAGCCTCGACACAATGAATCGCTGAATGACCCCGTGCCGTCTCTTCAAGTTTTTTCAGGCGTCGACCGATTATATAGACGGTATCACCGGCTTCGGCAAAACGGTGCGCTATGGCACGACCCATACCGCTACCGCCACCCGTTATAACTACGACCCGTTTACTCATAGTTTCTCCTTAGCTGAGTATACCATCTGGGGACCATTGCAGTTTGGCGACATCTACCCGGTAATCATCGTCAACCGTTATACCCTCACCCGCCAGGACCTGTTTCTGACCTTCGATACCGCCCGGATAGCCGACAGCCAAACGGCCATCTTTATGGACCACTCGCTGCCAAGGCAAGCTCTCATCGCCGTAGTGCGCAATGCCGCCGACAATTCTGGCAGCCCGCGGACTGCCGCACAACGCTGCGATCTGACCGTAAGTCATCACTCGGCCCCTGGGTATTTGGGCTACAAGCGCTTGAACACGTACCCGAAACTGGCTATTGGCTTGTGGCATGCTCAAAATAGGCCTCTACTTCCCGCCAATCTTTAACACGGCTAACATTGCTAGGTAATTTTTTGGCCCGGTTCCAGCCATATTCGCCAAAAAGCAACGACTGGATTCCTTCTTCGGCTGCCAACCGGCAATGTTCAAGACTATCGTCAATCAGGTAAGCAGCACCTATTTCCTTACAAATTATTGCTTTTGATGTCTTTCTGTCGCCGCTCCAAGCTTGTACAAATTCCACTTGTTTAAATATTTTCGGGAAATGATGATCAAGCCATTGGTGAGTTTCTTCGATATCGGTATCCTGTCTAGAAGTAACAACAACCAAGTGATAGTTCTTCTCAAGTTTTCGAAGTACTCCTATTACGTACGGCATTAAAGGTTGGCTACTTTGGTAGCCATCCCTAAAAAATTCCTCAAGCCTACGCTTACCTTCTTTTTCATCCACTCCCCAAACCTGCTCCCAGTAACCCCAGAAGGGTCCCTTTTTCTGAAAATCGGACCAGACAAGACTTGTGCCGTACTTCTCGTTTGAAAAAGCTATAATTGCCCGAACCTGAGAAGATAAAACGTCGTCAATATCAATTGCTATGGTTTTACGCGATGACACCAAAATGATCTCCCAGGGCGTACCAATCAGGCAGCGGTATGACGTTGTCAGGTAATGGTTGAGTTGAGCGATTCCAGGGGTATTCGCCAAACAATATGGCTCGTTTGTCGACAGCCGCCACACCCAGGCAAGTCTTCAGCTGGTCATCGATGACGCCTTCAGCGCCCCGCTCTACACAGATATCGGCCTTGCTAAGCCGGATTTTCTGACCGTCCTCAAAATAGGTGGTGCAGATAACTTCAGTGAAACAGCCGGGCGCTATGTGGTCTAAAACAAACTCGGTGACTCCTTTGAGACTTTCACGCCGGGCCGTCGTCGGCGTCAATCGCCTGACTTCAGCCAGTTTGGGGATGAAGAGCCTTGCCTCCTCGACCACCTCAAAGGCACCGACAATTTCGGGCGTAAAGAAAAGTCTACGCCGTCGCTCACCCTCTTCGGCGTCGACGCCCCATAACTCGTCCCAGAACTCGGTGTAGTCCTCGAATGTCAGCTGCTTCTCGCCAGCCCACTCCTGAGCATTATTCCAAGCAATGAAGCCTTCGACGTGCTTCACCATGACATCATCAATATCAATCAGTTCTTCTGGCAGTACAAGCATGACTTATCCTTTAATACCATTCTAGCTTATCTAGTGGCACAAAACATAAGGGTTTACAGGGAGGTTTTGGTGACGCGGCCTTTGGCTTCGTGGGCGACGGTCTTGAGAAAGTCGGCTATAGCGTGGGCTTCGTGCGGCTTTTTGACTTCCATATCAGCTCTAACCCGCGGCACCACTTCACCGCTTTCAATTTCCTTCTCGCCAATGACAACCGTGTACGGCACTTTCATAATCTCAGCTTCGCGGATTTTCTTGCCGACCGATTCGTTAGTGTCGTCAAGCGTGGCCCGCAGGCCAAGCTCTTTGGCTTCATCGGCAATTTTTTGCGCGTACTTTACGACGTTGTCATCTTGGTTGAGCGTGGCAATGCGAATCTGCTCCGGCGCCAGCCAGACCGGAAACTTACCGGCCGTATGCTCGATGTAGACCGCCAGAAAGCGCTCAACCGAACCAAGCAGTGCCTTATGTATCATGACCGGCTGTTGGTCGCTGCCGTCGTGGTCTATATAGGTGAGCTCAAAGCGCTCGGGCATGACAAAGTCCAGCTGTTCGGTGGCGCACTGCCACTCCCGGCCTAACGAATCTACAACCATTATGTCTATCTTCGGTCCATAAAATGCCGCTTCGCCTTCGGCGACGACGTAATCCAGCTCAAGCTTCTTGGCCACGGCCTCAATGGTTGTCTGGGCGCGCTCCCACACCTCTTTGTGGCCGAGGTAAGCTTTGGAATCATCTCTAAAGGACAGTCGGGCCTTAAACTTCATATCGAACACGCTGTACATGTCCTTAATCATGTTCATGATGGCCGTGAATTCGGCTTCTATCTGGTCCAGGCTACAGAAGATATGGGCGTCATCGATAGAAATCGCCCGTACCCGCATCAGGCCGTTTAACTCACCCTTCTTCTCATCGCGATACTGCACCGTCGATTCCATATAACGGATCGGCAACTCACGATAACTGCGCGGTCGAGCGGCATATATCTGGATATGGTGCGGGCAGTTCATGGGCTTTAGCACGAACTGATCTTTAGTTTCCTGACTTTTAACCAGGAATAGTTCGTCGCCGAACTTGTCCCAGTGTCCTGACGTCTTGTAGAGCTGTTCTTTGGTGATGTGTGGTATCGAAACCTTTTCAAACCCGGCGGCCCGCTGCAGCTCCTCTGAAAAGCCCAGCAGCTGGTC
>CAZVBA010000008.1:0-25296 GCA_964625325.1 uncultured Candidatus Saccharibacteria bacterium | reverse complement strand
GGATAATACTTCTCAAAGCCGGAGCCGATACGCTTATAGAAATCTTCGAAGTGATCATAGCTCCATTGCCGCGTCGTCCAATAGATTTGCGCCAGCGGCGACTGGCGGTCATTGTCAGACTGCAGTTGGTAGAGCTGTTTGTTGAGGGCCGTTATATCGCGCTTGGCCTGCTCGTCGTCTTCGTAAGCTTCGTTGCCAATGACATAAGTTCGGGACATCCATTCTGCCCGTTCGGCTGGTTTGATAGCTTTCAACTTTTCCGGGTGCTCACCACCCAGTTCCTTAAGCATGGCCCAGATGTTTTTGGCGACGTGCAGGCCGATGTCGCCGCCAAAATTGACGCGGTGGACGTTGGCACCGGCAGCGGCAAACAAGGTGGCAATAGCATCACCTACCACACTGGTATATAAATGACCGGCGTGTAACACCTTGAACGGGTTGGGGTCGGAGTATTCGGCCACCACCGTCTTGCCTTTATGTAAGTCGTTCTTCCCGTAGTTTTTATCGACATGTGCTAGTTCCTGAGCCAAAGTTTCGTCGCTCAGCTTGAAATTAATAAAGCCCGGGCCGGCAATTGAGACATCGCTCACCTGCCCTTTCAAACTTTGTTTGAGTGGTGCTATCAGCTGTTCGGCAATGTCGCGCGGTTTCTGGCCGGTTTTGGCGGCCAGCTGCAGCGCTATGTTGGTAGCGTAGTCACCAAATTGTTCGTCAGGCCTGGTCAGCGCCGGCTTGACATCAGCTTTGAATACATCTTTAGCGGTTTTAACAATCGCCCGCTCAATATCATCTCTCATTAGCTTTATGATAACAGATTAACGCCGTTCGGCTTGAACCGCGCGGATGACTTGCCAGAGAACGACGTATATACCCATCAGCAGCGCAAAAAACATCAAAGTAGTCGTAAAAAGCTGCGGGTGCAGGGCGGGGTTGACGAATTGGTCGGAGACATCAAATAACAGCCCGGCCGGATTGACCAGGACGTCCCAGGAGTTGAGACGGAAATTGCGGCCAAGATAGATAGCAAAGCTACAAAGTAGCAAGACCGCCGCCACAAGGCTATGGGTATGGCGCAACTTTAGCTTGTCGTGCAACTGCCGCTGTATGATAAACAAGCTGGTAAAGCCCAGCACCAAACCGGTGAAAATAAAGGAGAACATCATGACGCAGTCAAACAGCAGGCTGACCTCGCCAGTGCTATGCAAGTGCACCAGGTCACTAACTAGGTAAAAACTATTGGGCAAGAAGCCAAGCCAAAGCAAGGTGTAGATAAGCGGCTTGGCGCTCAGCCAGCGATTATGTTTGAGACTACGCTGTAATAACCAGGCAAATAACAGCGGTAGCCACGCCAGGAACAAATTCCATAATAAGTACCAGTAGTTCCAGCTATGCCCGGCTACGACCCGAGCCATGAAGAAGCTGGCGTTAATGCCGCTGGCCAGCAGCAGCGCCCGCAGAAACTGCTTTTGCACCTCGTTCAGACCAATCTGCATAGCAACCATTATAGGTTATAATACGAACCCTATGCGTGTAATGGTTATTATCGGTAGTGTGCGCGAAGGCCGTCGGGCCGAGATGGTTGCCAACTGGGTGGTCGGTCAACTTAAGCAAGACTCTGAACTGGAAATTGATTTAGCCGACCTCAAGGAAATCGATCTGCCTTTTTTCAACGAAGCCGTTACGCCCGATGAGGCCCATGGCCAGTTCCAGAATCCCAAAGGTACGGAGTGGTCGGCGCGATTGGCCAAAGCCGAAGCTTACATAATGCTAGTGGCCGAGTACAATCACGGCCCGACACCGGTGCTTAAGAATGCGATTGACTGGGCCTACGACAGTTGGCTGAATAAGCCGGTCGGCTTTGTCAGCTACGGTGGCATGGTCGGCGGCGTGCGGGCTGTTGAACAGCTCAAACAAATTGTGATGAACGTAATGTTGGTGCCGATCAATAACGTGGTGCTGATTCCCCGGGCCGGCCAGGCCTTTGACGAACAGGGCCAGCTCAAGGAAGCCGAGCGTGCTAACCAGAGCCTGGTGGCTATGGTCGCAGACCTCAAAAATCTTCAACGACACTTGGCCTCGTAGACAACACCTCTTATAATTACGGTATGAAAGTTTTGGCTGTCCAGCTACGTCTGGGGACTGTATGTACAAGATAGATCTACATACGCACTCCAGCGCCTCGCCGGATGGCGGCCTCAACCAGGAGCAATACGACCGGGCCTTTAGCAGCGGCCTGCTGGACTGCGCGGCCGTAACCGACCACAACCGTATCGATAAGGCCGTCGCCTTGCAGCAAGCCTTGGGTGAAAGCCGCATTATCATCGGCGAGGAAATCATGACAACACGGGGTGAAATCATTGGCCTGTTTCTGGAAAGGCCGGTGCTAGCTGGACTAACCCCCCTGGCGACGGCGCAAGCTATCAAGGCCCAGAATGGCATCGTCTACATCCCCCATCCGTTTGAAAAGGTACGGCGCGGCCTGACTGCGATGGCCTTGGACGAAATCGCCGACTTGGTAGACATCGTAGAAGTTCATAACGGCCGGGCTTGGTTGCAAAACCGCGGGCCGCGGGCGGCCGCTTGGGCCAAACTGCACCACAAATTGCGAGCCGCCAGCAGCGACGCCCATGGCGTGCGCGGGCTGGGCAACGGAATAACCGTACTGTCACAAGTACCCACCCGTGATACTTTGGCCAAATTGCTGGCCACCGGCCACCTGCTGACTAAACCGCCGCACTGGCGCAGTTTGTTTTACCCAAAACTACACCGTTTGGGCAAAAAATTGCGGCTCCGCACCTAGTAAATATTGTTCGTTTTGTTACTTGTTAGCCGGAACAAAACATTCGCAGCCGAACGCCGCTTCGATTAAATCCTGGGGGGTCTTCTTAAACATGGCTTCAGTCTGCGACGGCATGGCTTTCAAGGCGGCGCACTTTTGCTTGATTAGTTCGGGCGTTAGTCGCAAAGCAATGGCACATTCAGCCTCGCTGCACAGCGGTGGCTGGTCGATATTAAAGTAAAAATTAAACTGTTTATCGAGCTGTTTCATGTAATGTTCGTAGCTGTCTTTTTCCTGAACGAAGTGAAAGACGTTGATAGCCGTGCCCTTAACCGCCTGGCTGACCCAGCGAGAGACGGCCTGGTGATCGTTATGCCCGGTCAGACCGTCCGGCCCGAAAGTCAGAATAGTCTGCGGCATATGTGTATCAATAAAAGCTTTAACCACTTTGCTACCCTCTTCATCTGGAAGCTCATGGCAACCGCCATCGGCATAGTCTAAGCAGTGGTGGTCGTCAATACCGAGTAGCTTTAAGCTGGCCGCTAATTCTTTAGACCTTATGCTCCCAAGCTTTTTGGCCGGCCAGCGTTTCTCATCCTGGACGCCGGCTTCGCCCTTAGTAGCCGTCAGGCAGATAACGCGCTGGCCGTTGTTTACCGCGGTTGCCAATATGCCAGCCGCACAAAATGACTCGTCATCCGGGTGCGCCCAGACAGCCAAAATAGTGCCCAGTTGTTTGACGTCCTCAGGGGTGGAAATTTGCTTAGTCATACAGCTTATTCGTTTAGAGCCGCTTTCAACTTTTCTACCAAATCAACCGGCGTCGGATTAACGCCGTTGATCAAGGCCAAATAAATACTGACGAAGTCGCCTAGCATCATCGTCCAGAGCAGTTGCTGCACGACCGTTTCGCCGGCCGGTTCCACCACGACAGGCTTGGGACGCAGACCTGATAACAACCGTTCAGTCACGCCAAAGCGCTTCTGGACGCGTTCGTGTTCCAAGTTTGAGCGGATTTCGACGACAGCAAAGGGTTTTTGGACCGGGTGCGACGACCAACCGATGAACTCGTTGTGGTTAAACTCGGGGTATTGGTTGCACCAAGCCAAGTTTTTGGCATTCTCGTTCATACAGATTTTCCACTTGTTGGCCGCCGGAAACAGCCGGGGGCCGCTATAGACAATAATGCTCTTACCCATCAGCTCCTGGGCGACCTGTTTGGCCTGGTTCTGGGTGGTTGGCGAGGATGACTGCCAAGCCGCCGACGCCTGCTTGAGCCAATCACTGACAGCTGCTAATTCTTTGGTGCTACCGGCCGGAATCAAACCGAGCGGTTCTAGTATCTGCATGAAGGCGGCCAGGAAATAGAACGAGGTCATCCGCGGTTGAATACCACCGGGTATCACAAAAAGGGGGTAGTTTTGCTGTTTAGCGCGCTCGAGTAATTTGCCGGTGGCGGCAATCACTACAATTTCCGCGCCACGCTGTTCGGCTTCATCCAACGCGCTGAGCGATTCTTCAGTATTGCCGGAGTAGCTGGATGAGATTACCAGCGTACCCTTGCCAACATATGCCGGCAGGTTATAATTGCGCACGATTTCAAACGGTACGCTGAGACCTGGCCAAGAAGATAAAACGACGCCCGGCAGCGCTGAGCCGCCCATACCGGCCAGAACGACATTATTGATTTGGCTAGTCGGTTTTAGGTCCACCTCAAAGTCATGGCCTACAAATTGCCACTGACTGCCGGCAATGCCTAGGGCGTCCTGCGGGTCCCGTTGCTTGATAACATTAACGTCGTCTAACACGCCTGGCTCCAATCTGCTTTTGTTTACTTTCCTACTTTGTTAGTATTACCATTGTAAAAGCGCGCAACATAAATTGCTAATACATAGGGGGTGGAATGTTCGGTCACGACAACAACGACCAAGATCAAAATACCAGCGATCAAACCGCTGATAATGCGGCTGTAGTAGCGCCCGACACTACCGCGGACGATACTTCATCGGACGATGACACCGCACCTGTAATAGAACACAGCCAGCCTGATGAGCAAACCGGCGCACCGGCGGTTAGCGATGACATCAGTTCAACGCCACCAGCGGCCGATGACGATTTATTAGACATTAAGAAACAGGCCCTGCAACAGTTGTCGCCGTTAGTCGACCACCTGGACCAAACGCCGGAGGAAAAATTCAAGACCACTATGATGATGATTCAGGCAGCGGACAATAAGAGCCTGGTCCAGACTGCCTATGAGGCAGCTCAGCAAATCAGCGATGAAAAGACGCGCGCCCAAGCTTTGTTAGACGTCATTAATGAGATAAATTATTTCACCCATAACGAGGGCAAAGAGGATTAGTTGAACTTACGGCGCAAGCGTAGTTCGTAGACTAGGAAACCGAGGGCTGAAGCGCCGATGAAGGCGGCCAGTGTACCGGTTGGGCCGGTGTTGGTGATGGTTGTTTTTGGGCTGGAACTGTTAGATATCGGCTGAGCTGGTGAGGTCGAAGGCGTCGGACTGCTCTTTGAGGAGTCGGGTTGGGTCGGCGTGGTAGCCGAAGGCGTATTAGTTGAGACGGTCGATTTATCCTCGCTGGACTTATTATCAGATTTGGTCGAGCCCGCTTTTTTATCATTGGAGCTGGTCTCTGGTTTGGCTGAGCTCCCGCTGGTCGGTTTAGGCGTAGTCGGGCTGGTGTCTTTCTGGGGCTGAACTGTCGCGACAGTTTTATCCTTATGGGCCACTTTGCGATAAACCGTCCGGCCGCCAAAGAAAAGACCCAGGACCACCGCGACCGTAAGAACTAAAGTAACAAACGCCAGCAACCAGGCGACGCCCATCCGCTCGCGCTGCTCGGCTTGGTAATACTCCTGCACCTCGGTCGGTACGCTATCCAGATTTTTTTGCTTGCGCCGAAACGGCCACATAAGTCATCTCCAAAACTGGACTAATCATAGTACAAACTAGCTGTTTTGGCAATATTAGTGCCACTTACGGTTAAGGATTTAGCGAGCCCACCAAATCTGAAGACTTGAGTGAACCGAGGGAAAGACAAATGAGCCTATAGGTGAATCGAGCACAAGCTATTGCTCTGCGCGCAGATTCCCTTTAGGCAAGTGTAGGCTTGACCATTGCGTGAGCGAACCGTCTGAAGACTTTGCGTGGGTGAGCGAACTTACATGCCCATCATGCCGCCCATGTCGGGGGCTGGAGCGTCTTTTTTCTCAGGTACATCGGCTACTAATGCACCCATGGTCATGGCCGTACCGGCGATTGAGGCGGCGTTTTGAATGGCTTCTCTAACTACACGTGTTGGATCAACAATGCCTGCTTTTTTAAGGTCAACGATTTTTCCTGTGTTTACATCAATCCCTAGACCCGGCTTAGCTAATACGTCTTTGATGAAATGACTAGCATTAAAACCTGCATTTTCCATTAAGATCTTAAATGGTTCATTTAGGGCTCTAATCAAAGTATCTACGCCTGGATCACCAGTTATTTTCCCGGTTTCAAGTAGGAGATTAATTACATCGGCTGATTTACCTGCTAATTGCATTGCGCCAAGATCGAGACCAAGCCTGACTAAGGTCATGCCGCCGCCGGGCACAATACCTTCGTCCAGCGCCGCTTTAACAGCATGCACGGCGTCATCAACGCGGAATTTCTTTTCTTCAATCTCGGTTTCAGTGGCACCACCAACTTTGATGACGGCGACCTTGCCTTCGAGAGCGGCTCGACGCTTTTCTAGATTCTCGCGGTCATATTCGCTGCCAGAGTTCTTAATTTGACCATTGATCTGGGCAATTCGGGCTTTGATAGCGCCGGCCGTACCGCCGCCTTCAATAATGGTGGTCTCATCCTGGCTGACAATAACCTTGCGGGCACTGCCGACGACGTCTATTTCAACATTTTCAAACGTCATGCCGCGGTCGTCAGTAATCAGCTGGCCACCGGTCAAGATAGCAATGTCCTCTAGAATCTCTTTGCGGCGGTCGCCAAAGGCCGGCGCCTTGACGGCAATCGTATTAAAGACACCCTTGAGTTTGTTGAGTACCAATGTACCCAGCGCTTCGCCCTCAACGTCCTCGGCAATCAGGACCAGGTCTTTCTTGCCGGCAGCCGCTAGTTTCTCGAGCAGCGGCAAAAATTCCTGAATCGAGCTAATTTTCTTGTCAGTCACGACGATGGCCGGCTTGTCAGCGACGGCTTCCATGCGAGCCGTATCCGTAACCATGTAGGCGCTCACAAAACCACGGTCAAAGGTAAAGCCCTCGACGACTTCGCTTTCCAACGCCAGTCCCTGCCCTTCTTCTACAGTCACCACGCCTTCTTTGCCGACGGCGTCGATAACATCGGCTATAAGGTTGCCAATTTCCGAATCGCCAGCGCTGATGGTCGCCACTTCGGCGACACGTTGCTTATTGGCCTTAATGTCCTCTGAGTAACTACCGAGCTTGGCAATAACAGCCTGCGCGGCAGCTTCCAGACCTTTTCTGAGTTGCATCGGGTTGTGGCCGGCGGCAATCAGCCGGTTAGCTTCGTTCAAAATGTGGTAGGTCAATACGGTTACGGTGGTAGTGCCGTCGCCGGCGACATCATTCATCTTACTGGCGGCCTGCTTTATAAGCTCGGCGCCAACTTTATAACCTAGCGTTTCGTCATCAACGTCGGCTAGTTCTACGCCTTTAGCTACGGTCACACCGTCGTGGGTGACGGTCGGGTTGCCGTAGCTCTTGCTGATTACAACGTTGCGGCCCTTGGGCCCCATAGTCGTCTTGACGGCGTCATATAAAACTTTAGCGCCACCAAGAACTCGGCGGCGGGCTTCATCATCATAAAAAACTTTCTTAGCCATTGTGTCCTCCTATTTAACCGTTGCCAGAATATCTTCTTCTTTAATGAGTAGGTACTCGTCAGCACCCATTTTGATATCGGTCGTGCTGTAACTTTTGTAAATAATCCGATCGCCGGCTTTAATTTGCTTGGCGCCGACGCCAACTGCCAAAACTTTGGCCACCTTGGGCTTTTCTTGGGCGTTTTCCGGTAAATATAAGCCGCTGGCGGTCTTAGATTGAGCTTCTTCGCTCTGGGCCAGGACATAATCGGCCAGTGGTTGGATGTTAATAGCCATCAAGCTCCTCCTGTTAACTTCAATTTATTAGCACTCTCATAGTGAAAGTGCTAACTTTGCTCAGTTATACTAGCCGAAAACCAAAACGCCTGTCAACCCTATTCGCTCGGGCCAAAAGCTGGTGGCGGAATAGTTTCGCACAACTCTTGCAGCTCTCGGCAATCGGCTTTCAGTTTTATCTCCAGAGCGGCCAGTTCTTCTTTGACGGTCTTTTCGGTTTCTTTGTGCCGGCGACCTTGTTTGGCCAACTCCAGGCGAACATGGCGATACTCATCAAAGAAAATATCGGAAAAACCCTGCCACCAATCGCCTGGCTTGCCGTAGAAAATGCCAATTCCGGGATTGTCTTCTATGTGCGGCGGCCGGCACATTGCTTCAAGCAGCGTCACTAAATCACCGTAACTATGACTGAATCGAGCCATCGAGTCGGCCAGGCCTTGTTTGCTGATATGGGCCAATTCCCAGTCAATGAAGAACAAGCCGCCTTCCGGTGTAGTAGCGATATTGCGCGGTGTCATGTCGCCTTGCGACAAATCTCCATTCTTATGTAAGTCCGCCAGTTGGCCACTTATGCCGCGCCACATCTCCTGCATACCGGGGTGGCTCGACATATGAGGATAGAATGGGCTCCAGTCGATGCTATCGAGCGTACTCAAGCCTTCCTCCAGTACGGTGAAGGAATAAGCCCGCTCGCTATCGGTCTGGCCTAAGATAAAACCGGCTGGCTTAAGAGTATAGACGCCTTGTTGCCTGACAGCCGCGGTTTTAAAAAACTCATCTAGGCAGGTCTTGGTGGCATTGCCGGTATGAGGCTTAACAGCCACTGGCAATATATTCTCTTCACCGATATGCATATCCCCGAAAAAGAGGCCATGGTTTGTAGGCCTGGCCCGTGATACGCGCGGCGAAAAACCGAGCAGCGGCAATTCTTCATCGCTACCCATTTCCGGGTCAAGGTACAATGACAACTCCTCATCGTGTTCGTACGTCTGAAAACGCTTCTGGGAGAACAGTATCGGCGCCTCATCGTCAAAATCGATATCAAGTTTTAAGGTTCTGACCTGCTGGACGGCCCCCAGCGTAACCATAAATTCTTGAATCCTTTGGCTTTCGGGGTCGGCTGCGTGCTCAGCCGAATGAAGCCCCCTGGTTTCCGGATTATCAGTCATTTTAATTATTCTCTTGGTTGTTTAACGTTTCGTTAAAACCCATTCTAAAGAATGAGGAGGCTACATCAAAATTTTGTCCCAAAGTTCTCGGCAATTCAGCCATGTAATATTCGAGCGGGTCGACACCTTCGGCTAAAGGCTCGAGGATGGTTTCAACGCCCGGGGTCAAGTAAAGCTGGCGCTCACCAGGCCTGGTGAAATCCACTAATACAACGCTGTGGCCTATATCGCCGCGGACTACATGCGAACGCTCGTTCACCCGTACAAGCGTGGCGAGCAGAGAGCCGAGATCGTGGAACAGCTGCTCGTCATCATACGAAAATGCGCCCTCGGCATGGGCACTTGAATCATAGCCAATTGGCCGCGTCGATCTAGGCACCCGAAAAACTTGTTCAGCCTCGCCAATATCATTGAGTAGCTCCCCGGCTATCACGCCCTTAGCCAGCAAGGAATCCCTTAACTGCAGTTGCTCGGCAGATGGAGTTGGATAACTTACCAAACGAGCGTTACCGGCCGGATGGACTACCATGATGTCTTTGCTGCCAATTGGTTCATAAGCCAGGCTATACCTGATATCAGTTACAATCTCAGCGGTTTTGGGTCCTGGTTGACTGCTCGGATCCGAACTTGGATTTAATAGCATATTAACAATATTATACCACTAACACGGTTATTTTACAACGTGTTGTGCAGAGTTATTTGACGCCACGTTGACATGCTACAATTTGGGTCGTGGCTGAAAATAAACAACTTCTTATTAATCGCAAAGTTCTAATGTCTGGCGCCGATTTTTTTGGCGACACTGATGCTATCAATGCCTACATGGATTCGGCCGTACCGGTTGACACGGAAAAGGCCAAAAACGAGCATCAATCAATTCAAGATGCGCTGATTAAAGCCGGTATAGAGGTTGTTAAAGTCGCTGCGCCGGAGGGCTGCCAGGACGGCGTTTACACCGCTAACTGGGGGCTCTGCCGTGGCGATACGGTCATTTTGTCTTCCCTGCCCAACACGCGCCAGCCGGAACAGCCCTACGCTGCCAAAGTACTCAAAGACATGGGTAAGAAAACCGTGGCAGCGCCTTACCGCTTCAGTGGCCAGGGCGATGCCCTACCCTGCGGCAACTTGCTATTCGCCGGCAGTGTCTACCGAACCGATCTAAAGATGCATGGTTTCATTGCCAGTACGCTCGGGTTTGAGGTCATTAGTTTGCAGACCGTCCCTAAGAAAGGTTGGTTCGGCTTGGGCCGCCCGACCACTAACAAGGTTACCGGATGGCCGGATAGTTTCTTTTACGACCTCGATCTAGCCTTGGCGGTACTGACGCCAAACCTGATTGCCTGGTGTCCTAAGGCCTTTACGCCGGGCAGCCGCGCTAAAATCCGTCAGCTAAACATCGAAAAAATTGAGGTTTCCATGGCCGAAGCCACCAGGGGCTTTGCCTGCAACCTGGTTTCGACCGGTGAAACGGTAGTAATGAGTTCGCGGGCGCCTCACCTTAAGGCCGCTATCGAAGCTAAAGGTCTAAAAACCATTACGCCTGATGTCAGCGAACTGGGCAAAGGCGGCGGCTATATCCGCTGCTCCACCCTAACCTTAGACTGAACGCTAGCGGCGTTTGAGGGCAGCGTGGGCCGTGCTGATTTCATCCCACGGGTGTTCGCCGTCGGCGCGTTCAATTGTTTTTTCATGGCCCTTACCCAGCAATAGCACCGTGTCGCCGGCTTGCGCGCGGTTAATCGCAAACTGGATGGCCTCGAGGCGGTCATGCACCAAAAACAGATCCTTATCACGGACCTTGCCGGCCTTTTCGGCAGCGCCAGCAATCTGATTCATAATCTCCACTCCATCGATATCACGGTCATCTTCCTCTGTTATCACCACTTCATCGCAATATTGGCCGGCTAATTCGCCCTGCACACTACGCTTGCCTTCATCACGCCGGCCGGGCGAGCCAAACAGGCAAATGAGCTTACCTTTGACGACCGGCTTAAGATCTTTGAAGAGCTTTTCAAAACTGTCCGGGGTGTGCGCAAAATCGACAATCACCTGGAACGGTTGGCCTTCGTCAATGGTCGTCATGCGACCTTCCACGCCAGCTAGGGCGGCAATCCCCTGCTCTATCTGGGCTTTGCTCAAGCCCAGAATATGACCGACGGCAATGGCCGCCAACGAATTAGAAATATTAAAACTGCCGGGCAAATGGCAGGTAATATCGTAACTATCATTTTCAACCGTGGCAGTGTAGTGGCTACCGGCCGGAGTCATCTGAACGTCGTGGGCGCGAACGTCGCCCTTGTCGATTCCGTAGGTGATGGGATGTTTTACGTCGCCGGCAAACAGCTCGGCGCTGGGGTCCTCGGCGTTGATAACACCAGCCCGCATACCGTGGCGGGACTTATTGGCTCGTTTGAAGAGCTTGCGCTTGGCATCACGGTAGCGCTCAAATGTACCGTGCACGTCCAGGTGTTCATGGGTCACATTGGTCATGACGGCTATGGAGTAAGGCACGCCCCAAACCCGGTTTTGGGCCAGGGCCTGGCTGGTAGTTTCCAGCACCAGCCATTCGACGCCGTGGGCCCGCATAAAGCGCAGTCGTTTCATCAACTCCGGCATAGTTACGTTGGTCATATGGTACATCTGTGGCTGAATGTCGTCGTTGACACCGTAAGCCACCGTCGTCATCAGGCCGACGTTGTAGCCGGCCTGGCGCAGCATGCGATGGATTAAGAAGCAGGTGCTGGTCTTGCCATTGGTGCCGGTTACACCAATAACTTTCAGCCCCTTGGCCGGAAAGCCGTTGATGGTATTGAACAGGACCGCCTCCGCCAAGTGGCCATAGGGCTCAATCTTCGGGAACAAGCCCTTTGGAATAAACTTCTTAACAACAGTTCTAAAACCCATTCCTTAAAGTATACTGGGTTTGATGCGGATTTTGGGAATTGAAACTAGTTGCGACGAGACAGCAGCTGCGGTGGTGGAAGATGGCAAGCGGCTGCTGTCTAATGTCGTGCTGTCGAGCATGGACTTGCATAAGGCCTATGGTGGCGTAGTGCCGGAAATCGCCGCCCGCTCGCACATTGAAGCCATCCTGCCGGTCATTGAGCAGGCTCTCGCGCAAGCCAAATGCAGCTGGGATGACATTGATGGCATTGCCGTTACCTATGGAGCTGGTCTGGGCGGTTCGCTGTTAATTGGTGTTCTGACGGCCCGGACGCTGGCGATTATCAAAAAGCTGCCGCTCTACGCCATCAATCACGTCGAAGCACACATCTATGCTAATTTTTTGACCAAGACTGCCCTGCCCGACTATGAATTACCCCGGGTTCAGCCCGCTTTTCCGATGCTCGGTCTGATTGTCTCCGGCGGCCATTCGCAATTGGTGCTTTGGCAAGACCATTTCAAGTACAAACTACTTGGTCAGACCCACGACGACGCTATCGGCGAAGCCTTTGATAAAGTCGCTAAAATCACCGGCCTGCCCTACCCCGGCGGCCCCAGCATTGAAAAAGCCGCCGTGAAAGGCGACCCTTATAAATACAACTTTCCTAAAGCGCAAATGGCCGAGCCTTACGACTTTTCGTTCAGTGGCGTGAAAACTGCCGTTCTGCGGGCCGCTCAACAAGAAGTTGGAGAAGATTTCACGTTTCCCTCTTCCGAGCTGCCAGAGCGGCTCTCAGAGCGTCAGAAGGCTGACTTGGCGGCCAGCTTTCAGCGTGTGGCCATGGAAACGGTGGTCGATAAAACGATTCTGGCCTACGGGGAGTTCCAGCCCAAGTCAGTCGTCGTGGGCGGTGGCGTCGCCAGCAGCCAAGCGCTACGAGAAGAATTATCGCGTCGCCTCCCCTACCCCATCACCTACACCGACCGCAAATTATGCACCGACAACGGCGCCATGGTCGCCACGCTCGGCTGCTACAAAGCCATGCTCAAGCAACTACCCGCTGATCCATACTCCCTAGAAATCGCCCCTAATCTATCTATGTAAGCTAGCGGCTCGGTGCCGCAAACTTGCTACCCAATCAACCGTCTTGGTTGCCATAACTTCCAACTGTTTGTCGTCGATGCCTAATTCACGCAGGTGGTACCGTGCCGTTGTCCAGTCTTTCGTGCTGTCACCTGTATATCGGAGGGAGAGGTTCGGCAAATCATAGTCCAGTTTTGATACAAACGTACGCATTACATCCCTTGCTTTATAGTAATTTTTGAGTTCATCTCCGTCAAACATATCGAGTGGTCGTCCACCAAGCGCTGCTTCGGCTGCCTTAAACCCGGAAAGGAGGTCTGCCGATTTAGCGGCTATGAAGTCCAATACTTCTGGCACCACCATGACATGGCCGAGCAAATGGAAGGCACGATCATGAACTGCTGTTACGTCTGGCATGCCCATTGGTATTTCGTGCTTAGTAAGGTGTTGTAGATAGGTTTGCACATCAAATACACCCTGAGCAAAGCCAACAAAACGTCGGTCATTAATTCCCAACGCTTCTAGTCGGCTATTAATATCCTCAGGCCGTTCAAGCATGACCACTTTATATATCTTCTTATCGTCGACTTCCTCGGCACTAAAAGCTAGCCCCAGAGCTTTTGCGAGTGGCGCTAGCTCACCATGGGGCCCAAATGAAGCATTGGCCATAGATAGTTCAACGTACCCGTTACTGGCTATTCCTGCTGAAACGTCAACGAACTGCCTTTCATTAGGAATCCCCGCGTCCGTAAATTTTGTCGCCACTACCCCAATGTGATCGACGTTCTCAGCATCAGCACCTCGATAATATTCTATGGTGCTATTCAAAGGGGTCAAAACACTGTTAGCTCTGTGGTCATCCCCTTCCTCTCTTAGGTTGACAGGATGGTATTTATTAAGGTGGCCGACGTCAGATTGTCCGCTAGAGAACGCTAGTTGCTCAATAACAGTTTGAGGGTTTAGGGTGTTTGTTGACATATATACAATATTATAACAAAACTTAAGCGTTTTGTCAATTCCCTACCTCTGTTTATTTAAGCTGGCTTTGGCAGTCAGAACGAGAGTACTGGCACAAACTCACCGTTACCACCCGCGCGCCAGTCAACGTTGGTCATTGCCGGACTTATCGCCGGCGGAAGTTCCACAAACAGAGGTAGTTGACCCTGCACACCACGCTGTACAGTTAGCACATTGCCATATGTGGGGTATAAAGAAGTCCGCGACCGAAACTCAGGACTCTCAATTTCTCCTGTTGTAAAAGCGCGCGAATAGACAAGTCGGCCGTCCTTACAAAAACTGTGGGCCGCATACGCGAAATCAACCACTGGCTCGCCGTTCACAAGAATCCGATCAACAATCTGCTGATTGCCGCAAATTATCTGTCCGATAGCACCCCCCACCGGAGCCCAGCCATGCTGGGCTGTATCAACTTCTGAAGCAAGCAAACTGCCATACAAGAAAAAATATTGGCCAAGTGTAGTTCTACTGCCCGTCTCTGTCAGTTTACGCACCACAAGGTTACCGGCATAGTTGGCAATTGGACGTACGGTTAAGGATTCTTGGCTGCTTTCAAGCCAGCGAATGCGCATGTCAGCGCCACCGGCGTTGACGAACGGAAACTTTGGTAGGCGCACGAACATACCTGCAAAGCCATCATATTCATCACCATTGCCCGATGGCTCATAGGCCGCGACATCAAGGGCTTCGATTTCTGCTTTTAATCCTCGGTCTATATCTTTTGGTTCGGCTGAGTCAGCCATAATTATTCTCATCGTATACCCATTATGCTTACGATGCAATACGGTTTATCAACAAATATGTCAATCTCTGGCACCCCTGTTTTGGGCGTGGTATAATGGTTATGCAAAAACAAACAGGTGGTACTGGCCGCAAGTCCATGCGGCTCGCTCTTAAAAACAAAACAGATGTCTTTAATTTGAGCACTAATAAGGAGGGTTTTCGTGTGAAAACCTTGTATATTAATGCTTTCTTTCATGTGAAATCTACCTCTGTTACACGGTTCATTCCACGGTTTGTAGATTCGGTTTTCTAATCTGTTACAGAGGTGATATGATACTTCGGTAGACGAGAAACTGTGATGAAGTTGCCCAAGGCGTATGACGCCAAACAGTATGAAAAAGATATCTATGCCCTCTGGGAGCAATCAGGGGTGTTTAAGGCTGACCCGGACCGTAAAGCCGAACGTTTCAGTATCTCGATGCCACCGCCCAACGCCACCGGTACGCTACACCTGGGCCACTCCTTAGGCATCGCCTTACAGGACATTATGATTCGCTATGCCCGGATGCAAGGGAAGGATGCCCTCTGGCTGCCGGGAACAGATCACGCTGCACTGGCCACCAACGCGATAATGGAGAAGCGGTTGGCCGATGAGGGCACCAACAAGCACGAGATTGGCCGCGAGGAGTTTGTAAAGCGGCTCAAGGAGTTTATTGAACAGAGCAGGGGAACCATCCGCTCCCAGGTGCGGGCCATGGGCGCTAGCGCCGATTGGGGCAGGGAACGCTACACGCTGGACGACTCCCTTGACCGTTGCGTCAATGAAACGTTTGTGCACATGTACAACGACGGCCTTATTTACAGGGGTCATCGCATCGTTAACTGGGATCCCAACCTGGAAACGACCGTATCCGATGACGAGATTGTCCGCAGCGAAGAAAAGGGCGTATTTTACACCCTACAGTACGGCCCGTTCCAGATAGGGACGGCCCGGCCAGAAACCAAATTTGGCGATAAATACGTCGTCATGCACCCCGACGACAAACGCTACGCCAAGTACAAGCACGGCGACACCTTTGAAGCCGAGTGGATTAATGGCAAGGTTAAGGCCACGGTTATCAAGGATAGTGCGGTTGATCCGGCCTTTGGAACAGGGGTCATGACGATCACGCCATGGCACGACCACCTGGACTTTGAGATTGCCGAGCGGCATAAGCTCGACAAAGAACAGATTATTGATTTCGCCGGCAAACTGTTGCCGATTGCCGGCGAGTTTAAGGGCATGTCAATCGCCGAAGCCCGTCCGCTAATTGTTAAAAAGCTGGCAGGGAAGGGGCTCGTCGTCAAAACTGATGACGACTATATGCATAACGTCGCCCTGAACGACCGCGGCAGGGGGTTAATCGAGCCGCAAATCAAGTTGCAATGGTTCGTTGACGTCAACAAAAAGGTGGTCAATTGGAAAGGACAACCGCGCAGCCTCAAAGAAGTTATGCAGGACGTTATTAACGCTAAGGACATCGCCATCATTCCCAAGCGCTTTGAGAAAATCTATTTCCACTGGATTGATAATCTGCGCGACTGGTGCGTCAGCCGCCAGATTTGGTGGGGGCATCGTATTCCGGTTTGGTACCGCAAAGATAAGGCCGGCCAGCTGGAAACCTACGCCGGCGTTCAGCCGCCTCAGGATGCCGGCGGCGCTAAGTGGGAGCAGGATCCGGACACGCTGGACACCTGGTTTAGCTCAGCCCTATGGACCTGGAGCACGTTAATCGATCCGAAATTGGCTCAGGATTTTTCACTGTCATTGGAAGACATATTGGCCCAAAGCCAGGACTACCAAACCTATCATCCGACATCTGTTATGGAGACGGGTTGGGATATCTTGTTCTTCTGGGTGGCGCGGATGATTTTGGCGACCACCTACATGACGGGGCAGGTACCATTTAAGACCGTGTTCCTGCACGGGCTGGTGCGGGCTGAGGACGGCCAGAAAATGAGCAAGTCCAAGCCCGAGACAATGATCGACCCGCTGGAAGTTATCCCGGAATTCGGTACCGACGCGCTAAGATTGGCGCTGATTAGCGGTCTCAGCCCGGGCAGCGACCAACGCCTGGGCAAGACTAAGATTGCCGCCCAACGCAACTTTGCCAACAAATTTTGGAACGTGGCCCGCTTTATTGAAGACAAGGTCGGCGACGATTTTGCGCCCCGCAAAAAACCTGAGCCAATCACGCCAGCTGACCATTGGATATTGACTAAATTACAACAGTCAACAGAGAAGATTACGGCCGATTTGGACAATTACCGCTTCGCCGAAGCCTACGACACGCTCTACCATCTGCTGTGGGATGAGTTCGCCGATTGGTACATCGAAGCCTCCAAGGGCGTCGTCAACAAGGGCGTACTGGCCCACGGCTTAGAGACTTTACTCAAGCTGGGCCACCCGTTTGCGCCGTTCGTTACGGAAACTATTTGGCAGACCCTGAAGTGGGAAGGAGACAGTCTGCTGGCAGCCGCTGCCTGGCCGAAAGTGGCTGAGGGCGACAAGGCCCAAGCTGCCGTCTTTGACGACATTAAAATGATTGTGTCCGAGATAAGGGCCATTAACAGTCTGTTGCATATGCCGCGGTTGGGCTTTTATTTCAGCGACGCGCCGGTTCTGCGCGACAACGCCGAGCTAATCAAGCGACTCGCCCGGCTGGGCGCCGTCCGCGAGGTTAAGGCCGGCCACGGCCTGCACCTGACGCAGACGAAATATAATTGCTGGTTGGATATTGACCCGACAACCGCCCATCGTTACCTGGGTGAGCTGGAAACACAGCGCCAACAGCAAGAACAAGTCATTAAGCAGTTGCAGGGTCGTCTGGCTAATGAAAGTTACGTCAAGCAGGCGCCTAAAGAGCTGGTAGAAGAGTCCAAAACGCAACTGGCAGCGGCCCAAGCCCAGCTAACCAAGCTCAACACCATCCACAAACAGTTCTCAGATGTTAATTAACCTGTTATTTGTCGGTATTAGTAATTTTGGTGCCACGGTAGCCTTGTTTGCCTAGGCGCATTGCATCAAAATCGTAATCTTTATCATAAGTTGGCGGCTTATAGTCACGCACAAGCTCAAATAGACCGCGTACATCTTCCTTATTGTGTAACGCGATCGAAAGAGCTTGCAGGGGGAAGCGTAAACGCTCTACATACTTTTTCGTTTCGGCCACGAGATGTTCCAGAATGGGTGGGCCAGCTGCTTTTAAGGCTGCTTCTGGCAACTGCTCCAAAACACCCAGATTTTGATCCATGTCCTTGAAAACAGACGCTATACTACCACCAAACAACTTGGCTACATGGTCATCGAGCAGCCCCATTTCAACGAGGTTTCCGACATCTTTGGCTTCCAAAACCCGGGCAATCATGGCGCGCAATACGAGATCCTGGGCAGTCAGTTCCAGATGGTCATCGCGTATATCGATGCCGCCGAATTCATTAGTTAAGACAATGATGCCCTCGCCCAGCGGACTGGCTTCAATCAATTCAGCTCGTTTTGTTTGTAGCAATTTCTGAACTTCAATTTTAGCCGTTAATTCCTCTGGTGTCCTGGCAATGAGGGGACGGGAGCGGGCCAAGTCGCCATAGCGCGTCTTAACAATACCGCCACCAACAAACCGAAGTCCCAATCGATGATAAGGCCGATCATCAAGCATATCCGCTTCGGCCTCGCCAGCTTTTTCATACGGTTTGACTGCAACATAGAATTTTTCGCCTTTTTCAGCAGTCCCATCAAATTGCTTGGCATCAACGTTTGGAACAATTGTTGGATGTAGGGCAGAACCAGCAGAAAGAAGAATGTCAGTATTAGAAAGTAAAATTTCGCCGATATTTTCTGGCTGGACAGGCACTATATCAGTTCCTGGACTGGTTTGATTATCTGGTCTTTGCGAAGAATCAGCTTCGGACATTGCTATATAATAGCATAAGCGTGTATAAAAGTCAATCTGATTGTACTTCTTATTTTGTCTGTTCGGGTTCCAAGGCGCTACGGACGCGCCCGGCGCTCTCGCTCGGGCGATAGTCGTCAAACCACAGGACGTGCCAACCCAGACGCTCAGCGGCCATGATGTTATTGCGGGAATCGTCAACCAGCAGTATCTCGTGCGGCTCACATTTGGCTTGTTGGCGGGCTACTTCGTAAATTTTGGCTTCCGGCTTGATGGCACCGACCTGCGACGAGTCAATTACAGCCGCATAGGGCAGGTTAGGGATTAATTTTTTAGCCTTGAGAGCATCTATGGTGCCGGGCATGATGTTGCTGATCAGTCCAATTTGGTAGTTGTCGTTGGCCCACTTGAGTAGCTTCTGCATCTCTGGAATCGGGTCGATGGCCTCGAGATAATACTTCTGCCAATCCAGCGCGTCCACTCCTAGCTTTTTAGCTAACGCTTGATTGAACTCAGCCATACTCATTTCACCGCGGCAAACATTGTCGTTATAGTGCCAGAAGGCCGTCTCGACCACGTCCGGCGGCGCACCGGTGTCTTTGGCGAGCCGGCTGAAGGCCCGATGGAAAAAACGCACCAGACAGCCGTTGATATCAAAATAAACAAAGCGCACGCCGCTCTGGCTGCGTTTCTTCGCCTTGACAGCCAGGGCAGGGGAGCCGACCAGCGCATCAAGGGTGGTGCCAAGTACTGCTGCTATCTGGCTAATCGTAAAAATAGAGGGAGACTTAATGGCGCCACGCTCGATTTTAGCCAAGGTCGAATAGCTCAGGCCAGCCTGGTGGCAAAGTTCTTGTTGTGTTAGTTTTGCGGTTTGCCGCGCCTTTTGCAGGCGTTTGCCCAACCCCTTCTCGTCCATGACCTTATAGTACTAATTTTATAGCTTAAAACCAAGGAAATTGGTACTAAATGGCTAGTTTAAGAATGAAAAAAGATGCCCACAAGAGTTACGGCCAAAATACAGGCTATAATGCCGGCAATCGCTGCGACTAATAAGGCTTGTTTGGCCTGGCCGCCATTATGGTGCATTGTCTTGCTGTAGACCCAGCCGCCGAAGCCGAGACCCAAGAGAATACCGATCGTAAAGTTTGAAAACATACGTCCATTATAGGTGATTTACGACATGGTCGCACGGAAAGTAAGCGTAAGCCTGAATTGACTAATTCATTATTTTGATGTATAATAGTACTATGTCCGTCGGTTTTCATCCCGAAGAAGATAAAAACTTCGAGCCACTTAGTCAACTTACCGCCCAAACCATTGCGGGCCTTGTTGCCGGTATGAGTGAACAGGGCGATCCGCTCACCGAAGTGTTCGCCGGAGAGGCTGAGGAATATGACACCGATAAACTGATAATCTGTGAGGATCTAAATGTACAGACTTATGCTTACCTAGATGTGGTTAATTTAAAACCTTACCGGATTTTCTTAAGTTCGACCAATCTAACCATGCGCGATGGCAAACAACCCATCGAGACTGGCGTATTAATAGAAGATAGGCGGTCTGGAGAATCGATCCTTAACATGAGATTAGATTTTGACTATGACGGAAACTACATACCGAATTCATTTTTTACCGAAGACGAGGGGTTTAAATTGATACGTGTTTTGGAAGATGCCACACTGATCGATGATATCAAGCAACTTTTCCCAGAAGCGGCCTAGTTAGAAAGCGAGTTTTTTGGCTAATTCGGCCAGGGCAGGGTGGTCGGGTTCGGCGCCCGACGGATGGGCACGGACATCGCGCTCGCTATCGACAGGAAAAACTTTGACGTGGGCATGGGGCACCTCAAAACCTTCGATAATTACAGCTACACGCTGTCTTTCAGGGAAAGCCTCGCGCAATTTGCGGCCAACCTGCCGAACCGTTTCCATGAGCGCTGCATAATCTTCTGGTGGCAAATCCCAGATGTGGTCGACCTCAACTTTAGAGATAGCCAGGACCATTCCTGGCTGAATCGGGTTGATATCAACTATAGCCAGTGTATTGTCGTCCTCATGAACTTTGTGGCTGGGTATCTCACCTCTGATAATTTTCGTAAAAATGGAATCACTCATATGCCTATTGTACCGCGTTGTATTTCTTATGCTTTGAGATTAATTTGAACGGTAGCATACTGAAACCAAATGGCGTTGCTCGAAGATCAAACAGTTCCCGGTCAGTTTGAAACAGAAGTACAGACGCCGTCTCAGTTAAGGCTGCAAGGGCCTAAGCTACCAGAATGGTTTGGCCCCTTGCCGGAGGGATTAGCCGAATCCTATGCTTTCGAGATGGCAATGATCCAAGAAGGCAATTTCCGGGTTCCTATCGGCGGTTTGGCGCATCAGGAAGCCGTTGCTCTGCAAGAAGTAATTATAAAACGCGACCATCTGCATAAAACCAAGGCGGTGACCAGTTTTTGCGGCAAACTGACGGCCCGGTTGGCGGGTGTAGCCGCCGGTTCAATAATGACCCTGTCAACTTTTGGAACGGTGCATGAGCATGTCGGCCCGGCAACGGTTGATGCCACGGTCACGGTTGATCTGGGCGGTGATGTCGTCGCCACCACTTCGGCTGGTAGTGCCAAATTCGACAATAGCGACGGACCGTTTGGCATCCACGTTAATGTGGTCGGCATCGATAAGCACGCTGTCGACGAATTGAAACAACAGCTGGATAGCAACGCTGAAAAAGGCAATAAGCCGGCTGAGGTATTGAGTAAGTTTGAGCCCCAGGTCGGGAATTTACGCAGCCAAGCAAGCCAGCGGGCTAGATATGCACTCATGGGCGGTGGGATTGGTGGCGAATTGGTGGCTGAGGCCAGTATTGGCTTCCTGCTGATGCTCCGGCGGCGTGAGATATTGGGTGGTCGGCAACTGGCTCTGATGGGGCTATCGGCGGTGGCACTGCCAGCGACAGTGCTGGGCGCCAGCGGAGCACTGACCGCTTACACTGCGCATAAAGATGCCTTGCAACATCCCCGCTTTAATAGTAGTGAGTCACTGGAAAGCATTGTCAATACGGCCAACAGCACCATCAGTTCGCTGGATAAATATAAGCAGGACAGTGCTCAGTTTACGCCTTGGTTGAACAACCTGATTGCCATTCAGGAAAACCTGTACACGGCTCCGAGCGTGAACGGTCTGCTGCCGATGGTCATTATTTCTGACCGGCACTCGCGTCCATGCACCTATCAGCGGGTAGGGAACTTTGTGGACAGTACCCACGCGGTTTTGGTTTTAAATCTTGGTGATGAAGAGGAATGGGGCAAATCGTTCGAGGATGACCTCTTTGCTGACCCCTCTTGTCCGAACGATAACATGGGGCAGTTACATGCATCCGTCTTGTTCGAACCTGGTAACCACGACAGTGGCACAACAGTTGACAAGATTAGACAGTACGCCAACGTCACTATCATGGACGGCCATACCAAAACGCTTTCACTAGCAACGCCCTATGGTAATGTTCAGCTTAAAGTCCTGGGTGCGCCTGACCCACGTTTTACGCCTGATTTTGCGGATCGCCCAACGCTGGAGGCCGAGAATCAGTTACTCGAACAACAAGGCCTAAGCCTGGCGCGGACTGCCGCCCAAGACAGACCTGACTTTGTGATGGTACACGACCCGGCCGTCGGTAGAGCTATGCGGACGGCCCTTCAAGAGTTGGCGCCTGGCTATATGCCTTTGCTGCTAGATGGCCATACTCACCGCTATAATTTAGATCCTGCCAATTATGAAGTAACCAGTGGTAGCGTTGGAGCATCGGGCTTGAGGGGTTATGAGCAGGCTGGTACTGAAGAGCGTTCGGCAATGGATATGGCTGTGGGCTATTTTGATCCAAAGACATTGGCTTTGAAAGCAGTCCTGGACACCCAGGTCCGTAATGACGGTTCGTTTGGCGGTGAGATGGATTACCTGGACAGTCCAGAACAACCCAAAGGCGCAATGAGCGGAATTATTAAATAGTACGGTACAATAACCATATGCATTTCCTAAAAAAGACCTTGGTGTGGCTGGCCACGGTCTTCTTGCCCCTCTGGCTTTTCCTGGCGGCTACCACTGCCAGCATTGTGCTGACCGTCAACAGCCCGACCAAAATCAAAAGCTGGGTCAGTAAGAGCGGAGTCTACACCAAAGCTGTCGACGCCGTGTTGGCTGAGGGTCAAAAGTCAGCCGAAAAGAGCGGCGACAAACTACCGATTAGTGAGCCAGGTGTCCAAGCCGCCGCCAAAAAGGCCTTTAACCCGACCGTTTTGCAGGGTTACACCGAAAATGTCATTGATGGCATGTACCATTGGCTGCAGGGCAAAACACCGCAGCCCGATTTCAAATTAGACCTGAGCGGTCCTAAGAAGCAATTTGCCATCGGTTTTGGCGACTACCTGCGCCAGCGAGCCCAGACATTGCCCGCTTGTACCCGCGGCCAAGTGCCCAGCTCAACCGACATCGCTGACATCAACTGTATTCCGCGTGGCTATGACGTCAACACTGCAATCCAGCAACAAGTCGACAAACAGGCCAATAGCAAGGAATTCTTGGGGGATCCGGTTATAACCGCCAAGTCACTAAAATCGGATAACGGCCAGTCAGTTTTTGACAAGAACAAAAAAATACCGCAAATCTATCAAAAGGCCACTTTGGGACCGCTGCTCTTGGGCGGCCTGGCGCTACTGGGTGTGGTCATCATCGTCTTCCTGCACGACTCCCGCCGCAAGGGGATGAAACACGTCGCCTGGATACTGTTGCCACTGGGGGCATTGTTAGCCTTGGTTGGCGGTGGCATCCTGGTAGCCGCTCGTCGCCTCGACACGCAGGTACATTTGAATGGAGCAGCCGGCGCTAAGCTGCAACCGGCAGTAATTTCACTGCTGCATTCTATTACCGGTTCACTGAGCCATGTCTATCTATTGTTTGGTATCGGCTACATGGTGGTTGGCACTGGTCTGGTGGTCGCTGTGAAGTTATGGTTCAAACCAGCCAAACCGGCGGCGCCCGATAAGCCTGCCGAAGCTGACAAAAAGCCCGAAAAACCCGCAGTCGCCAAACCCGCCGGCGACTAGATGGCATGCTATGCTGTCTCTGGTAGAATAATAATTCTTGGAGAGGTGCAGGAGCGGTTGAACTGGACGCTCTCGAAAAGCGTTGTGCCGCAAGGTACCGTGGGTTCGAATCCCACCCTCTCCGCCAGCAATTGCTGGCCAGTACTTCTTTAATGTGTTAGGATTACCTCTGTTTTAAGCACCCGTAGCTCAGTTGGATAGAGCGCCAGTTTGCGGTACTGGAGGTCGTGCGTTCGAGTCGCGCCGGGTGTACCAAAGTACAAGAATTATTACGCACAAATTACTGATACAATCATTTTATGAAACAAAATACTTTTTGGCTTATTGTTACAGGTCTTATTTTTCTAGGGGTGGGCGGGTTCTTTAGTTTGACCGCTGATAATAAACTACCGGGTGCCCTCATGCTATTCGTAGGACTTATCGCGATTTTTGTCACACTGAAAGAATCAGCAAAAAATTAAAGTGATTCACGGCAGGCTGGCGCAGACGACTGTGTTGTCGCAGCGGCGACTAGAAACGGACTTTGCGGATGAGTTTGTCGACTAGATCTTGGTCGCGCTCTTCAAAAGGCAAGTAGCTGGCTAGCACATCTAGAATTTTATCTTCATCGTTAGGCGCATAGTAAACGGTGATACTTGGCATGAAGCGCTTTAAAGGCATCAACCAAATGGCCCGGATGCCGCCCTCTTCCAAGACAGAGAATGACTTAAAGTCAGTGTATGAGTAAAACTTTTCGGCAATATGCAGGCCACTGGAATCGAGGGCATAATTTAGCACCCGTGGTTGGCGGGCAGCGAAGACTCCAAAAACTACCGTAATGATGACAATGACGGCGGTCGATATCCAGTCTCGCGTCAACAAAAAGATTAAGACAGCCAAGACCAAGCCGCCGACAGCCAGGGTGGTGTACCAGCCGGTTGTTTTGTCATGGGCGATGAACTCGGAGGCGGTCCAGTTAACGGCCGCCGGCGATACCGCCTGTGGCACCTGGCTGGCTATCGGCGCCTGGTCGGCCGGGTTGAATTGCCACTGGGCTTTTTCGGGTTCGGCCACAAGCTTTGGGTCGTGTGCCGCCTCTTGTTTGTCCCCGTTTTGCATAAGCGTATTGTACCAGGTCTCAGGTAAAGCGGGGAGTACTGAGGTAGTTTGCTATGGTGGACACCGCCCATCTGATATAATCACCTCTGTTCAGCCTACAAATTCGCGAGAGGATTCGCGAATTTGAGAGGAGGCGGCTTGGTGAGATAACCAAGAGCGCCGGGCAAACTTGTTTTGCCGGCGGTCGGGTTGTCGCACCATCACACGCCGACGAGGAGAGGTACCCAAGAGGCTGAAGGGGTCGGTTTGCTAAATCGATAGGGGGGCCATAAGCCCCCGCGAGGGTTCGAATCCCTCCCTCTCCGCCATTTATTTCGCAACACCGTGGAAGGGTCGCATAGTCCGGTCTAGTGCAGCGGTCTTGAAAACCGCCAGGCCGCA
>CAZVBA010000007.1:0-25417 GCA_964625325.1 uncultured Candidatus Saccharibacteria bacterium | reverse complement strand
CCTCCATACAACTTCTTGACTCATCCGTAAATAGGCCTATCATACAACCATAAGCTTTTAATAAAAATGAAAAAGAAAGTACCCAAAGCTATGGCTAAAAAGACAAAATTACTCAAAAGAAAATGGACCATCTCATTTAAACAGCTTGTAGTTTTTATCGTACTGTTTGCAGCCGTAGGCACCATAGCGGTCTTACAAAGCTTTGCCGCGCCCGGGAGCGGCGGCAAAGGCAGCAAAACCACTACCTACACCGGCAGTTTTGTTCTGAGTTACCCGATAACCTCCCCGACCACATCGCCGCCAACCCAAGCAACTCCGAAATGGGGTGACAAAATTAACTTCAGTGTGACATCCAATGCACCATATGCCTACGTCGGTCTTGATTGCTACCAGAGTGGTATCAAAGTTTATCATCAAGACGTCGGTTATTTCAGTAGCTGGATAGGTAGCAAATATTTCACGCTAACGGGGCCTAACTGGACTAGTGGTGCAGCCGATTGCACGCCAACGCTCTATTCGGAAAACGCCGCTGGTTCAAATTACCAAAAACTAGCCGCGGCTCCCCAATTCCACGTCAACCCATAGAATTAAAGCCTAGGCGGCTGGACAGGTGAAGCTATAGAGACCCGGGGCGGCACCAGTCAACTGTTCACCAGCATTGACTGAGCGGGTAGTTTTATCGGGGTTATAAATACTCAAAGTATAGTCAACACGCTGCCCAGTACCACCGTTCGAATTCGCCAAAACGGGGAAGGTCATGGAACCGGCTGTCGGATCTTTTATGCACAAAGCATATATATAGCCACGTTTCTGGGCCACTGGAGTTGCCGCCCACTTTCCGCCGTTGGAATTTACCAGTGAGACCTGCAGGTTAGAGCTGCTGGAGCTGACATTCACCTCAATTGTTTTGCGATCACCACCGTAATTGGTGTATGAGTCGGCTATCAGACACGTTGTATCGGTTGCGGTTGTCCCGCCCGCCACGTTACCACTACCGCTCCGATCAATATAATCATCGACGTCCCACACGCAGCTGGTTGGATTTCTGACCCAAGTTGATTGATCAAAGGCGCATTTTATTGGACCCTGTGAGCCGCCGCAGAAGAAAAAATTGGGCGATTCTTGCTCCACCGGGTACTGGATATCACCACCAAAACGCGAAAAGCTAAGTGTTTGTGGCGCTTGGGCGTAACTTTTCCAAATGAAATAGCTACCAACAGCAGCAAACAAAAGGATGAATACTAGCATATTGCGACGCGAGCGCAACATTATCCATTGGCTAGGCAGCTTGCGCTTGGTGGCTTGTTTTCGACTTTTCATGGATTTTTTCTTTCGTGCCATAAGATTATTTAAACTACTAAAGCTTATAATCCGTTATGCACAAAGCTTTGTCAATCAAGCCTGTCATTAATCCTTGAGGCGTCACCGCTTTTGTTTAAACATAGCGAGCTACTACAAGCAGATGCTTGAACTGAGCATAGCTGAGGGGAAAAGGCCGAAGGCCGCTAACTCGCAAGGCCCTCCAAACAGAAAACTCCCGGTGGGGAGTTTTCTGCGTCTTATAGACTAGTTGTTGTTATTCAAGTTGTTCATGCTATCTCCTTTCTTGTATTTAGTTTCATGGCATCAATTAAGCGGGTTAAGCCGATACCGCCGCCGGAGCGTGGGAAGAAGTTGAGGTTCAAAAATTCGTTTAACTCTTGCTCGACTCTACGTTTACCGAAGAGGTCGAACAGCTTGTTGGCATATTTACCCTCGCTGATGGTGTAGAAACCGTTTTTCATCTCGTCCACGTTGCTGCTGCGCTCAGCGCTGCCGATGGTCTCATTGCCGTGGATGATGACATCGATCTTGTGGGCGTGGGTCTTACCTTTCTTTTTCATATTCCAGAAAGGTGAAGTGTAGACCGGGAAGTCGCGACAGAAGACCACCGGCCCATAGTCAGCCACCATGCGGTTTTCATGTTTGTGAGTCAGCTCCTTAGTTTTGTAGTGGTCTTTCAATTCGTCGTATGTTTTATGAAGGTGGGCGCTATTGAAACCGAGGTGGTCGAGCAGCTCGGTCTCAAACTTTTCCAACGCATCGATATTACCCGGCAGTTCGAACTCAAACATCGGGAAGATAAGTTTATGTCGGCCGGGCACCGGGTGCGGTTCGTTACGGTAGCTGGTGCTGACACAGAACACCCCCGGTAACTCCGGCTGGGTCAACAGCTCGTACTCCAGCCACATCTGCCCGGTCTGCGGCAGCGGCCACGTCTCACCCATGTATTGATAAGTAGCGACCGTGTCCGGGTCTTCGCATGCCGCCAGGATGCTCAGGCGATCCTGCGTATTAACTTCTACGAAACCTTTGTTGAGGCAGAATTGCCTCAAGCGATTGACGACGTCGCTGAAAGCGACGCTATCCTCGACTCCTCTATAATTTTTGACCATGGCTTCCTCCTTGTTAATTGTCTTGGGCCCACCCCCGCACCAGCCCCGATGCGGAGGTGTGCAGTGCATAAAAAAACAGCCCCGGGTGGGGCTGTTTTTTGAAAAAAGGATCCTGCGGATTCATTTTCGCAGTATCCTATTTTTACGCACTGGGAACCAAATTAACATAAGCATTGAACCAATACAAGTTTTTTAGCCGCTTTTGTTTAGTTATATCATTAATGCTATAAACTGAGGGGTGAAGAGGGTACGACGCACGACTGTTATGACGGTGGCCTTGCTGGCTTTTCTGGCCGGACTCGGTCTGGCGCGACTGAGTGGAATTAGTGGTGGATGGGTCTGGCTGGCGACAATCTCTAACATTGTGGTTTTGCGACACAAACGAATGGCCATTATTACGCTCAGCCTCTCGGCCCTGACGTTGGGCTGGTGGCGGGGAACAATTGTCATGCAAAAACTGACACCCTATCAAACGCTGCAAAACCAAAAGGTAGTTATACGCGGCACAGCTGACAACGATGCGATTTACGGCGATAAAACGCAACTAACGTTTGATCTGACCAACATCACCGTTATCAAACCCGAAACAACCAACTTGGTTGGCAAAATAAAGATTGCCGGTTTTGGTGCCAACATGGTCTACCGCGGCGACAAAGTGCAGGTGGAGGGGAAGTTATATAAAACCCGTGGCAGCCGACAGGCCAGTATCAGCTTTGCCGATATCTCAGTGCAAGGCCGCAGTAATTCGGCAGTGGACAATGTGCGACGGCGTTTTAGCGCCGGTATGGAGTCGGCTTTGCCCGAACCATTGGCCTCGTTTGCGCTCGGGCTCTTGATTGGCCAACGTACTACCATTCCCGATGCCGTTAATAAGCGTTTATCGACAGTTGGACTGACACACTTGGTGGCGGTTTCCGGCTACAACCTGACGATTCTAGTTATAGCCGTCCGTCGCTTTACCGGCAAACGCTCCAAATATCAAAGTACCGTTTTATCATTGTTGTTAATAGGTTTATTTCTGCTAGTGACGGGTTTGAGCGCATCTATTGTGCGGGCCACCATTGTCAGCTTGCTGACGATTGGCACTTGGTATTACGGCCGAAAGGTTAGGCCGTTGCTGCTGCTGAGCATTGCCGCAGCGCTGACGGCTGGCTGGAACCCGCTGTATCTATGGTCGGACATCGGCTGGTATTTATCATTCTTGGCTTTTTACGGGGTACTCGTGATTGCGCCGCTACTAGCAAAGCGATTGTTCGGCTCCAAACAGGCGCGGCCGTTGACACTCTTGCTGTTAGAAAGCATTTCGGCGCAGCTGATGGCCGCGCCGCTGATTATGTACATTTTCGGCCAAGTCTCATTGGTTGGTATTATTGCTAACTTGCTAGTTGTGCCATTGGTGCCGCTGGCGATGCTGGTTTCGCTACTCGCTGGCCTGGGGGGTATGTTGCTGCCGACGCTGGGTGGCTGGTTGGCTTGGCCGGCACGTCTGCTGTTGACCTATATGCTTGATGTCGTTAGTGCGCTGAGCCGAGTGCCGCACGCCCTGGCCTTGCGCTCCCTGCTGCTATGGCAGATGTTGGTTGTGTACTGCGGGGTAGTTATCTTTTGTTTGGTCCTGTGGCACAAAACCACCAAAAATGTTAAAATAACAGATAAGAAGCAGTTAAGCACGAACGAGGTTTAATTTTGTCCGGACATTCTAAATGGTCGACAATTAAAAGGCAAAAGGGCGTCAAAGACGCGGCCCGCGGCGCTATCTTTACCAAGCTTGGCAATGCGATTGCCATTGCCGCCCGCGCCGGCGCTGACCCGGAAATGAACTTTAGTTTACGCTTAGCGATTGATAAGGCTAAAGCGGCCAATATGCCGCTGGCCAACATTCAGCGCTCGGTTGACCGCGGTAGCGGCAAGCTGGGCGGCGAGCAAATCCAAGAAGTTATGTACGAGGGCTACGGTCCGGGCGGCGTAGCCATTTTAGTGGAGTGCGCGACAGACAATATCAACCGCACTTACCCCGAAGTTCGTTTGGCCTTTACGAAGCACGGCGGCAATATGGCTGAAAAGGGTGCAGTGGCCTACCAATTTGCCCACAAGGGCCTGGTGCGTGTCAGCCAAATTGGCGATGCAGTGCTGGAGGCGGCCATAGAAGTCGGCGCTGAGGACGTTGTTGAAGAAGATAATGAGTCAATCATATATACCGCTCCCAAAGAACTGGCTAAAGTTCGTGATGGTTTACGCGAAGCCGGCCTGGACGTGACCGAAGCCGAATTGACCTATGTTCCGAAAAACACGGTTAAGGTGCATGACAAAGAAACCGCCGGCAAAATCATTCGCCTGATGGAAGCACTGGAAGACATCGACGACGTCACCACCACGCACACCAACTTTGATATCCCCGAAGATTTGTTGATATGAACCTCAATCCTAAACCCATAAAAGTATCATTAATAATTGCCTTTGTGCTCATTGCGCTGCTTTATTTATTTACTTTGCACAGGCAAGATCTAGGTGCCGGATCAAAAGAGATGACGCGACCAATTTTGCGACCCCTCTACATTGGCAATACTGGGTTTAAGAACGTTTTTGTAGCCGGCAGCAGTCTGTTTGCATCACGCGCCACCTTTTCAGGCAGTGATGGCTGTCCATGCTATGGCACAAACAAATTAATTGTTATCTTAAAGATGTTATTTACCTGGCAGTTTTATGCAAATGCAGCCCTCCTTTCGGCATTAATATATCCGCTAGCAAGGTTGAAGTATGCGTATACTCGGCATTGATCCCGGTACCGGTATCCTCGGCTTTGGGGTGATTGAGATTGATAAAAAGAATAAGGCCCATTTGGTTGACGCCGGCGTCATCCGCACGCCGGTCAAAGAAGACGACGCCGTGCGTTTGCAGACCATTTTCGAGGAACTAACTGACATTATTGCCAGCACCAAGCCTCAGATTATGAGCGTTGAGAAACTATTTTTTGCCCAAAATATCACTACGGCTATGACAGTGTCACAGGCCCGCGGAGTTGTATTGTTAACAGCCAAGCAGGCCGGGTTGGAAATTTATGAATACACGCCGCTGCAAATCAAGATGGCTCTAACCGGCTACGGTCGGGCCGATAAAAAGCAAATCCAGGAAATGGTACGTGTTATTTTGGAGCTCAAGGAAGTGCCCAAACCCGACGACTGTGCCGACGCCTTGGCGGCGGCTATCTGCCACAGCATGACTGTATAGCTTCAGGCCAGGTTTGCTATTTTCTAGCAGCCCGCAAACTTGGCTTCGGCATATATTCTCACTCATCGTTCGAATATGAGATAATAGTTCGTAATGATTGCAACTGTTAGGGGGGAAGTTACTGAAAAGATTGGCGGCCTGGTTATCGTCGAAGCTGGCGGCGTGGGCTACGGCTTTTACGTTACGCCCGAGGATCATGGCGGCCTGAAAGTTGGCGAGCCAGCTAAGCTCTACGTCCACGAGCACATCCGCGAGAACGCCTATGACCTATACGGTTTCCGTGAAACCGCCACCAAGGAGTTGTTTGAGCAACTGCTGGAAGTTAACGGCGTCGGGCCCAAGATGGCCTTAGCAATCCTGAGTATTGGCAGCGGGGAAGAAGTCAGAGCTAGTATTGCCGGCGGCGACACCAGCTTTTTGCAATCCGCGCCGGGTGTCGGCAAACGGGTGGCTGAGCGTTTGGTGGTTGACCTCAAGGACAAAGTCGGCGTGGTCGCCACCGGTATCATGGAAGCTTTACTAAAAAGCAGTAATGTACAGCACGACGAGGCCGCCCAGGCCTTGATAGCATTAGGCTATAACGTTAGCGATGCCGCCCAAGCGCTGGCCGACATCGACGAATCATTATCCACCGAAGAACGTGTTAAACAGGCACTCAAAAGCACATGAAAGTCATTCTAGATATGGCAATATCACCTAACGGCATGATTGCTCGTGAGAATGGTGAAGAAGACTGGCTACCTGACTCTGGTTGGGAAGAATTTATAGAAGATACCAAGGACTTTGGAAACATTGTAATGGGGCGCGAAACATACGAAATAGTTACCCGGCTATACAAAGACTATAATTTTGATAACGTTCCGGTAAATTTGAAAGTTATCATTACTAACAACGCGCAGTTCAAGGCGCCGACCGGCTATAGTGTTGTCCGTTCGCCGCGCGAAGCAATCGAACTGGTAGCCAAAAAAGGTTTTAAGAAATTGTTTCTGATTGGCGGAGGCAAGTTAAACGGCTCGTTCTTAAAACAAGGCTTGGTGGATGAAATACGTCTAACCATTAATCCTTATATAGTTGGTCGTGGCCGATCATTCGTTAGTAATGAGGACTTTGATCTACCGTTAAAACTGATAAGTTCGAAAGTTATTTCAGGTGATAGAATTGCCGTGGTGTACGAGGTACATAAGTAATGGCTATTGAACGCATTGTAAACCCCGCCGACGAACCGGCCGATGAAGTCGAGCAAGAGCTCGAGCAAACGCTGCGGCCGCATGATTTTAGCGGCTACGTCGGCCAAGCTCGTATCAAGCAAAACCTGGTGCTAGCCATCAAAGCGGCCAAGAAAAGAAAAGAACCGCTGGAGCACATTTTGTTGCATGGCCCGCCCGGTTTGGGCAAGACCACCCTGGCCAACGTGATTGCCCGCGAAATGAATACTAATATCCGCGTCAGCAGCGGTCCGGCGATTGCCCGCGCCGCCGACCTGGCTAGCATGTTGACTAATTTACAGGACGGCGACGTACTATTTATCGATGAAATCCACCGACTGAGCCGCCAGGTCGAAGAGGTGTTGTACAGCGCCATGGAAGACTACGCTATTGATATTATGCTGGGGAAGGGGCCGAGCGCCCGAAGTCTAAGGCTCGATATACCCAAGTTTACACTGATTGGTGCGACCACCCGAGCCGGCGCCCTGGCCGCGCCGCTGCGCGACCGCTTTGGCCACATTTACCGCTTAGATTTCTACGCTCCGGAAGAGATTGAAGCCATTATAAAGCGCTCGGCCGACATTCTAAAAACCAAAACCAATCCCAAGGCCATTGCCATGATTGCCAAACGCTCCCGGCTGACGCCGCGCATTGCCAACCGCATGCTCAAGCGCGTCCGTGACTATGCCGACGTCAACGGCGACGGCATGGTCGATGAAAAGACGGCCATCAGCGCCATGGACATGTTGCAAATTGACGAACTAGGCCTGGACAATATCGACCGGCGTTTACTATCCACTATTATTGAAAACCACGACGGCGGCCCGGTGGGTGTAGAGACATTGGCAGCTTTGCTAGCCGACGAGCGCAGCACCATTGAAGACTATTTTGAACCTTACCTCATGCAAATCGGGATGTTGGAGCGCACGCCGCGCGGCCGTAAAGTGACAGCTAAAGCCTATAAACACCTCGGTAAAAAAGCCGGCGATAAACAGCAGGGCAAATTGCTCTAGGCCACAGCGACCCCGGCCATATATAATAGACCCTAATGAATCCCCAAACGCCCCAGCCGCTACCGGCCGATCCTAGTAATCGTCATTCGATTGAGACCATGTCTGCTGATGGCGAGGAAAAGCTATACGAAGTCCGTAAGCATCCTTTTGGTATTATCATGCTTTACATAGAGGCTATCGGCGGTCTTGGCGTTGGGCTTGGCCTGGTATATTTTCTCATACAGCAGTTTGTCACCGACGCTAACCGCGACCAAATTAACGGCATCTTACTGTTGGTGACAATTGTAACTATAGCAATTACCCTAGTCATTCTATTTTTGGCTAGCGTGGTATACCATCAGAGCTATTTGATCATGACCAACAAGAACGTCACTCAGGTTTTGCAACAGGGCCTATTTAAACGCAAGGTTTCGGAGCTGACCCTTAGTAATATTGAAGACGTAACCGCCGAGCAGCGTGGCCTTATCCAGACGCTGTTCAATTTTGGCACACTCCGCGTAGAAACAGCCGGCGAGGTTGAAAACTTCGACTTCCCATATTGTCCTAAACCGAATTACTGCGGTAAAATTTTACTGGATGCCCGTCAGCGTTACGTTGAGGCCGACCCGGTGCGGGCCCATATGGGCAATGACCGCATTAACCTACCGCCGGCACCGTACTATCAAGCACCACCACAGATGTCCCCGCAACCGACTTATGATCAAACACCCGTGCCACCCGAACCAAGCGTTCAGCCACCAGCACCGGCGCCCATGCCGTCTCAACCACCCGAAATGCCGCCGCAAAACTAACTGGAGCGGTTACTCTTGAAACGGATTATCCCTGGCTTGTTTAAATAATGCCTGCACGTCGGTGCTGTTATCTTGCAACTGCTGAATTTTATCTAGAGCCGCCTGGTCAATTTTGGGCCGATGAACCGTCTGCAATCGCTCGGTTACTTGGTCGTCAGTCGGTTCGTGGCTGGACAGGGAATTGATTCGAAACACCAAAAAGCTATACATCAGAGCGACCACCACAAAGAAAATAAAGACAACGTATTTGCGCACCCTTTGCAACAACTGCCGAAGTTTGGGGGTGACTTGCTTGATGTTGAGATTAACTTTTTTCATGGTTTTATGTACACGTTTACGGTTACATTAAAGCTTAGTGAATCAGCCGCCTTGGTGTTGGGTTGAATGTTAATTGTACCAACCTGGGCAGTGCGGCGGTTTTGTTCCAGCTTACTCAGGAAATCCAAGAAACTGCGGTAGGAAATCGGCTTGCTATCGTCGGATTGCACGGTAATCTCCATACTGTAAACACCGGGGATACCCTCGACCGCCTTGACTTGGGTGAGCGGCGGGGCTTTGACAGTCGGTGTGGTGGCGCCGGGCGTAACAATAACGGCGCTTTGACCGAGCGTCGAAGTCGGAAAGCTTATCGATTTAAGGCTAATACCGCTGCTGCTGGCAATACTAACGATTTCGCGCACCGCGTTGGCCTGATCCTTGTCTTGCGGCACGATAGTCTTGGCGACTTTCTCCAGCTCGGCGTACTTCTGGACGTCCTTATTGGCTTGCACCAGGGCCGTTTGTTCTTCGTCCAAGACGTGGTTTTGGAGCTTGAGCTCAAACAATTTGGCGGCTTGCTTCTGCAACACCACGTTACCGAGCACCATACCAACAATGGCCAAGCCGCTCAGCACGACAATGAGGCCGCTCATTAGCCAGTAGACGCGCTTGGCGTTCATGTTTTACCCCTGTTAATTAGTAAGAATGGATTATTGCTGGCGAACAAAGCCCGAATTACTACGATGCAGGGATATTTGCTATTTAGTGTGCCGGTGCCGTTGCTGCTGCAGGCAATATTGAGAATGTCGGCCTTGGCGAAAATCTTGTTATTGGGGTCTTGCAGATTGATCTGGATTTGGGAGGCGGTTTTATAGTCAACCGCTTGGGCGCTCAGGTCAATACCACCCTGGAGCTTGCTGATTTGCAAGTTGGTTAGCACCGTATTGGCTGGCATGGCCGCACCGATTTGCTGGACTAGTTGAGAGAATAAGACCTCTCGCGATAGTACCTGCGTAACCAGTTTGAGGCTGCCGCTGATATCCTGAACGCGCTTGCTGGTTTGGTCCAATTTCTGTGCTTTTAGTTGTTGCGTGGTGTCGGCCAGTTGAGCAGTGTAGGCGTTGGTCGATTTCTTGAGGTATAGCAAACCAAAACCGACAATCAGGCCGATACCGATAATCACCACCACAATGGCGCTGGACCATCTAAGCAGTTTGGTGTTGCGCCGGGCATAGAGGGTTTCCTGCTTGATGTTAGGCGGCAGTAAATTAATCATAAAACTTTTCCTATATGAGCGTTTTGCAATTGGATGCAGTACAAGGAAGCAACGAGGAGCGAGCGAGTCGTATAAGTAATACGGTGAGCGAGCGACAGAGGCAGCTGACGCCGTAATGCGCCAAGAGCGCCAGCGGTATGGTCAGCTACGCTGGACGACAGGCTGGTGCGGTGCAAAAGGCTCATGTGGCGTCCTTGGGGTTTAGGAGGGCCGCCCCGGCCACGGTGACATACATTGTTTTTTCAACCGAGCTGGGCGGCTGCAAGCCGGCAAAATCGAGATTCTGCCAGGGGTCGCACATGCGGACGGGGACGCGCAAGTTGCTGGTTAAGAATTCACTTAGGCCGGGCATGTTGGCGCCACCACCCATAGTAACAATCTGACCAATTTTCGCTTTGGTGGTCGAGCGCTCCTCGTAATAGCGGATCATACGGCGGATTTCTTTGATAAGTAATTCCAATTGCGGCGTAACAGCCTTAGTTATGTCAGCCTGTTTTTTGCTAGCCCCCAGCCCGTACTTTGTTTTAATGACCTGGGCTTCCGGTCGACTGACGTGCAATTTCTGGGCAATGACATCTGTAAAATCATCGCCGCCGCAGGGTACCGTACCGGTAACGACTAAGGTGTTGTGATATATCGTGATGTCGGCCGAGATAGAACCAAAGTCAATCAATACCGCCGGTATATCACTACGCTCCGCCTGCACGAACAGACGACTGGTGGCGGCGATGGTGGTTTCAATACTGGCCACGTTGAGTCCCAAAATTTGGCTCAGTGTCAGATAGGAATCAACTATCTTTTTGGGTGCGGCTACCATTAGCAACTCAATTTCCTTATCTGTCCGGCTGGTAACCTGGAAATCGGTGTAGAGCTCGTCAATCGGCACTGGAATATACTGCTCGGCCTCTAAACGCACGGCTTCGGCCAAATCTTTAGTTTCCAGCTTAGGCAATGTCATATTGCGGTTGAAAGTCCTGACTGCCGGAATGGCACAGGCTACCCGTCGGGTACTAATAGTGCCGACAATGCCGGTTGCGAACAGATTGTGTATGGCTCGCGCGACAACTTCCGGCTCAACGATAACACCGTCCTTGATAGCCGATGGATCAAAGTCAATAACGCCGTAGCCCAGGACAGCGTGACCCTGCTTAACGCTCTCAATCTGCATCACTTTGACGCTGCTGTAGCCGATGTCCAGACCGAACAGCGGTTTGTCTTTATAGAAGAAATTAGTATTCGTATTTTTCATGCTGCCCATCAAAAAGCATAAGAACTTCAAGGGTAACTATAGCACAAATGGGCCGGTCTGGCTTGGTCATAGTCTTCGGTAGCGGGTGGCTTTCCAGGCCAAATCTAAGGGCACAATGTTAATCGGAAAGGTTGAATCGAGCGTAATATCAAACGGACTACCCGGGCTATTAGATAGATAAATGTTTTTGCCAGACAACCCCCCGAAGTTTGGCGCGCTGGTAAATTTGGTGTTGTCTAGGCAGAGGCCGTTGGAAGCCAGGAAATAAATACCTGGTGCGCTCACTGTTCCGGTGCTACCGAGATACATGGCGCCGCCGTACGGACACGCGCTGGCCTTGCTGGCCGGGTCTGAGCCGTAGGCTACCAGCACAATCGGCCCGCTGCCCGGGGTGGATTGAACACCGGCGAAATTAACCGTACCCTCGATAAAGATGTATTTGGCATTGGCCGCGCCGCTGTCCGGGTTATTAAACGTCGGTGTACAGGCGCTGGCGGCACAGAGATTAGCCCGAATATGGACATGATCTTTAATTGTGTAGGTGCGCGAGCCCAGCGCCAAGTCGCCGGCGCTGCCGCAAGAAGCACTGACGCTACTGCCGCTGTCCGGGTAGTGGGTTTTTTTAGTATTGCCGGTGTTGGGAATGGTAATAGAGGCGCTCGAGCCACCAGCCGTCCACTCGCTGCAACCGGTCGGGTTGTTTTGGTAGCTGTTATCCATGTATTGGTTCCAGGGGATAAAGGTCGACTGTACTTTAGAAAGTCCGGTTTGGTTAGTTAGAACCGTAAAGTTACTGTTAGAACTATTACCCGGCGGTGAAATACAGTTGGTGCCGCCGACGGTGATGTTAGTCTTGGTCTGTGATGGATCGGTGAAGGAAGTCGGTTTTACTAAATTGCCGGTGCCGCTAATCGAGCACTTAGTCGCTGTGCCGTCATTGCCGACGGCCGTAATATTTTCGGCGATTAAGTTGGTGGTGTTCTTGTTCATGTGAATAAAGCCATTTAAATAGACGCTCTGGGCTTTAACATTCTTGACCCCGCTCTGGACCTCGATAATATTGCGACTAATCACACCCGAGACTACCACCGAGCTCGATGTCCGCTGAGAGGTTACTTCAATACTGCGCACAAAGTTAGCCGTCGACCGGTTGGCCGGTGCGTAGACGCGGCCCACGGCGGTGATTACTCTCTCCTTGGCAGTTGCGCCGTTGACTACGGCCACAGTATAAGTTGCTTTGTATTGTGTGTTAGCTACAACCTGCACTTCAGTGGCTGAGCCGGTGTAGGTGTCATTGCCGCTATTGAGGACGGCAATGGCGGCATCGGCGCCAGACTCGGCAGCGTATTGAGATTGCAACAACAAAATGCGGCCGCGGGCCCGGGTCAGGTTGACGTTAGCTAAGACTATCAGGCTGTAAATAAGCGTCGTTAGAAAAAGGGTTACTACCAAAATCGAGACGATAACCATGCCGTTTTGCTGACGTTTGATAGGTAAATACTTCATAATATTAAGTATTCCTCAGTGCGATGCGTACAATCGTGTCGTTATAGGTACCATTAGACGTAATAAACAAAGATTTCTTGGTGATGTGAAAGGTGTATTGCAGGGCTTCGACGGCTGAGAAGTCCGGCCCGTTGTAGGCGCCCGTATTAGGATCGGTGCTGGACTGATAATTAATACTGTTACCGCTGCGTGAGTAGTAAATGGCATCGATTGAACTAATGTCGCTAATAATGACGCGGTCGGCCGGGCAGCTGCCAGTGGCCAAAGCCGGCGGGCAGCTGGTCTTTATTTTGTTGTTGGCAGCACTGGGATTGGCCAGAGTGCGCAGTAGCATTTGTTTAGTACTACCGTTTAAGTACAGGATATATTCGTCTTCGTAGGGCAGGCTGCCATTCATGACAATGGCGTTGGAAGTATTGATGCTATAGCGGCGGAAATATAGAAGAGACGTTATTGTATTGGCGGTGCCAATTGTCGTATTACCAGGCACGGCGTGCAGTTGTAGCCAGTAATTATTGCCGGCCGTCGGGTCAGGGTTAAGGGCGTGCGCGTCAGGGATGCTATTTTGGCCAATCAGCCCCGAAGTCGTGCCAATTAATTCACGGACGACATCCTGGGCATTCAACCGCGATACAAAAGTATCAAGGTCGGCTTCCAGGAACGAGCTGTAGCGCCAATAACTGAAACCAAAGTAGAGAATCAACCCGGAAAATAAGGCGCTGACCGCCATCACACTAACTAGTTCGACCAACGTAAAACCCGCCTCATCTTTAATAACTTCGTTTTGTGACAAGACGAGCTTTGGATTTGGATGCAGGGTTAGGAAGCGGCGAAGCACGGACTGAGTCGTATAAGCAATACGGCGAGGGAGTACTGGAGCCGCTGACACCACACTGCGCCAAAAACGCCAGCTTAACCAACGGCTTTGCCGTTGTGTTTGCTGGCGCGGTCCAATGCTCGTGCTCATTGTTGGGCGATTCCGTTTCTGGTAATGAGCATACGCAGCTCCAGTGGCGGGGCATTACCTTTGAGGTTACTGACCGAAATATCGACGACTTTAGAATCAGGCACGGCCTTTAGTGCATCGCTACTGGCCAGTGAAGAAGTATCGGTAACAGTCAGAGTAGGATTATAGGTGTAGATAATGCCGCTGCCGCCCTCGGCCGTAAACGTATTGTTTGGCGAACAGTTCGCTGAGTTGCTGACCAAGTTGGTGTAATCAAGGGCCCGGTCAAGTTCGGGGCAGGCGCTCAAAACGGCATAAACTTCGTTTAATTGTTTAGCGGTTGTATAGGCCTTACGCACGGCGTCAAACGAATTGGCCAAACCAACAACGATGAGCGGAAAGATTATACAAGCCAATATTAGTTCAACGGATGTAAATCCGCGCGAGTTGCGCAGGCTGGCCAATCTAATCATGCTTGTGCTTTATTATATATAAAAACTGGGGCATTGCCCCAGTTTTTATGATTACCGTTAACGATTCTTAGTTCAAATTCGTCTTAGTAAACGTACCACCACCCTCATAGGTAGCCGTCAGAGTGTACTGAGCACAGTCCTTAGTGGTGTTATCACAAGCTGTACCATCAGATGCTGTAACAGCATAGCTATAGCCATCAGCTGCTGGTGTAGCCACTAGAGTCTGAGCACTACCCTTAGGATCCTTTAAGGCTTCAGCGTCTAGACCCTTCATGTTGGTCGAACGCCAAGTAGAGTCATTAAGGTTGGCTAGAGTTGGATACTTACCATTCTGAGCATAGTAAGCTTCCACCTGACCATGTAAGGCCTTAATGTCCGTAGTACGTTCTGTATTACGAGCTTTTTGTTGAATACCTGTAAATGTCGTAATAACTAATGCGGCCAATATACCGATTACGACAATCACAATTAGAAGTTCCACAATTGTGAAACCTTGTTGTTTACGTTCTAGTGAAGTCATGGAGACCCACCCTCCTTGATTATTTTTACTTTAAGAACTTACCAAAACAGGCAAGTGTCTGACAGAGATTATTAAGCATTACCGTAACTGCGTCAAGTATTGGTTATAATCCTAAACTACCGTTCTGCACCAAGGTCTGGTCAGCCAGCACGGTAACGGTAATAACTTGGGAGACATAGCCAGTTTTACTGAGTGTAAGTGTATAGGCGCCCGGCACTAAGTTATTAATAACAAAGTAGCCACTGGAACTGGTATTAACTGACTTACCTGAAGCGGCGCTACTAAGGCGATAACTAACCTTACCGGTGATGCTCTTACCAGTAGTGGAATCCATTAGTGTGCCAGTCAGTGAACCCTTACCGGCTGAAATATTAGGCGTCTTAAAGCTAAATTTAGTCGAGTTGACAGATCGATTGCCAGCCGCGTCAACGGCTACAACGTAATAGCTGTAACTTGTATTGGCCCGTAGTCCAGTCAGACCGAAATTGGGGTCTGACACCGGATCCAGCTTATTACTGCCGACGTAGACGTCATAGTGGTCAACTCCGACGTTATCCGTTGCGGCCAGCCAGCTAAGGGTGGCTTGGCTAGAACTAGTAAATGTGACGCCGAGGTTTGAGGCTACGGAGGGAGCAGTTGTGTCGGTGCTGGTGATGGGCGGTGATGTGGTTCCTCCGGTCGAAAAAGGAACACCGTATAGATAACTAAAGGCGGCGATGCCATTAGGTACGCCCATACCAGTTGGGCCGTCGTATCCTGGCCCGGCTACGCTCAGATAACTGGCGCAAGTACTAGCGTTGCAGCCGGCAGTGATGTCAAATAAAGCACTCGGGTTGCCATAGGGTGCCGAATCGGCAGCAATCTGTGTGCCATTGGGGTTTTGGTTCAGCGCATAGACTGCTGCGATAATCGGTGCCGAGGCGCTTGTACCACCATAAATAGACCAGCCGGAACTCCAACGGGCATCATAGACCCAAACGCCCGTCGCGGGGTCGGCTACAGCAGCGACGTCAACCTCAATCCGTGAATTACAACCGCCATCATGTTGCCAAGTTGGCTTTGGCGCATAGAACGTGCAACCACTGCCACCATAGCGCCAGACGGTTTCGGTAGCATTGCGACTACCGGCATTGCCAATCTGATTCAAACTGGTGCCACCGACGGCTGTTACTTGGGGGTAGGTGGCGGGGAACTGAGCTCCATAACCATCATCGCCACTGCTGGCCGTAATAGCTACTCCCGGATGGGTGTAAGCACTTTCTTGCTGAGCCCGCTGCGGGTCGGTAGTTGGATTGTAACCAAAAGTACCGTAGCTATTGCTAACGGCATTCGCACCGAGCGCCACGGCTTCATTCACGGCTGCGCCAAGATCACTGAAGGCACTGGTGTCGGACTCAACCAGCAAGATATGACAGTTTGGGCAGACCGCGCTGACCATTTGAATATCCAGTGATATCTCACCTGCCCAAGCACCGTAATACGTAGGAAAGTTTGCGCCACCGTGCTGATCCACCTTACGGAAACAACCATTGGCGGTGGTGCAAGGTGGCAGGCCAAACTGGGCGCGATAGGTTACCATATCGCTTTCGGCGTTGGGGTTATCAAACGCGTCAACGATAGCCACGGTTTGACCAACACCTTTGGTGGCTGAGGCAGCGGTTAAGTTATAGGCCGATTGTATATATGATGGGTCATAGGCTCCACAGTTTCCCAAGATGGTGCCGTCTGCGCAGTTGCCAGGCAGGCCACTTGGAGATACTCCGGTACTTTTCTTGCCCTTGGGTTTGGCGGTCTTAGCCTTGGCGTCGATTCGGAGAGTAGCTAAACACCTGACCTGACCTTTACTAAGTTTGGTAGAACACACATTTTGGGTCAGTTCACCGTGTGGCCCAACATGCTGATGAATACCACTATCGGTTCGATTGACCGGCGGTTCGGTGTCGGGTGCGGCCAGCGAAAACAAAATGACTGACCCGAAACCGACAAATGCGATTATGAACACCAATGCGCGGAAGCTACGACTCTTAGACTGAAAGTGATTGAGCCAGCGTCGCAAGTGAGAAGAACGGGGTGTCAGCGGCTGGTTTTGGTCTTGTGGTTCCATATGTCTATGTTTGGTCCGTGTCACAGGTTCACTACCTTAAGTACTTATGCTTGACTATACACTTAACTAGACGTAACGCGAAATAGTCATTCTAATTATTGCCGATGTTTTTACTTAGACTGGCGATTGGGCCCATGACGCTGGCGGCAATTAGGCCCACCAAGCTACCGAGGACCACGATCATTAGGGGCTCAATAATGGAGCTTAATCCGTCGATAATTGTCTCGACCTCTTCCTCGTAAAAGTCGGCGACTTTGACTAGAATGGTATCAATCTGGCCAGTTTCTTCGCCGATAGCCAACATCTGGCTGACGATGGGCGGAAAATGAGTGCCGTTAGCCAATGGTTCGCTTAGCTGCTTACCGTTTTTAACTTCTTTGGCAGCGGCCACGAGCTCGGCTTCGATAACCTTGTTGCCAATTGCGCCGCCGGTTACTTCCAGCGCCTCAAGTACGGCTACACCGGATGACATGAGCGACGCAAAGGTTCGCGCAAAACGGGCCACCGCAACCTTAATGATTATATTGTTGAGGATAGGTATACGCAGTAGTAGGCCATGAAGTTTGTATCGCCCACCCGGTGTTTTAACGTAGCGCCGCGTGGCGTAGATTAGGCCGACCAGGACAGGAATAATATAGATAATATTGTGCTGCATAAAACTGCTGATATTGAGCATGACTTGGGTATAGATGGGTAACTTGGCCTTCGGCCCGCCCAGATCTTTAAGAATCTTGCTGATTTTAGGAATTACGAACATCATGATGCCAAAAAAGGCGACGACAGTGATACACAGGATAACGGTCGGATACATCATGGCGCTCTTAATTTTTTTACGAATGCTGGCATCTTGCTCAACCTGGCTAGCCAACCGTTTGAGAATATCGTCCAAGATACCGCCGGCTTCACCAGCCTTGACCATGTTGACGTAGACCTCCGAAAAAACTTTGGGATACTTCATGAAAGCGTCGCCCAGCGCGCGGCCGCCTTCAACATCTTTGGTAATATCGGCCACGACTGTTTTAAAGAACTTATTGTCGGTCTGGGCTTGCAGCGTCGACAGGGCTCTCGTTAATGGCACGCCGGCCGAGATCATGGTGGAAAGTTGACGCGTAAACAGCACCAAATCCTTAAGTTTGACCTTTTGTTTGGGCTTGAGTTTCTCTAATAGCCCGGTTTTGCCATTGTCGACTTTAATAATCAGCGGGCGGATATCCTGGCGATGTAGGTTGGCTATCAGAGCCTCTTTGTCGGCAGCCTCACTTACGCCGGTGATGGTTTTACCTTCTTTGAGAGCAGTATATTTGAATCTCATTATTTTTCACTCGTGACGCGCAGGATTTCTTCAATTGAAGTCTGTCCGCGTAAAGACTTTATAAAGCCGTCGATCTGCATGATGACCATGCCTTCTTTGACGGCCTGATTTTGTATGACGTCGCTAGTGCCGTTAGAGACAATCAGTTTCTGGATTTCTACCGAGTTGTCCAGCACCTCATAAATACCCATCCGGCCTTTATAGCCGCTGTGACCACAACTCTCGCAGCCGTTGTCGTGGGCTCGCCACAGTTTGATGATTTTGGTATCGGTCGTACTCAGTTCGGTGGTCGAACTGGTATTGGTTTTGGATGGGTTGGCTTGGCCAATGCCACTCTCCAGCGCCTTGACCTCCAGGTCGTGGAGTTGCTTCATAGTGGCCGGCTGGTCAGTGCCGAAGAGCTCGGCAATCTGTTTTAAAGTCGGCTCATCCGGTGTATATGACTCGCGACAGTCGATGCATAGGCGACGGACCAGGCGTTGGCCGACCACGGCGCGTACGGTGCTGGCTATCAAAAACGGTTCAATGCCCATGTCCAGTAAGCGCGGCAGGCAGGTTGCGGCGTTGTTGGTGTGCAGCGTGCTGAACACCAAGTGGCCGGTCAGCGCCGCTTGGACACCCAAGCCGGCGGTTTCACCGTCGCGAATCTCGCCGACCATGATGATGTTGGGGTCTTGGCGCAGCAGTGCCCTTAGTCCATTGGCAAACGTCATGCCGGCCACTGGATTAACCTGGGTCTGGTTAGTGCCGACGACGCGGTATTCGACCGGGTCTTCAATGGTTGAAATATTGACCGTCGGACTATTGAGCATATTCAGAATGCTAAATAGGCTGGTTGATTTACCGGAACCGGTCGGCCCGGTTACCAAGACCATGCCGTGCGGTTGAATGATGGCGTGGTTGATGTTTTTAAGGGCCGTGCCCCAATAACCTAACTCTTCCAGGGTCGGCGCTTTGGATGATTCGTTCAAGATACGCATGACGACCTTTTCGCCGTCGACGACCGGTAGAGTAGAGACGCGCAGGGCATACAACAAACCGCCGATCTCTACTTTAAAGCGGCCGTCCTGGGGCGCCCGCCGTTCATCGATTTTGAGGTTGGACAATATCTTGATACGCGACACCAGCGAGCCAAGCACCTTTTTAGGCAGTTTATTGGCTTCGCGCAAGACGCCGTCGACGCGGTAGCGCACCAACACGTATTCTTCGCGTGGTTCAATGTGAACATCACTGGCGCCCGATTTGACAGCGTATTCAATTAATAAATTAACGGTTTGGGCGATAGGCGAATCTTCAGCCACGTCTTCTTCGCTGACTTCCTCAGCTTGGTCTTCTTCCTGATCTTCGGGGCTAATGACCTTAGTCAGTTCGGAGCTGATGTTGCCGCGGTACTGGTCCAGGGCCGCCTGAATCATACTGCTGGTGGTGACGTGGACCTTGATGGCCTCACCGAGCTGCTTTTTTAAAAACGTTATGGCTTGAATGTCATCCGGGTCTTCCATGGCCAGCAGCTTGGTGCCGTCTTGCTCGACGCCGAATAAAACGACCTTGTACTGGCGGGCAATCCGCTCTGGGATCAGGTGTAGCACCTCGCGCTTAATCTCCTTGGCATTGAGCTCAACAAATGGCACGTCGATTTCAGCAGCGTAGAGCTTGGTCAAATCCTTTTCGGAAACCAGATTGTTTTTGACGACCAGATCTTGTAACGGTTTTTTTTCGGCAATAACTTGTTCGCGCAGGGCCGGCAACTTATCGGCGGTCACCTTTTTGGCGCCCACCAATAATTTTTCTATCAGAGCATCAGACACACGCATTATTACGCTGTATTATAACGGAAAACCATAAGCAGCGTACAAGCGAAATGACGCTTGTGTTTGTGAAAATACCGGCAGGCGCGAAATAGCTATCTTTTGCTATACTGAACCAAACGGTGGGGTAATATCTAACCGGAGGGTTCACATGGCTGACAAAGACGCAAAGACTCCACAAAACGAGGGCAAGACCAAGGCACTAGGGCTGGCCCTTGAGAGTATTGAGAAACAGTTTGGCAAGGGTTCTATCATGAAACTTGGTGAGTCCCATCACACTGACGTTGAAGTCGTACCCAGCGGCTCGCTGAGCCTTGATTTGGCCTTGGGCGGCGGCATTCCACGTGGCCGGGTGGTGGAAATTTACGGGCCGGAAAGCTCCGGTAAGACGACCGTTACCTTGCACATTATCGCTGAAATCCAGCGCGCCGGCGGCACAGCCGCCTTTATTGACGCCGAGCACGCTCTGGATCCGGCCTATGCCAAGCGCATTGGCGTCGACGTTGAAAATCTGCTTTTGTCCCAGCCGGACAATGGCGAGCAGGCGCTGGAAATTACTGAAACGTTAGTGCGTTCCAATGCCGTTGATATCGTGGTGGTCGACTCGGTGGCCGCGCTGGTGCCACGGGCCGAAATCGAAGGCGAGATGGGCGACAGTCTGCCTGGTCTGCAGGCCCGCCTGATGAGCCAAGCATTGCGCAAGCTGACCGGCGTCATCAGCCGCTCCAAAACGACCGTTATTTTCATCAACCAAATCCGCATGAAAATCGGCATTATGTTTGGCAACCCGGAAACGACCACCGGTGGAAACGCGCTGAAGTTCTACGCTAGCGTGCGCATGGACATCCGCCGTATCGCTCAAATCAAGCAGGGCGAGGAAGTGATCGGCAACCGTACCCGCGTCAAAGTGGTCAAGAATAAAATTGCGCCGCCATTCCGCCAGGCCGAGTTCGACATCATGTACAACCAGGGCATTAGCAAGAGCGGCGATGTGCTGGATTTGGCCGTGGAACGCGGTATAGTTGAAAAATCAGGTGCTTGGTTCGCTTACAACGGCGAAAAAATTTCGCAGGGCCGGGAAGCCGCCAAAGACTATCTGGAGAAAAACCCTAAGGTCCTGGCCGAAATCGAGAAAAAGGTCCGCGAAGCCGCCGCCAAAGAAGAGTAGAATACTCTCATGACCGGTACGAACCATGGACTAACAGGCGCTGTCATCGCGGCTGTTATCTCTGAACCAGCTATAGCCTTGCCGCTGGCTTTTGCCAGCCATTTTGCACTGGACAGTTTGCCGCACTTCGGCTTGCCGGGCGAGCAAAGCAAGGCTCATCCCGGGCTCTTTCGTCGCATGATGCATATCGACATTTTCATGCAGATCATGTTGTTTGTTCTGTGGGCCCTGTTTGTGCGCAAAATTGTTATTCTGGCTGGTGCGTTGCTGGCCATGTCTCCGGACATTGCCTGGGTCTATCGCTTTGTGGTCAGCGAGCGGTGGGGGCGCCTACCCGCCAAGCCAAAAAATCTCTTTAATAGGCTCCACTCGGTTATTCAATGGGGTGAATTTGCCGCTGGCTGGCGCATCGAAGCAGTTTGGTTTATTGGCATGGGTTCGCTACTTATCTACGTGATATGAAAATCACTACCATTAAACAACAGACGAAGAGTCAGGATAGATACTCGATTTTTATTGACGACAAATTTGCCTTTGGCCTCAGTGAACTCGGCTTGATTAACAGTGGTCTGCGCGTTGGGCAGGAATTGGATAGGGAAGCCGTAGGGCGGTTGAAAGAAGACGCCGCCATCGACAAGGCCTACAACCGTACGCTTGCCCTGCTGGCCCGCCGTCCCCGCTCAGAAGGTGAGCTGCGCGACTATCTGAAGCGAAAAAATTACGACTCCCCCACTGCCGATGTGATACTTAACAAGTTAAGTAAAGTCGGTTTGGTTGATGACAAAGCTTTTGCCAAGCTGTGGGTTGAGAATCGGCGTTTACTGAAGGCCACTTCCCTACGCCGGCTGCGTCAGGAATTGCGCCAAAAACGGATTGCCGACGACATCATCGATGAGGTGCTAGCCGCCGACGAAACTGATGACCGCCAGGTGCTACGTGAACTAGTTGAGCGCAAACGCGCCCGCTACCCGGACAAACTCAAATTCATGCAATACCTCGCCCGCCAAGGCTACAACTACGATGATATTAAATCTGTTTTGGAAGAACAAAACTAGTTTGTAAGCGGTGCGATGGCCGGAGTGGCCTTAGCGGCTTTAAGTAAATCACTAATAACGATTTTGCGGTTGGTGATTTCGACAATTTGGCTGCGGTCGACACTCAAGTTGCCGCCACTCAGGCTTTTAAGCAGTGATTGTGATACGTATATTTTCTGAATAAACATTGTCTCAATTTCAACCGCGTAGTCGCTAACCTTGCCCACTTTTTCTTTACTGACGGTTACGACGGCCTTGTCGAGCAATTCAAAATTGAGCTCCATAATATCTTTCAGTCGCACCAGCTCCAGCGGGTCAACCAACACGTCGTGGTCGTTGACAACCAAGCCTTGTTTGACGACGTCGCGAATGTCTTGGTACAACAACACCACCCGCTTCTTGGACAACCTGTCCTGGCAATAAAACCCCTCCAGTTTGAGATTGTTGGGGTTGATAATGGCGCCTTGCGTCGTGGCTACCTGCCCGCCAGTGCGCAGGCTCATAACCGGACGATTTAATAGAGACCCACTCAATTGCAACATACCCTTAGTATAACAAGTCGAATATCCACAGTTTTGGGGAAACTATCCACAACATAAAACGCTAGTGCTTGCAACTGAACCAGAACGGCTGATAGCATTGCGGTACCAGGAGGTATATGCATAGAGGGTTGCGTGTACTGATAGCAGTAGCCATATTGTTCCCCGCTATCACAGCAATAGTCCAGGCCGAACCAGCGCCCAGTCTGTTTATTACTGAAGTTCAGACCGGCAGCGCTAGTTCGGGCAGCCAGGAGTTTATCGAGCTTTATAACAATACCGACAATGATATTGATTTAGCTGATACGCTCAATAGCGGCCAAACCGTCTGGAAAATTGAGTATTTTAGTTCGACCAAAGTTGTCCAAAGCGACTTCAGTTGGGACGCCACGGCACCAAGCGGCACAATCGATTTGACCGGAACCATTCTGGCCCACGACTACTATTTGTTGAGTACTTCCGTTAATAGCCAGACTTATGCGCCTGGCGGCGTCCAGCCGGACCAAACTTATAGCAGCCCGCGCCTGGCTAGCACGGCTGGCGGGGTACAGCTAGTCGACGAAAGCGGAACGATTACAACGTCCCATGACCATGTTGGCTGGTCTGACAGTCAACCAACCGTTAACAATTTAGAAATGAACCCGCCGGCTGGCGGCAGTCTGCAGCGTCAGGTTGACGACCAGGGTAATTATATTGACACTCAAGGCAACCTTAGTCAGTTTGTATCATCGAACACGGCCAGCCCCAAGGAAGCCTGGCAGACACCAGCGCCCAGTGATCCTGGCACGACCGGGTCTGGCGGCAACGATAACGAACCGCCAGCCGCCAGTCCTGATACGCTTGAAATCACCGAGCTGCTGCCCAATCCGGCCAGTCCGGCGACTGACGCTAATGATGAGTTTGTCGAGATTTATAATTACGGCGACGAGCCGATTGATTTGCGCGGCTTTACTATCCAGACCGGCCTAACCTACGCCTACAATTACGTAATCCCGGACGGCACCCTGGCACCGCATAGTTACGCCAGCTACATTAGTGGCGATACGCCGCTAGCCTTGGCCAACAGCGGCGGCCAGGCCCGCTTGCTCAACCCGGCCGGCCCGGTCATTGATGAAGTACCCGCATACAGCGAAGCCCCTGAAGGGCAGGCCTGGGCTTTGTTTGGCGACACTTGGCAATGGACCATAACACCAACGCCAGCCGGGGCCAATGTATTGAACGCCCCGGTTGAAGCCGTCAAAGCGACTATCAAAAAGAAAGCTGCTGTGGCCAAGACTACGAAAAAAGTTGCCACCAAAACGGCTGCCAAGAAGACCAATAAATCAGGCGCGGTAGCCGGCGCCAAAACAGCTGATGGAAGCCCGACAGATCCCAACCAAGTGCCGGCCTTGCACCCGGGCGTGCTTGCCGGTGTAGGCGGGGCCGCGCTACTATACGGAGCATATGAGTACCGCACAGACGTGGCAAACCGTCTCTACCAGCTCCGACGCTACCGAGCAACTCGGCGAGCGACTCGGGCAGCGGCTAAAGGGGCGTGAAGTCATTGAGCTAGTGAGCGATTTAGGCGGCGGCAAGACAACTCTTGTCCGCGGCTTGGCCCGTGGTCTGGGCAGCCATGACCATGTCAGCAGTCCGACGTTTAAAATTAGTAATGTCTATAGTGCCGGCAAACTCCAACTCCACCACTTTGATTTTTACCGTCTGAACGACGCCGGGGTTGTCGCCCATGAATTACACGATGTGCTGGAAGACCCCCAGGCCATTGTGGTGGTTGAGTGGGGTGATGTAGTCCAAAACGTTTTGCCACCTGACCGTCTAAACATCCAACTGAAGGCCACCAGCGAGAATGAGCGGCAGATTACCATTAAGTATCCTGAGTCACTAGGCTATTTAATTGAAGACTTGCCACAAGCTTCGCACTGAGATGCAGTACAAGGAAGCGGCGAAGCACGGACTGAATCGTGTAAATGATACGGTGAAGGAGTACTGGAGCCGCTGACGCCGTAATGCGCTCAGAACCGCAGCAGGGTTGCAGGCTGTGCTTGCAAGCAGGCTGGGGTGGTGCGAAACTTGTGGCATGATTATCTTAACCATCCGTACTGACAAACCGGAAGCCGAACTCGGCCTGTTCGATGACAAGAAAAAATTGACCTATTACGAGTGGGAGGCGCACCGTCAGCTGGCTGAAACCATCCATCAGAAAATCAAAGCCCTGCTCAAGTCGCAGCAAAAAGATTGGCAAGATATCGAAGGTATTGTTTGTCTCAAAGGTCCGGGCAGCTTTACGGGTTTGCGCATCGGTCTGACGGTGGCCAACGCCCTGGCTGCCAGTCTTAATGTGCCCATAGTTGGCACGACCGGCAAAGACTGGTGTGAGGCTGGCATCATCACTTTGAAAAAGGGCCAGAGCGAAAACGTTGTCATGCCCGAGTACGGCAGCCCGGTGCATATTACCTTACCGAAACACTGATACTATTGTGCAAAAACCGGCCGCGAAGTATTATTTAGATAGGATTTTCAAGTTTTGGGATAATCCGTTACTAAATAATTAT
>CAZVBA010000006.1:22346-26141 GCA_964625325.1 uncultured Candidatus Saccharibacteria bacterium | reverse complement strand
TTAAACATGGTATTATAGTCCTCATGACTGAGGTTGCCCTTTTTCACCTGGATCGGACTATTACCGATTTTGTTCTTAAAAATGGTATCGACGACATCGTCTCAACCGGTCTCGCCGATGAATCATTGTTTGACACTAACGTCCTTCCGGGAATGGCCGGCGAACGGCAGCGTTTCATGGGGTGGTTGGCCGGTAAATCGACGGCTGAAATTGAGCCTTTGCTCCAAGTTACCGCAGATCGGGCAGCGGAACGCGTCGCCGGTTGTGCAACCGTTCTGATGGAGGCCTTGATTGAAAACGATTGGGAACTGGGCACGTTTTCCGGTTTGCTACCACAGGATATGCTAAAAGCATATACCGAAGGTATGAGCAAGGCGTTCCCAGCTTTAAAGTTTAGGATTGCCGCTGGCGCGCCGATGCAGATGTTAAACGGTCGTTATACGGGAGAACGAGGCGATTCCAGCTGGCCGGCTTTGATTAGACTGATCGAATCGCGTGATAGACGGCTTGGTTTGGCAGCTGATAGTTTTATCACCGGCTGGCCCTTATTCAATGAAGCGCGTCAGCGATTGTACATCAGACCCGAAGATCGTTTAAAACATAGGCGTGATTATTGGGACACGGATCATATTCATTGGCGCAATAGAGATTTAGATATGGTGGATTTTCAGGCGGCGGCTACCGGACCACCGCGCCGTGAAAAGAATTATGATTTAACCTTGCCCTCTGATAAAGCCGCTTTTCTGGATGCGACTAAGCATCTATACGCGCCAGCCAATGTGCGAGCGTAGACATGGGATATTGGCAAAAACAGACATCAAAAGAACCTTTGTTTCCAGAATTAATCTGGAGTCGTCCGGAAAATAACCGCCTGGCTGGTAAGCTGCTAATTATTGGTGGCAACCTGCATGGTTTTGCCGCTCCGGCTGAAGCCTACCAAGCAGCTGTTAAAGCCGGCATTGGCACTGCCAAAGTCTTATTACCTGACGCTTTAAAGAAACTTGTCGGGCCGATGATTGAAAACGGGGAATATGCCCCGAGCACTCCGAGCGGCAGCTTCAGCCAGAAAGCCCTGGCCGAATTGCTGGAACTGAGCGCCTGGGCTGATGCCGTACTGCTAGCCGGCGATTTGGGCAGGAATAGTGAAACAGCAATATTATTAGAAAAATTCTTAAGCAAAAGTAGTCTGCCGGTTGTACTAACTAAAGACAGCGTTGACTATTACAACCATATGCCAGAAGTGTTATTAAAACGGCCAAAAACAGTTCTGGTCATTACGATAGCTCAGCTGCAAAGGCTCACCAAAGCCTTGGCATACCCGAAAGCTGTGCGTTTTAGTATGGATTTACTGCCTTTGGTCGAGCTCTTACACGAACTATCCGTAAAATATCCAGCCAGTATAGTTATTAAGCACAACAATTATCTACTGGTGGCAGTGAAGGGGCAGGTCAGTAGTACCAAACTCGACAAACCGCTGCCAATCTGGCGAGTTAAAACCGCGGCGGCCGTAGGCGTCTGGTGGCTCCAGAACTCCACCAAACCCTTCGAAGCCCTAACAACAGCAGTCTATAGTCTTATCACCTAAAGGGTCCCCTTCGCGAGAGGATTCGCGATGGGGTAAGAATTGATGGAAGCTACAGTAAGTATTTTGTCTAACCGCAAATTGAGAGGATTCAATTTGCGGAAAAGGAGGAACAATACAAGGCCCCGCTAAATTTGCGCTACTTGATCGCGCAAATTTCAAGCGGGGCTGATATTAGTTCCGACGTGGTGCCGGAGGTGGGACTTGAACCCACAATCCTTGCGGAACACGATTTTGAGTCGTGCGCGTATACCAATTCCGCCACTCCGGCATAGCTCTGTTATACCATAGGCTAACTTCGGTTAGTATACTATACTGTACTTGTTAATTCTAATGGCTTTACCTCTGTAATGAGCTTATATTATCTGTTTACTTCAGCTTCGACGAATTTAATTGGCCTACAACGGTCATGCTGCTCGTCAACGTACCTTACAGGTAGGCCTTCTCGCCTAATGACCGTTTCGGCTTCACTCAAATCCGTCTCACTTAAAAAAGTACACAGGTAAAATAAGCTCTATGGATCCAGCTGATAACCCCACACCAGCCAACTATGATGAAGTCCGAGCCCAAGGCGAGCGTGCCGCTGCCGCCATGCGCCAAAAAATCGCTATGCTTTATGGCCAGGAGCCCAGCGCCCAAGCCGAAATAGCCGAAGTCAAAGCTACCAGCAGCCCACATTCAAAGCACCAAGCCTATATGCAGCAGCTGACGACATCAGGTAAGTCATTAGCCGATATCCAGACCGCCTGGCATAAATATTATGCAAGCCTGTCTGACGAAGAAAAACATGACGTCTGGCGGGAATTCTATGCCGCCCACGGCCAGGGTGCACAATATCCTAGCGCCCAGACGACAGCTCCAACGGTCATACACCATACTGCGCCGGCCGTAGCTTCTGAAGCGCCTCGCTTAGAGCAGCCCAAAACACGCACCATAGCTGATGTTAAGAACCAAATATCACACCGAGTTCGGTCAAGAGGACGTCTAAAAGCCAGGCACCATATCCAGTCATTAGTCTTTGGGTTGAGCATGGGTGCTCTCGTTGTTCTCATTTTATTGTTCGGCTTTTTCAATGAGCGCTTTATCGCGCCGCTGATTACTCCCAGCCGCAATGTCAGTGCCACATCAATCATTACCGATCCTAATAGCTCGGCGGCTAGTGATAAGCCGGAAGTTATTATCCCTAAGATAAATGTCGAAGCCCCAGTGGTCTACGACGAGCCGTCGGTGGCTGATGACGCCGTTGAAAAGGCCTTGGAGCGCGGCGTTGTTCACTACGCGACGACACCGAACCCCGGCGAACTCGGTAATGCCGTTATCTTTGGCCATTCCAGCAGCAACATTTTAAACAAAGGAAAGTATAAGTTCGCCTTTGTGCTGTTAGGCGGCCTGAAAGAAGGCGATTTGTTCTATCTTGATAAAGATGGTAAGCGTTACGTTTATGAGGTGTATCAAAGAAAGATCGTCGACCCATCAGAAGTATCAGTCTTAGACAAACAAGACCAGCCGGCCACGGCCACGCTCATTACCTGCGACCCGCCAGGCACGTCTGTGCACCGCTTAGTAGTTGTTGGCAAGCAAATTAGTCCGGACCCGGCCAAGAACAAGGAGAGCAGCGTGAAGACTCAGGTGAGCAAACCAGCCATTCTGCCTAGCAACTCGCCAAGCCTGTGGTCCCGCATCGTCAACTGGTTTTAAAAAGAACTACTTTATCACTAAATCAGTACGTGTAATAGCTGCGCGGCCAGGTACCGTTATAGAGGGCGCCAACGTGTAGAGCCACTTGTAGTCTTTATCGAAAATAAGCGGTAAGTTGGCGTCGGCCGGCACTAGCGTTTGCCGATTAGTGCCATCAAAGTCGAACACTGTGGCTTTGGCGCCACTAACGGCCGTCAGTCGATTACCGTCCATCCACATCGCTTGATGACCAGCCTCAAGGGCGGGCGCCATGTCGTAGTAGTAGCGGCGATCACTATCGGTGTCGTAAACGGCAAAGTGGGTGCCCGACTGGACCGACACAAAACGGGCCGAATCGGAGAATGACAGGAATTCCGGTTTGCTAATCGTCAGAACAATGGCCGGCAGCAGTGTCGTCTTCAAAGTCTGCCGCTTGAGAGCAGTCTCCGGGTCGCGGTAAATATAGGTTCGGTTTGCGCTGGTGGCGGTGGCTACCATATACCAACGACCATCAAAGCGGGCAACGGCCAACAAAT
>CAZVBA010000006.1:0-22246 GCA_964625325.1 uncultured Candidatus Saccharibacteria bacterium | reverse complement strand
GTGGCGGTGGCTACCATATACCAACGACCATCAAAGCGGGCAACGGCCAACAAATAGGTGTCGTTAGCCGGCAGTTGGCGCAAGCTATAAACTTGGCCGGCGGAATACAGTTTAAGGGTAAATTGGCCGGCTTTGGGGCTTTCATCACTAACAAACAGAATGGTCTTGTCGTCGTGTGATTTAAAAGCCACCACATGGTTTAGTTGGGTAGCAACCGTAATGGCCTTAACATCGCCTAGTTGAAGTGTCTTGTCGGCCGCATTGAATAAATAAAGTTGGTCATAGCGCTTATCACGCATGGCAACACTAGTCGGTGTTTTTCCGAAGAGCTGATCGACATTAAAGGAGTTGGCGGCAGCCTCGCGGTCAACCATGACGAACTCATCGCGGCTGTCAAAGTGGTGCTGCAAGAGGACGTGACGATTGTCGGTCGACCACTCGACTAAGCGCCAGGATTGGTTAGGGTCGGCCGAATTGGTCAACAGATTGGCCGGCAAGGTCAGCGTCGTAACCGGCGCATCGTTGCTCGATATATCCATGACGTCAAATTTAAGCAACTGTCCTGGCTGCTGGGTTATTAACCAGTGCCGGTCGGGACTTTGACTGGCAAATGGCGGCGTACTGCCGTAGAGTTCGATATCTTTGGCTTCGAGCTTAGTCGGTAACAGCAGGGGGTAATCCAGCCGCTCGATACTACCGCCCTGTAGTGAAAATTGGCGCGACCAGTTACGGTAACCACTGCGCTTGAGCACCATCGAGTATTGGCCGGCAGGCAAGGTCAGCTTGGTATTAGTCCGCGAAGACTGACGAACGCCGTCAAGATAGATATCGGCCGAGGCGGGCTGGGCGCCGACAAAGACAATACCGTTTTGAATCACTTCGCCGGTTTTACGGTCAAGGTCATAACCGTACGATAAGAGAACGATTATTAAGGTACCCATCGCCAGGGCAATGGCTACTAAGACGTAGCCAATCATTAGTCTTATATTGTGGGCGCGCTTTTTTTGAGGATTAAGGAAATCCATGTCAATACCAGTATATATCCTCGACTAGGCTTATTGAACCTAAATGTTATTCAAAGCTGCCACGCAGTCAGTCTATTTTTTTGGCCACCCTTGTCAAATCGACTAAGCACGAGTATTATGTTCTTGCACTGCCATAACTTCGTGACAAAGCTAGTATTCGAGGGTAATAACGATACGTGAGTAAAACGAAAACTTATATTGAACTCAATGGTGCCACCTATGATGCAACTACTGGCAGCATGCTAAAACAGACCCCTAAATCGGCTGGTCCTGATATTCCAAGCAACGCTTCGAAAGGGCAGGCCATCGATGGTGTCGTCAGGCGCAGCCCAGTCGAGCTGGTTATTAAGCCGGAGCCCAAGCCGGTGGCTAAGATTGCTCATCAGCGTTCAGCTAACCATAAACCAAAGGCCGCGCACCGTAAGGCTCAACGCAGCGGCACACTGATGCGCCAGGTAGTCCGAAAACCCGCTTTTACTGACTTGCTGCATGCTAAAGCCGCGCCATTAGCGGCGGCCGGTGATATTACCTTGGCTAATTCCGGCTCAATGTGGCCGGCCTTAAAACCGCAACGTCTCAATCGCGCCCAAAACGTCGCGAAGAGTACGCTGGTTAGCCGTTTTGGTAGCAGCCGGTTATTTGCTAAGACGGCCGTAGTCCCAGTTGCCGAGCCGCCCAAAGCCGCCCGCCACCTAGCCAAAGAGTCTAAACCGAATCCTTTTCATAAGGCGCTCGAAGCTGCCACTTCACACGACCAACCAAAGCTCAAAAAGGCCCGTTGGCACCACGGCGTGGCCCGTAAGCTGCACATTAAGCCAAAAAGTCTGAATATCGGCGCGGCGGTTCTGGCTGTAGTCCTGATTAGCGGTTTTATACTCTCACAAAACAGGTCGAATTTAAGCGTGCGTCTGGCAGCCGCGCGGGCCGGTTTCCACGCCTCAATGCCGAGTTATCATCCCTCTGGTTTTGCGCTCAAAGGGCCAATTCATTACACCCACGGCGAACTAACGCTTAATTTCCAATCCAATAGCGACGCCAGGAACTTCCAGGTCAAACAACAGTCGTCCAGCTGGAATAGTGAAACCTTGTTGGAGGCTTATGTCACCAAGCAGAATCAGCCCTATCAAACCTATGAGGATAACGGTCGGACCGTCTACATCGACAACACTAGTGCCAATTTAGTTACCGGCAACAAGTGGGTCCAAGTTACAAGCGATGGCTCGCTAAGTACTGAACAGCTCTTGAATATAGCCAAAAGTATCAACTAGTATAGACGCGACCTCTGTTTAGCTGCTAAGCTACTACTATGGCTGAAACTCCAGTTCGCACTCGCTTTGCGCCTAGTCCGACCGGCTACTTACACGTCGGCGGTATTCGCACCGCCTTGTTTGGCTGGTTACTGGCCCGCCAAACCAAAGGCACTTTTATTCTGCGTCTGGAAGATACCGACAAACAGCGCGAGGTGGCCGGTGCTGCCGAGCACATTAGCAAAAGCCTGGCAGCCCTGGGTTTAAAGCCGGACGAAGGGCCTTTCCGTCAAAGCGAGCGGCTGGAGCTTTACAAGCAAGCGGCCCACAAACTGGTGGAGCAAGGCCGGGCTTACGCCGATCCTTACACCGCTGAGCAAGTCCAAGCTTTCCGCAATGAAGCCGTCAAAAATAAGCAGCCTTTCTTATACCGCAACCATAGACCGGCTAAATTGCCCGGGTGGGATGGCCACCAGCCGTTACGCTTCAAGTCAGACCCCAAAGCCTACCGTTGGCACGATGAGATCATGGGCGATCTGAGCACCGGCCCGGAGGTCATTGATGACTTCATTCTCATCAAATCGGACGGTTATCCGACATATAACTTCTCGCATATTGTTGACGACCAGGCCATGCAGATTACGCACGTGATTCGCGGCCAGGAGTTCTTGGCCAGTGTACCGAATTATTTGAATCTGTATGAAGCGCTCAACTTTAAGCCACCCAAACTGGCCACCGTACCACATATCTTAGGCCCGGACGGCCAAAGAAAACTGTCCAAACGCGACGGTGCCAAGGACGTCTTGGAGTATTTGCGCGACGGCTTTTTGCCGGAAGCACTGGTCAGCTTTATCGCCACTCTGGGCTGGAATGACGGCAGCGAGCAAGAGGTCTTTACAACCGATGAGCTTATCCAAAAATTCAGCCTCGATAAAGTCCAGAGGAGTGGCGCGCGCTTTGATGAACAGCGACTGCTGTGGGTCAATGGCCATTTCATCCGGGAGCTACCGCTCGAGGAAGTCTATAAGCGCGTAGCTGATGAATGGCCGACCGAAGCCGCCAAATACGATGAAACCTACAAAAAAGCCGTCCTAGGGCTGGTGCAGGAGCGGTTGAAACAGTTGAGCGAACTGGCTGAGCTGACCCGTTTTTTCTTTGTGGACTTGCCGGTCAATCCAGGACTCCTTAGCGGCCATAAGCAGCTCAGTAAATTACCAAAAGCAGAGCAGCACAGCCTCTTAGAGCAAGCCAAAAAAGTCTTGGCCGACAGCGACTTTTCAAGCGCCGATTTAACCAAGCGGCTCAATAACCTACTGACGACTACCGGCCAAAAGCCGGTCGTACTATTTAGCCTCATTCGCATTGCCACCACCCAGGCGCCGGCGTCGCCGGGTCTGGCCGAAACGCTGGCCGTGCTTGGCAAAGAACGCTCACTCAAACGTATCGATGTCGCCTTAGAAGCACTAGCGTCTTAAACGACGGCTCTGTTACAATAGCCCTCATATGCTTGATGATTTTAAGTCGCACCGCCGCGCCAAGGCTACTGATAAACCAGCCAGCTTCCCTAAACTAGATACCCGCCCGGACGCAGCCAAAGCCATCGACCACGTCGACGAAACGGTTGAACTGCCCGAGCAGCCAATCAAGGTCGACAAGAAAGTCTTCGCCTCCAAAAAAGGCAGGAAGTGGTGGCACATTGTCAGTTATAAACACACTCACCTCAGCAAGCCTAAGTGGGCTTTACTGGTTTTGGCTTTATTAGTTGCCCTAATAGCCGCCGGCTTTGGTGCCCTGAAGCTGTACCAACACGTCCGCCAATTGCCACCCAATAAGGCCACAGTCATTCACAAGAAAGTGGCCGCTAAACCCACAACCGAACCGTCGCGCCTGAGCGGCCTGGAAGTTGATCCGGCGCTCAATAAGCGGCCGGTTACCGGTGTGATGATAGAGAACAGCCCGGATGCCCGGCCGCAAGCCGGCCTAAAGGACGCTGGCATCGTCTTTGAGGCCATCGCCGAAGGCGGCATCACCCGTTTCTTAGCCCTGTTTGAAGACACCCAGCCGAATTACATCGGGCCGGTCCGCAGCGTACGGCCATATTACGTAGACTGGGCCCTCAGCTTTGACGCCAGTATCGCCCATGTCGGCGGCAGCCCCGATGGCCTGGCCCAAATACGCGCCCTTGGGGCCCGCGACCTCGACGAGTTTGCTAATGGCGACGGCTACACGCGGGTAACCAATCGTTTTGCTCCGCATAACGTCTATACCAGCAGCGCCAACCTCGACACCCTCAACCAGCGCAAGGGTTACACCAGTAGTAATTTCACCAGTTGGCCGCGCAAGAAAGATAAGGCGATCAAACCGGCCACCGCCAGTACCATAGATTTCGCGGTATCCGGGTTTCTTTATAGCCCGCATTATGAATACGATGTTGGCAGCAATAGCTACAAACGCAGCGAGGGCGGCCAAGCCCACCGCGACGATAAGTCAGGCAGTCAGTTGTTACCTAAAGTCGTCATTGCGCTCGTCCTAAACTACAGCATTGCCAGCGACGGCAAACACAGTGTTTATGGCACTCTCGGTAGCGGCCACATGTACGTCTTTCAAGATGGCGGTGTTACCGAAGGCACCTGGCAAAAAACCGACCACAATAGCCAATTCGTGTTTACCGATTCGGCGGGAGCACCTCTAAAACTAAATGCCGGCCAAACTTGGGTGACTATGGTCAGTAGCAACGGCGCCGTCAGCTATAAACCTTAAAGGATCAGCGGGTGGACAATCTAAGCAAGCTAACCAAACAAATTCGTAGCTATTTGTTGATAGGCCTAAGCCTGTTGACGCTGGCAGTAGTCGGGATCTGGTGGCTAACCGCTGTCCAGCTGCAGCTTAACGGCTGGATAGTGGCCGTAGTTATGTTAATAATCGGCCTGAGTCTGTCCATGGTCATCGGCATCACGCTGGCTCAGCTGGTTACCGAGCCGGTGCGTTTACTGCAACAGGCCATTTTGCACGTCAGCCCGGGCCACAGCGGCACAGTGCCGCCCAATTTCGAAAAAAGCCGCTTGGGGCGCGAATTGATAACCAGTTTGAGTTTGCAGGTCTACCAACTAGCCAGCTCTTCGCCATTACCGGCCGCCAAGGCCACGGTAGGCGAACAGGGCAATTTGGCCAATGATACGGTTAACCACCTGCCAGTACCACTGTTTGTAATTGATAAGACCCAGGCCATTCGTTTTGCCAATGAAGCCGCCTGCACTTACATAAACCAGCCGTTGGCCGAAATAACTGGCAAGAATGTCTATTCAGTCCTTGATTTGTCGTTTGCCAATGCCAACACGCTGGACGCCTGGCTGGCCGACTGCCGCGCCAACAAAGTAACCGCGACCAACAGCTGGGAACGCGTCCGTCTTAACAGAGCGGAGCAGTCGAACCCGTTGCAATTTGATATGGCCGCATACTATAGCAAAGATGACCCGTCAGGCGCCGAGACCATCCTGACACTGTTTGACCACACCGCACGCTATGCCGAGGATGACGAGGCTGCCAGTTATGTCGCCTTGGCAGTTCATGAACTGCGCACGCCATTGACCATTCTGCGCGGTTATATTGAAGTCTTTGAGGATGAACTGGCCGGTAAGCTTAACCCGGAGTTAACCGATTTTATGAATAAGATGCAGGCTTCGGCCGAAGCGCTGGCCGCCTTCGTCAATAACATTCTGAATGTCGCCCGCGTCGAAGAAAATCAGCTTACCCTGGAACTGCGCGAAGAACCGTGGGATGGCATTATCAAGAGCGTTACTCAGGATATGCAGCTGCGCGCCCAGGTCCATGGCAAAACCATCCAAACCGAGATTGCTACCGGCCTGCCAACGGTGGCGGTTGATAAGGTTAGTATTTACGAAGTTCTCAACAACCTGCTTGATAACGCCATCAAATACAGCGGTCCGTCTAAGCAAATTATCGTTAAGTCGGTACTGACCAAGGACGGGCTGGTCGAAACCACTGTCCAGGATTTTGGCGTCGGCATTCCGGAAAGCGTCATGCCCAACCTGTTTGATAAGTTTTATCGTAGCCACCGCTCCAGGGCCCAAATCGGCGGCACCGGCCTAGGTCTATACCTGAGTAAGGCTATCGTTGCTGCGCACGGCGGCCAAATCTGGGTGCGCTCCAAGGAAGGCCAGGGCAGTGTCTTCGGCTTTACCCTAATGCCGTATAGCCAGCTTGCCGAAGGCCAGAAAAACAGTGATAATAAAGAAATTGTGCGCGGCGCGCACGGGTGGATTAAGAATCACTCCTTATACCGAAGGTAACTATATGGACGAAGTACCAGCCAGTAACAAACAAATAAAAATCCTCTGCGTAGAGGACGAGCATTTCATCACGGAATTATATACGCGTGCACTTACCAAGGCCGGCTACGACGTTAAGGTTATTTTCGACGGCGCCGAAGGACTGAAAGCGGCCGTAACTGACCAATACGACATTGTACTACTGGATATTATGCTGCCCAACATGACGGGGGTTGAGGTGCTCAGGCGCCTGCGCGCCGAAGCGCCCAATCTAAAAGCCAAGGTCATTATTACGACCAATCTCGAACAGCGCGAAGACACCCGCGAGCTCATCGAGAAACAAGCCGACGGCTACCTTATCAAAGCCGAAATTACACCTAGGCAACTCGTCGAATTTCTTAAAACAATAGATGCTTGACGTAGTTAGCCGCTAGCGCTTAAATAGAAGCAGTCATGTGTGTACTTGGGCCTTAGGGCGCATTTCTACAGGCAGGCTTAACAAATCACCGTCTTTCGCCATTAGGCGAATGACTTCCACAATTTTAGTCGCTTACTGTCCGGCCTGGCGACGGCCTCTACTACAACCATTAAAAGAGGTGATTTGTTATGTATTACGAGATTCCCAGCAATGTAAGTGTCCACGAAGGGTTCCCGAACCCGGCTACCGACATAGGTCTGCAAACGTTAGACCTAAATCAACTATTGATTCGTCACGCCGTCAGCACGTTCTTTATGCGCGTGGCTGGCAATAACGGCGAGCAGCACGGTGTCTTTGAGGGCGACATCGTCATAGTCGACCGGGCGCTCAAGCCGCGGACCACCCACCTGGTAATTTACTGGCAAGACGACAGCATGATGGTCTGTCGCTTTGCTTACTTGCCGCCAGGCGCAGCCGTCTGGGGCGTGGTTACTTCCATCATCCACCAATTTGTCCAAGGAAATAGAAAAAATGGGTAAAAGACATAGGCGAAGCACGCATGTGGATGCTGGGCTAGGCGCAGATGAGAAGCGGAGTGAGGCGTATATGAAATACGATGAACGAGCATCAGAATCTGCAACAACGCCCAGCGCCACAAGCGCTCGCGGGGTTACTGGCTCTGCCAGGAAACAGGCGAGTGCGGTGCGTGTCTTCGCGCTGATTGATTGCAATAATTTCTTTGTCAGTTGCCAGCGCCTGTTCCGGCCGGACCTGGAAGGCAAGCCAGTAGTAGTGCTTTCCAGCAATGATGGCTGCGTAGTGGCCAGAAGCAACGAAGCCAAGCTGCTGGGCATCCCGATGGGCGCGCCAGCTTTCAAGTGGCGCGACGTCTTTAAGCAGTACCACGTAATCCAGTTTTCCGGTAATTTTGAGCTCTACGGTGATATCTCCCGGCGCATCACCCAACTGCTTATCAGCATGACGCCGCGGATTGAAATCTATTCGGTTGACGAGTCATTTTTGGATTTAAGTGAGCTCGACATTGCCGACTACACGGCTTGGGGCAGGGCAGTCCGCGCCGACGTCCTGCGCTACGTCGGCATACCAGTATCGATCGGTATCGCGCCCACCAAAACCCTGGCCAAGCTGGCCAGTGACCACGCTAAAAAAGAGCCTCAGCACCACGGCGCACTGAGCCTTATACATGTAACCGAAGCTGAACACGCTGAGCACTTACGACGTCTGCCGCTGAAAGACGTGTGGGGTATCGGCTGGCGGCTGGCGCCGCAACTGCAGGCCCTGGGCATCAGGACGGCCTATGATTTATCTCGGCTGAGCACCGGTCTGGCCCGACAGCTGATGGGCGTTCACGGCGAACATCTGGTTTATGAACTTAACGGTACCAGCTGCCTGCCGTTGGAAGTGGAGGGCAAGGTGCGTAAAAGTATTGCCCGCACCCGAACGTTCGGTGAGGACGTTACTGATATCCACATCATAGAAGCGGCGGTTGCTAATTTCACGGCGCGGGCGGCCTTCCGCTTGCGCGAGAGTAAGCAGCTAGCCCGGCGGGCCAGCTTATTTCTAGCTACCAACAAGCACAAGCCAGGCTATCGTCGGTGGGGCAGTGAAATCCGTTTTGCCATGCCCACGGCTGACACCGGCGTTATCACCGAGGCGCTGGTGCGCGCCTTGGGCACCGTCCATGACCCGCGAGCTGCTTACTATCGGGCTGGCGTTATGTTATACGACTTTGCGCCGGCTCAAGTACTACAAACTGATTTGCTAGGCGATATCAACGTAAGGCAGCACGTCCGCTCGGTCGCCCGCATGCAGGTAGTTGATGACGTTAATGAGCGCTACGGCAAGCACCACCTGTATTATGCCGCTGAAGATCTAGGCAATAAATGGGAGCCGCGCCAGACATTGCGCAGCCCGCGCTATACAAGCCGCTGGGAAGAATTACCACCAGTCGAAATTAATATACAGTGATGCGTTGGTCTTAGAAATCGGGTAAATCTGCTTTAACTTTTGGTCGGCGATACATAATAAGCCCGACTAACAAAGCAGTGCCGAGTGCCGCATACAAAGGATAGATAACCAGGTCAAGCCGCCAGGTATTGACCGTGAAGATACTCAGTAGGGCGCCCGCAAAGGATAGCTGCCAGGATATAAGCGTCTCGCTATGGGGCGCGTGCCAGGTTTTCAGTAAGGTTAACCAGAAGCCCGCAGCATCTACCAAAATCACAATGACGATGGCAATCAGCGGGTTGTTAGTGATCAACCATAACACTATCCCTAGCGCCGCTATGACAAGGGAAATCATATCTCTTTTATGAAACTTGCCGTAGCCGTAGCGCAACGACAGAACGGCGATAATGACGGCTGACACAACATATTCGCCGGTAACTAATAGTAACCACTTGGCACCGGCATTCAGCTGGGCTGCAAATAGAACCGCAAATAGAAAGGCATATATCCACCACATGGCCCGCTCGGGCTCCGTTTTGTGATGAAAAATATCCCGGACGTATGGTACTAAACCAAGAACACCCAGCATTCCGGCTATAGCTCCGATAAGGGCGACGGGTAAGTTATGCATAATTGATTTAGATTAGCGCCAAGATTAATTTGGTGACCCCTGCGGGATTCGAACCCGCGATTTTCTGGATGAGAACCAGATGTCCTAACCGCTAGACGAAGGGGCCTGATTAACTGCCTTAGACTATCACGGGTAACAGAGTACGTCCAGATAAGAAAGGCTTGCATATCAGCCAAAAAAAACAGATAATAAGAACTGTCAAAACATAACCAATATGTCAACACAAACAATTGTAAAAATCGTTGGGCCGATTATTGGCATTGCCGTACTGGCAATCGCCGGCTTTTTGGCGTTGCGCTGGTATCGGCAGAAAAGAAAAAGCAAGAAAGTCAGCAAGCTGGCCAGCAGCCTTAGAGACGAGAAACGCAAATCCGACATTATCCTGGAATCAATCGACGACGGCATCATGCTGATTGACAGCCAAAAAACCATTCAGTTGTTTAACCCAGCGGCGGCTAAGATAACCGGCTGGCCGGAAACAGAAGCCACCGGCTTGGACTATCACGCCGTTCTCAAACTTGTCGATGACCACAACAAGCCATATACCGACAGTGAAGATCCACTTAGCAGGGCGTTTGAGGCCCACGCGCCAGTCCGTGACAACAATGCCACACTGCTAACTAAGTCGGGCCAGCCGCTGTCTATCAGCCTAAGTGTTTCGCCATTGCTAGATGGCGACAATAATGTCACCGGCGCGGTCGGTATCTTCCGCGATGTCAGTGAAGAGCGCCGCGAAGAAGCCCGCCGCGCCGAATTTATCAGCACCGCCAGCCATGAAATGCGCACGCCGGTGGCCGCCATTGAAGGTTATCTAGCCTTAGCTCTCAACGACCGCGTTAGTAAAATTGATAGCAAAGCCCGCGACTTTTTAGATAAAGCGCACACCTCCACCCAGCACTTGGGCAAACTATTCCAGGATTTGTTGACCAGCGCCAGGGCCGAGGATGGCCGTCTGACCAGCCACCCGGTGGTGGTTGAGATGGGCAGCTTCCTGGAGCAACTGACCAACGACTTGCGCTTTGCCGCCACCAAGAAGGGGCTAACTATGGAATTTGTCATCGGCACGCCCGAATCTTCGTTGATTGACGCCAGCCACGGCCAGAGTGTCGCCAAACTGATACGCCCGCTGTATTACGTAAAATCCGACCCGGACCGCATCCGCGAAGTCGTAACTAACCTGTTCGATAACGCCGTTAAGTATACCGAAGCCGGCAAGGTCTCGGTGGGACTGACCGGTAATGATAACGTCGTCCAAATGTATATCCGCGACACCGGCCCCGGCATACCGGCCGATGACATTCCGCATCTGTTCCAGAAATTCTATCGTGTTGACAGCTCGGCCACCCGGACTATCGGCGGCACTGGGCTAGGTTTATTTATTTCCCGTAAAATTGTGGAACTGTACAACGGCCGCATCTGGGTCGAGAGTGAGACCGGCAAGGGCAGTACATTTTTTATCAACTTACCGCGCCTCAGCGTGCAACAAGCTAATGAACTACAAGCTAGAGAAGCAGCCGTGGCGGCGCCGGTACCATCACTAACGGGTGCGTGATACAATAATGCAGAACATAAGCACTATGAAGACAGGTAGACATTAAGATGGCAAAAATCATGCTGGTGGAGGACGATAACAACCTCCGTGAAATTTATGAAGCCAGGCTACTGGCCGAAGGTTATGAAATTGTTACTGCCAAAGACGGTGAAGAAGCACTGGCCATGGCCGTCAAAGAACGCCCCGATCTTATTATTGCCGACGTCATGATGCCCAAAATCAGCGGCTTTGACATGCTGGATATCTTGCGCAGCACAGCTGAAACCAAAGACACCAAGGTAGTTGTCATGACCGCCTTGAGCCAAGCCGAAGACAAAGAACGGGCTGACAAATTAGGCGCTGACCGTTACTTAGTAAAATCACAGGTTACACTGGAAGATGTGGCTAAGACAGCGCGCGAAGTGTTAGAAGGTACCAAGTCGCCGACAACCGGTGAAACACCCGCCCCAGCTGCACCAGCGCCGGTAGCTGACGAGCCGGCCGCGTCCCAGACACCAGCCACCGATACTCCGGCGGTAGCGCCAAGCAGCCAAGCGATTGCGATTGCAGACGAACCGACTACGCCGGCAGAACCGCCAGCCGATACGACCACGGCAGCCCCGGCGACTCCGGCCGACATTGCCGAAACCACCAAGGATGAGCAGGCCGCCCTAACCGGCCAAATCAAAGGTTTTACTGCCGCAACTGATGGTAAACAGATGGTGGGAGCAACTCCGACCGCCAACGTTGAACTACCTTCTTCACACGAACGAGTTATCCAACCGCCTGAAGATACCACCACCAAAACTTCGCTTAACGACCTCCTTGCCAAAGAAACGGATAATCAAAATGGCAGCGCGTCGAGCGCCGCCGCACCACCGGCCGAAACAGTCATTAGCCCAGGCGCAGCTCCGCACACGCCAGGGCAGATAATTGGACCGAATCAAACGCCTGGTACCGATCCCAATGATCCGAATGCAGTAGCGCTGTAGTAAGCTGGCAATATGCGATTGAATCGATATGTAGCCCTGGCTACTGGTTTAAGCCGCCGAGCGGCTGATGCGGCAATTAGCGAGCAGCGCGTTAGAGTTAATGACCATATAGGGCAACTCGGCCAAGAGGTATCGCCGGAAGATAAGGTGACCCTGGACGGTAAGTTATGTTCTATTGCCAATGCGCCGACTACCGTCATACTCAACAAACCGGCCGGCTACGTCTGCAGTCGCGACGGGCAGGGCAGTAAGACCATCTATGATTTATTACCTAGGGAATTGCACCACCTCAAACCAGTCGGCCGTCTCGACAAAAACTCCTCGGGCCTGTTGCTTTTAACTAATGATGGTAAATTAGCGCACCAACTCACACACCCCAGCTTCCAAAAGGAGAAGGTCTACCTAATTGAGCTGGACAAACCACTAGCTGAGCAAGCTAGGGATGAAGTTGAACGGGGGGTGCAGTTGGAAGATGGAATTAGCCGGTTAAAACTAAATGGCAATGGCCGAAATTGGACGGTCCACATGAGCGAGGGACGCAACCGCCAAATCCGCCGCACTTTCGACGCACTTGGTTTCAAGGTCACCAAGCTCCACCGTACCCGCTTCGGCTCTTATGTACTAGGCAATATCGCCGAAGGAACTTACGTAAATAGCGATGGTTTGCCTTCAATCTCGTGAGCGTGAAGTTGTTCCACTAATGGTTTAACAGCTTCTCGTTCTGTGATAAAAGCTAAAGAAGGACTTTGCGAGTTACCAACCGGTTCCATGGTGTGATCGAATTGATGATTATCTCTGCCGATAGGCGTACGCAATGCCCTCATCAAGGTAAACCGGCGGGCTTGTGGATTATTGCGCAAAGCTTCACCAACTACATAAACCATACCGATGTCTCTTATGACCACTCTACCTGCGGCACTAACCAAGCCTCTTCTCGCATAGTCTGCCAGTTCCTCGATAGTTGCCCGGTTTTGATCAGTTTCGCGTATGGTAAGGCTAGAAAAGTCCTCGGCACTAGGCGCTTGTACAAGGGCCAAACCGAGCTTGGCCATATGCCTAAGAATTCGTTCTAAATAACCAATTCTGTCGGCCATACCAAGGTCAGCCATATCAATCATGACTACATCTTCTCGCCCAGTCACAGAGATAACGGGCTTACTTTGGTCGAGCGTGCGTACTTCAAAATCACTGACATCTTTTACGACTTTGGTGAAAGGACCTTCAGGATTAAACGTGTTCCTAACGTATGTGACTACATCTGAGCCATCTAGGTCCAAGATAGTATCACCCTGCAACACGCCGCTGCCGCCGTTAGCACCTTCTCTTACTTCATGGCGCGTCAGCTCGGGAATAGTGATAGCGTTATCGATATATTTTGGATTGGCGCTTTGAATGCCATCCGTGTTGGTCCAGTTGTCATAGTCAGCACCCAGCGCCCTGGCATAAAGGGCTCCGGTACGATCTGAACCGCCACGATTCAACAATACGATTTGATTAAAAAGATCATAGCCAAAATAGCCGGGAACAATTAAACGACTCTCGGCTTGCTCAACTTGGCGTCTTACCGCGACTTGGGTCTTTGTCCAATTTATACGCCCGTCTGTGTGAAAGCGCAGCGCTGGATAGGCCCACGGTAAACCGGTCAGGTGTCCAAAGTAGCGGGCACTAATAAGTTCACCCCTTGAGGGGTAATAGGCGTACCCCCCAGAAGTGCGTGGCGCAAGCTCGCCAGCAACCGCACGGCGCATTTCGGTACGAACAGGTGAATCAAGCATAGAGTAAGCATCATCGTAGACATCAACAATTTCAGATCTGAGCTCAGAAGCCGCGCGAACGCCTTGCTTGATAAGTTGGCTATAGCCAAACAGGGTGTCGGTCATTTTTTCATACGGCGGTATGCCCGTAGCTAAGGCCGATACTACAAAAACCTGAGTCTCTGGCCTCGCTAAGACCACAGCAGCGCTGACTTCGGGCTCAGCCATTGACGATCCACCAAGTTTTCCTACTCTCTCAGACATAGAATGCAAATTATAATTTAATAAGCCTCTATTGTCAATGCCGCCCATCTCTGTTAAACTGGATCGATGACGCTTCATAATATCCAAGATATTGGTTTTGCCGAGCCTAGTACGCTCACCTTTGAAGTAGGGCAGGCACCGGCGACGCATCAGGAATGGTCGCGACAGCTTGGTGAATTACCACTTGCCGAAGTGTTTGACACCGATCTCGCACAGCATGCATTGCCAGTACCACGCCCAGAAGATGGTTATACTATGGCGCGACGGGCTGATCACTCAATCAGTCGAGATTGGTGGGCGCCGGATCACCTGTGGCATATTGATGGCACCCGTTGGCCAGTGCAGCCAGTACTAACTGGGATTGTCTGCCAAGAAGCCGCCCCAGGTGCACCTAAAACTGAGTTCCTTGATATGGTTGGACTAACTGCCCACGCTGAGCGTGAAGGTTTTTGGCAGGCTCATGGCATCGAAAATCCTGCCGACACAACGACCGTATTTGCCGATAGCACTTACTACCGTGAAGCACTATCATACATGCATGAGCACGCCTCAGCAGGCGATAAAGCACTAATAGGCCAAAGAGCTGCTGATGATATTGCGAAAAGTCTGAGTGCTGACGTGGCAGAGCATGCCTTGGCCGTTGACACAAAGTTTCCGCCTAAACTCTTTCCGCTCATGCGTCAAACCTGGTTGCACGGTCTTAAAACGTTGTTTATAGAAGGCGGTGGCCGCCAGTCTCATCTATTGCATGATAATCATGATCAAACCGAAGTATTGCATGCTTTCCGCCACACCTACCTGCGTGGCGAGATAGCGCATGAGCTCGGTTTCGTACGACAAATTGGCTGGGCGGCTAATCAAGGCGTCTTGTTCCCGCAAATTGGTGTGCTGCACCGCGCTCAGCCAGGCAATGAGCATAATCGCACCCTTCATTTAGGCTTTCTAGTAGAGGCAACCCAAGTTCGACAGGCGGCTTGATTATGAAAAAACTACCAATTATTGCCATCGTCGGGCGAGCCAATGTGGGCAAGTCCAGCTTGTTCAATGCGATTTTAAAACGCCGAGAGGCAATCGTAACGCGTGAGGCCGGCACTACCCGAGACAGCGTCACGGCCAAAGCCGAGCACAACGAACAGCATTTTTGGTTGGTCGATACGGCCGGCATGAAAGATCCCGAGGATGATTTTGAACTCACCATTCAAGAGCAGATTGCCCAAGCCGCCGAAAGCGCCGATGTAATTTGGGTGGTGATTGAAGCCGATGTCGGCATTAGTGAGGAGGACCGCCAAGTCGCCCACATGGCCCTCAAGAGCCGCAAGCCCGTCTTCTTAGTCGTAAATAAGATTGATAAACAGCGCCACATCTCGATAGCCGACTACGAACGCTTGGGCATAAAACCGATTATCCTAACCAGCACTACTCAAAACCGCGGCATCGATACTCTCCTAGACACTCTTATTAAGCACATACCGAAAGCTTCGGCTAAAGAAGACGATAACCGGCTGCATATAGCTCTACTGGGCCGACCGAACGTCGGCAAATCCCAGCTATTTAACGCCCTAGCCAAGAAGCAGCAGGCGATTGTGGCCGATAAGGCCGGCACCACCCGCGATATTAACCGGGCGGTGGTGCGTTATGAGGGCCGCGAAGTCGAGTTGATGGATACGGCTGGAATCCGGCGCAGTGGCAAGATAGAAGTCGGTGTGGAGCGCTTTAGCGTGCTCCGGGCCCTAAGTGCCATCGAGCAATCCGATATTTGCCTGGTGCTTATGGACGTCAACGAACTGGGCGTGCAGTTGGATCAGAAAATTTCCGGCATGATAAAAGAGGCCGGCAAAGGCCTGATTCTGGTGGTTAGCAAATGGGATGCCCTGGACGAAAAAACACCCTATAGCCGCGACCAGCTGGCCGCCAGTATTAAGCATGAGTTCGAGTTTGTCCCCTGGGCACCGCTGGTCTTTAGCAGTGCCGTCAGCGGCCAAAACGTTACCAAACTATTTGAAATAGCCTTAGAAATCGACGCCCGGCGCCAACAACACATCAAGACAGCCGCCTTGAACAAGTGGCTGGCTACTGTCACGGACAAGCACCCGCCAGCCGGACTAAAAAACCGCAACCCCAAGCTCAACTACATCGTCCAAGAGGATGAAAACAGCCCACCCAGCTTCAAGGTGTTCGGGGCGCATACCGGCTTTCTGCACTGGAGCTATAAGCGCTACATGGACAGGGCCCTGCGCGAGCAATACGACTTTACTGGTACGCCAATAAAATTCTGGTTTTTAGAGAAGCACTAATTATTCTCAAGTGGTCCAGTCGGCACGGGGAAGGTTTCAACTACCTGCCAGCGAGATAGGGGTACGATGCCAAGAATTCGGCTCGTGTGTCTGATTTCATGGTCGACGTGTAACGCCCCCAATGAAATGCCTACTGTCGCCTCACGTTCACGTAAATCAATAAATTCTCGCCGCGCATCTTCAAGTATGTCCGGCGCTGGCATGCCAAAATATGTACCTAAATCGTGCCTAGTTGGCACAACGCCGCTTGCTGGATTAACGTAGGTTCCATTTGTGCGTATCACAAAATGTTCGCCAGTCACGTGCTTTGTCATCGCGAACCATTATACACTTCATAGACGCGAAAATGGAATGCCTGCTAGACTTAGAGCGTTATGGCACTGTTTCAGAAAAATCCCTACGACTCACAAGATTCCAAACCGCTCTATACGTTGGGTCTTAATAAAACCGTTTTAATTGTTGGCTTAGGTAACCCTGGCAAAGAATACGAGAATACCAGACATAACCTCGGCTTTAGGTGCGTGGACGCTTTTGCCAAGAATCATGACTTTCCGGCCTGGACTGACAAGAAAGATCTCAAAGCCCAGCTGACCACCCACAACTTGGGTGAGGTGCGTGTTATCTTAGCTAAGCCGACAACGTTCATGAACAATAGCGGCGAAGCCGTGCAAGCGGTTGAGCGATTTTATAAGATTCCCAACAATTGCATTATCGTTGTGCACGACGAGCTGGACATTCCATTTGGTCAAATCCGCACGCGTGTGGGCGGCGGTAGTGCCGGTCATAACGGCATAAAATCTCTACTGCAGCACATGGAAGGTAATATTAACCGCGTCCGTATAGGTATCGGTCCCGACAGCAAACTTGGTGGCGCTGATTATGTCTTACAAAAGCTCGACGAGGATGAAAAAAAGCAACTACCGGCGCTGCTCAAAGAAGTTGAGAGCATCCTAGTCGAATACATCTACCGCGGCGACCTTATCGCCGAAACCCGCAGTTTTATTATCTAACTTGACCCGCGGCGTAAAGCTTCTTCAATTTCCTCAGCCAGACCACCGGGCACAAACGGTCTCACAACCCCAAGCATGCCATCAAATATGTTGAGTGCTCTTTGCTGATCGGCTATAGCAGTATTAAGCTGTGCACCTTGCGGAAAGTCAGACATGCCACGTTCTGCCCAATTTTGGCGGGCCTTTAATATAGCATGTTGGAGTAGGGGCGCGTCATCAATTGACCATTCGCTACTATCACCCAATAAACGTCTATCGATGGCGTTGGGAATAAAAGTCTGCTTCTCATTATCAAATTGCATAATGGACATTATGTCATAAAAATAGGCCTGCATAGGGCGAGAAAGGCCGGTGGCCTTTCTCGTAGCCTCGAGTGAAACGTCGTTGCAATAAATCTGTAAAAACTTCGCGCGCCAGTCCTCACCGGTGAGGCACCGCCGACAATTAAAAGACCACCAGAGGGGGTGGGCACCGCTGGTGGTCTTTTACACCCTTCAACCCACCTTGAAGGCCTTCCGCGCGAACGCGGACCCACTCAAAGGTGCACCGTCATTCACTACGACTCAAAAAAACGAGGAGGAATGCGGGGTTAAAGGGATTAGTCTGTTTTAGAGCGCTCCCACCGAAGCAGGAAGGCTTGAAAGTGGAGGGTAACAACTTACAAGATTAACACTCTAAAACAATCTAACATTGGGGGTATAAGGTACGGTAAGACACATAAGTGCTTACGGATTGCGATAATAGCAAATATGTTGTATTGTGTCAATACCAAAATATCATTTGCTATGAATGTCAAGAAGCTAACGCTTAACCAGCCTGACTTTCCGGAAATACTGCGGCATATCCCTAATCCGCCTCTACAGCTCTTTGTGGCCGGCGACCTTAATAGCTTGCTCAAGAGTCCGCGTTTGGCCGTAATTGGCAGCCGCAAGATTAGCCCCTATGGCCGAGCGGTTACGACTTCTTTAACCGAAGCAGCTGCCAGTAATGGCATCGTGATTATCAGTGGGCTGGCGATTGGCGCCGATGGCGTTGCGCACCAGGCCGCCTTAGACGCCGGCGGTAAAACTATTGCCGTGCTGCCGGCCGGCTTAGATCGGATTTACCCACCCAGCCATCACCATTTGGCTATGCAGATACTGGCGCAGGGCGGGGCCCTGGTAACCGAATATCCAGATAATACTGAACCGTATAAGGTCAACTTTCTGGCCCGCAACAGGATTGTTTCCGGCTTAAGCGACGGAGTCTTAATCACAGAGGCGGCTGAACGCAGTGGCACGCTGGCCACCGCCAACTTTGCCCTGGAGCAGGGCAGGACTGTAATGGCTGTGCCCGGTAACATCAGCAGCCCGTTGTCGGTCGGTACCAATAACCTGATTAAAACCGGCGCCACACCGGTCACGAGAGTTGAAGATATTTTCTCGGCTCTAAATCTTGAGCTGCAAGTTAGCGACCGTGAGATCGTCGCCCGGAACGAAGATGAACTGGCTATTTTAGACCAGTTGCAAGCCGGCATTACCGATGCTGCTGAGTTACTGAAAAGCAGTGGTCTGAAACCGGCCGTGTTTAATCAAACACTTACCATGCTAGAAATCACCGGCCGTATCAAACCGCTTGGCGCTAATCATTGGACCTTAATGTAAAAGATGAAGCTTAGAAGCCAAGCGTAATGAAAAAGAACCCAGACCCAAATCTAGCAGGGCGCGCCGGCCATAATAACGAGCGTCTTGCTTTTCCTCTTTGCTCAACGTTTGCGCATTTGCCCTAAACATCGATTCCAAATTAGTGGCGCACGGGCTGACCAGGCCTTTGAGTTCAGCCTTGGCTATGCCAAGGAGTTGGGTAGTCAATAGGACCACGCCGGCGTCAATATCAAGGCCGGAATAGACATACGAACGAACCACATCTTCGTGACTGAACCTAGTGACTCTGGCCAGCTCGGCGTCGTCATGTGATAAGACGGCGTCTTCCAACAAACGGCAATTCATGGCGACTCTTCGAGCCAGTGGAAATTCAGAAGCCGCAATAACATTGCCAGCCCATCGGAGTTGTTCACAGTCGCGAAATACCATGCCCTCCAGATATTCACGGTAGGCTCGGTCGTAAGTAATGTCTTCGGAATAAACCGGCTCCTCTGGTTCCGGTACCTGAAAGTCGAGACTCATAGTTGGATAATGTACGCCCCACCAGCGCTCGCCGCAAGCTTTACGTCAAGAAGCGGTACAATAATGTAATGGAAACGAAACATTACATCTGGCTTGGCATTTTTGTCGGCTCAACTGCCGGCGGTTTATTAGGCACTGTGTTCGATCACGGCAATGGACTAGGCTTCTGGACATTGGCGCTTGGTACAGTTGGCTCATTTGTCGGCATTTGGGGCGGCTACAAGCTTGGTAACGCTTAAGGTTGACTGTTTAGGGTATACTTAGGCCCACATGGGCAAGAACTTAGTAATTGTGGAGAGTCCAGCCAAGGCGCGCACCATCGAGCGCTACCTGGGCAGCGACTACACGGTCAAGAGCAGCTTTGGCCATATTCGCGACCTCCCAAAAAAGGGTTTGAATATTGATATTGCCAAAAATTTTGAGCCAACGTACGAAATTAGCCCAGATAAGAAAAAGGTGGTCAGCGAACTTAAAAAAGCGGCCTCAGCCGCTGAGACAGTCTGGCTGGCCAGTGATGAAGACCGCGAAGGTGAGGCGATTGCCTGGCATTTGAGTGAGGCCTTGAAGCTGCCGGCTGATAAAACCAAGCGGATAGTCTTTCATGAAATTACCAAGTCGGCCATTGAGAACGCCATTAAGAATCCGCGTGGCATCGATATTGACTTGGTCGACGCCCAACAGGCCCGTCGCATATTGGACCGTTTAGTCGGCTATGAGCTCAGTCCAATACTTTGGAAGAAGGTCCGGCCGGGACTGTCCGCCGGCCGCGTCCAGTCTGTCGCCGTACGCTTAATTGTCGAGCGCGAGCGCCAAATCCGAGACTTTGAACCCACCGGTAGCTACAAGGTAAGTGCTGAATTTTCGGCCGGCAGCGACAATATATCAGCCGAATTGCCGGATAAATTAACCGACGAAGCGGCTGCTAAAAAGTTCCTGGAAGATTGTATTAAGGCCACTTTCAAAGTCAGTGCCATTGATAAGAAACCCGGCAGCCGCAGTCCCAGCCCACCGTTTACCACCAGTACCTTGCAGCAAGAGGCCGCCCGGCGACTCGGCTTTGGCGTCCGCCAGACCATGACACTGGCGCAAAGACTTTATGAAGAAGGCCATATTACCTACATGCGAACTGATAGCACCACCCTGTCCAGCCTCGCCATTAATGCCGCTCAGACTTACATAACTAAAGAGTTTGGTGCTAAGTATTATCACCAACGCCAGTACCAGACTAAAACCCAGGGCGCTCAGGAAGCCCACGAAGCTATCCGGCCCAGTGATATGAACAAAACAACTGCTGGGACCGATAGCGCCCAGGAAAAGCTGTATAAGCTGATCTGGCAGCGAGCCGTGGCCAGCCAAATGGCGGCGGCAGCGATTGACCGTACCGAAGTTCAAATCAGCATCAGTACTCGATCCGAAACATTGCTGGCCAAGGGCGAAATTTTGACCTTTGACGGCTTTTATAAAGTTTACGGCGGCGGCAAAGATGATATCTTATTGCCAGCACTCCAAAATGGTCAAGCCCTGGACCTCAGCCACATGACCGCCCGTGAAACCTTTAGCAAACCGGCCGGCCGCTACTCCGAGGCCAGCCTGGTACGCAAGCTTGAAGAATTAGGCATTGGCCGCCCGAGCACCTACGCGCCCACCATCAGCACTGTTCAAACCCGCGGCTACGTTGAAAAGGGCGACACTAACGGCACTGAACGCGAAGTTACCGTCTTAGAACTCAAAAACAAGCAAGTCGACATAAAAAAAGAGACGGAAATGTATGGTGCGGATAAAAATAAGCTAATGCCAACGCCGGTTGCCGAAGTCACCACCGATTTTCTGACCAAGAACTTCGCTGACATCCTGGATTATGACTTTACCGCCAACGTGGAGGGCGATTTTGACCACATCGCCGATGGCAAACAGAAGTGGCAGAAGATGCTAGAGGACTTTTATAAGAGTTTCCACCCGCTGATAGGCCAGGCCGAGAATGTTAGCCGCGAGGAAACCAGCCAGGCTAGGGAACTGGGTAAAGATCCGGGCAATGGCAAGCCAATTATCGCTCGTTTCGGCCGCTACGGACCGATGTTACAGCGTGGGTCGGCCGATGACGAGGAGAAGCCGGACTTTGCACCCATGCCGGCGGACACCCGGCTGGAGGACGTAACTTTTGAACAAGCCCTGGAAATGTTCAAGCTACCTAGGACAGTGGGGAAGACCGAGGACGGCAAAGACATTAAAGCTAACATCGGCCGCTTTGGTCCTTATATCCAGGTCGACAAGCTGTTTGTGTCGCTCAAAGAGCACGATCCGCTGACCATCAGCGAAACTGACGCCAGAACCTTATACAAGGAGAAACTACAGCAAAACGCCGATAAGTACATAGCCGAGTTCAAGAGCGGTGTTAAAATCGTCAACGGCCCGTATGGCCCCTATATCACCGACGGCAAAAAGAACGCCAAGATTACCGACGATATGGACCCAAAGAAGATAACCGAAGCCGAAGCCAAAAAATTGCTAGCCACCGCACCCGCTAAAGGCCGCCGTTTCCCCCGAAGGAACCAAAAGCGCGCTTAATGGTGTATTTAACACCATAGTTTTGCACAGAAATAACGGGTATGCTCTCGTAAGTTGTCATTACACGTATAGGTAATATAGTCCATTTCGTGC
>CAZVBA010000005.1:0-27649 GCA_964625325.1 uncultured Candidatus Saccharibacteria bacterium | reverse complement strand
TTTTGGATCAGCATCACCTGGAAGAATGTCTGGAAGAAAGCAAAGCCGCCCCAGAACAAGAACACCGTCGGAAATACCACCCGCAGACCCGGGTAAGACATGGCCGTAATAATGTTGTGAATCGATTGGGTGACTTTCAGTTTGGCAGCGTGGAGATGTTTGTGCGTCTCCGGCAACAGGAAAATAATCAGCAGGAAGTTAATGAAACTTAAGATAGCCGTAAACCAGAATGGCGTGGCCGGGTTAAACCAATGCGGCGTGGTAAACAAACCGTAGACCCTAATACCCGGACTGGCCAGTTTGGCGCCCAGGTACGGGCCAAGCACAAAGCCGAAGCCGAAAGCCGCGCCAATCAGGGCAAAACGTTTGGTTCTATCCTTTGGCGGCGTCACGTCGGCAATCACCGCCTGGGCGACACTGAGGTTACCGCCAGTGATGCCATCCAAGGCACGACTAAAGAACAGCAGCGGGATATTGCGCGTAATAATACCGATAGCAAACAGAATATAACCAACGGCTGTGCCGAAAATACTAAAGCCCAGCACCGGCTTACGGCCGAAGCGGTCGGACAGTTGGCCTAGAATCGGCGTCGACAAGAACTGCATGAATGGATAAATGGCTAGCAACCAGCCCAGTAGAATCAGGCCACCCTTGAAAGTCCAGCCGGCCGGCAACAGATAATAAGCGGAGTGCGGGTTGGCCAGTAGCTGCGGGATAATCGGAATCAGAATACCGACGCCCAGCACATCCAGGAAGATGGTCATAATGACGATCGGCAGAGCTTTACCGACGAGTTTTTCTTTGAAGTTTTCCATAATACCCTTTCTTTACACGTTAAATGGATGGTCGCAGGCGCCCGGCTTGTCAGCTCGGCAGACCTCTTGGTGCATCAGCCTTAGCGCTTCCACCAGCTGTTCTTGTTGCTTATCACTCAGTTTAGCAAACATCGGCGCATGGTAGCTATTCAGTACGTTCAGTGCTTCGCTGGTCAGACGCTCGCCTTTTGGCGTCAGCACGGTGATGTGCTCACGGCGATTCTGCTCGCCCAAGCGGCTGGTCAGTAACCCTTGGTCGTGCAGCAGCTTGATTTGTCGGCTGATGCTAGCCTCGGTTTGACCCAAAGCGTCGGCCAGTTGTCGTTGCTGCACATGCGGGTGGCGCTGCGACATCATCAATATCTTGAATTGGGAAAAACCAATGCCGAGGCGTTCCTGTAAAACCTGATCCGACTGGCGGGCCAGGGTAGAGGACAGATGCTGCAAAAGATAGCCGATGTTATTGGTGGGTTGCATGACCCTCCTTCTGCTCACACTTTACTAGTTAAGTATTAACACGTCAAGCATTTATCCACAAGGGCAGGGGAGTATTAGTTTAAAAGGGGAAGTGCCCTTTTGTAAATTTCTTGCCAATTTTCCAGGGACAGTTCCTGTGGACGGGTTTGAGGGTCAATGCCAGCAGCAGCCAGCAGCTCGGCGGTTTCCGCCTTCCCTACCCCCAACCCCACGCTCAAGGAGTTGAGAAGTGTTTTGCGCCGCGCCGCAAAGCCGGCCTTGACCAATCTAAAAAATTGCTTGGGCTCGACACTTGGAAAGAGCGGCTCAGTGCGACGTTGCAAAATAAGGATTTGCGAGTCAATTTTTGGCGGCGGGGTGAACAGCTTTTTTGGTACCACTTGCCCCAGGCTGACTTCCCAGAAAAACTGCGCCGTGACGGACAGTAGCGACATATCGCCCGGCTTGGCGGCGACCCGCTCGGCCACCTCTTTTTGGACCAGCAGCACACAGCGGCTGGGCGGGTTGTTCGACTCAGACAAAATCCTGATGAGGTGACTGGTCAGATAATACGGAATGTTGGCAATTACCTTATACTCAGCCGGCAAGGCTGTCAGGTCAAACGTCAGAATATCGCCCTGCACTACCTGCAGATTGGCCGGAGCGGATTTACGCAGATCAGCCACCAGACTTTTATCCAATTCAATTGCCAGGACTTCGCCAGTTTGCTCAGTCAGTTTGCGCGTCAGCGTGCCGCCGCCCGGCCCAATTTCCAGCGCAACATCGTCAGGCCCCAACTGCCCCGCCTCAACAATCGAGCTGAGGGCGCCCTCATCACTTAACCAATGCTGCCCTAACGATTTTTTAGCCTGTGGCAGGTCGTTCACGTCACCACCATCTGTTAGCGGTCCAAAAGTTGTAGGCACCAGCCCAGCTGCCGTAGCGACTCTTAGCGTAACCGTCGAAGAAATTAAGCTGGCAGACCGGGTCATTGGCCCAATCGGGGCAGGCATTGCTGAGTGAGCCACTGCAGGATTGACCCAAGCCGTAGCAACGGTTGGCGCTGATGGCGCCGGGGCGCCAGCCGGATTCGTGGCCGATGATGTAATCGGCGTAATTATAATCTCCCGAGCTAATACGCGAGGCCGCCAGCCACTCGGCCTTGCTGCCACTGAGTGTTACCTTGGTACCATGGGCAATTATTTGTGGAACCGGCTGGGTGGCGATGACTTCCTGTAACACGCGGCGGCTGGCCTCCTGGCCGTTATGAATCTCAACCTCGTAGGTAACCAGCTTACGCCCCGGGCTACCGGCTTGGCGTACCACAGTTTGGCCTGACGGCAGACTAGGATCACTGACCGTCTCAACCGGCGCCGGGATATCCTCTTGTTTGGTCTCCACTTTCTTGCCGACACGGACAATGAAGACCTGCAAATCCGGTACCAGCAAAGTGTCCAGACCGGGGGTTACCGTGTCGCCGGGCAGCGTCTGGATATTCTTATCTCTAAGGGCATCGCGGACGGTCTTGGCCAGGGTGCGAGTGGCAATAACGTTGCCATACAGGTTGATGGTAATCGGCGTGGCCCGCGTGATAATAACCTTTTGGCCAATGACGCGCTCTTTCAGCTCCGGTGCCGAAAACTTAACGTCGTCTTCGGTGAACAATTTGAAACCGGCCTTCTCCGCCACCACCCGCGGGTCCTGGTAAGAACTAAGAATGGTCTTGGTTTTGCCCTGATCAACAATTGTTACCGGCCGCGCCCGGTAGACAGTTACATGAAAGTCGTTTTGCAGTATCGGTGTATCCTGAGCCGGTTCAACCAGGTCTTGGTCATTGACTACGATGTCAAGGCGGTTCAATAAATCACCAACGTTGGGGGCGCGCGTTGGAATAGTCTGAGTCTTGCCGTCTATCGACAGCTGCACCAGACGGGTGTCGCTGGCGCCGACCGTGCTGGCACCCAGAGCCACAAAAGCAAAAGCCGTGACAAAGAACAGTACCAGGAAAGTTGTAACCGGAACAATAAACGGGTGGTTGCGCAATTCTAGCCAACGGCGGTGCTTACGTTCGGCTATCGCCAAGCGCTTTTTTGAATCAATAAATTTAGATCGATTACGCATCAATTAGTGCCTTCTAACACAGTAGAAATTCCGGTTTTACCCGCAAACAACACATGTTTCCTCCCGAGAAAGCTAGCCCCCAGTGTAGCATTTTTCAGGGGTTAAGGCTATGAAGTATAGCTCATAATTTTTCTAGTGGGGCGAAGCTGACGTTCAGTTTTTTGGTGCCCTTGCCTTTGAAATAAATAGTAGCGTTCTCGCCGTCGATTTCAACCACCGTACCCGGTCCGAACAGTTTGTGGTGAACTTTGTCACCCTCACTCAGGTCAGGCAGGTATTGCACGTCTTGGTTGATGTCGTCGTAGCGCGGCGTGTCCGTCTCAAATGCCGTGGCCTGGCTGGAAGGTTCAATTTCGCTCAAAAACCTGGACGGTGGGTTGTGCTGCATACCGCCGTAGAGCAGCCGTTGATTGGCGTGGATTAGATACAACTCTTCTTTGGCGCGGGTCATGCCGACGTAACACAGCCGTCGCTCCTCTTCCATTTCCTGCTGGTCATACAACGCCCGCGAGTGTGGAAAGATGCTCTCCTCCATACCGGTCATAAAGACCACCGGAAACTCCAGGCCCTTGGCGGCGTGCAGCGTCATCAGCGTCACGGCATTGCCGTTAAAGTTAGTCGTATCCAAGTCGCTGATAAGTGAAACTTCTTCCAAAAAGCCGCCCAGACCGACGTCTTCATAACTTTTGGCCACGCTTAGCAGTTCACGGACGTTTTCCTGGCGAGCTTCGCCCTGCGGTGTGCCGTCGTCAAGATATTGCAAGTAGTCCAGCCGCCGAATCAGACTGTCCATCATACCAGTCAGGCTGGCCTCGACAACCAGCTCCTGAAAACGTGTGATAATTTCGCCCAGTTCTTTAAAAGATTGCTTGGCCTTGGGCGTCAGCTCCGCTGCCTTATCAATAGCCGCCATGGCCGACAGGAGCCCCTGACCGTAGGCCGCTTGCCAGCGCAAAAAGGTGTCAAGTGATTTGGGTCCGATGCCCCGCGCCGGCACGTTGACTATGCGCTCAAAGCTAACGCGATCCTCGGGCTGAAAGATTAGCCGCAGGTAGGCCACCAAGTCTTTGATCTCCTTGCGATCGTAGAAGCGGACGTTGCCAACAATGCGGTATGGTATAGCGTAGCGGATAAACGTTTCCTCAATCGAGCGGCTCTGGGCGTTGGTGCGGTAGAGCACCGCGAAATCTTGGAAAGAGCGCGCTTTCAAATCGGTAGCTGTGCGAATCCGGCGGACGATGGATTCGGCCTCGGCCCGTTCGTTATTGACTGGCATAATCTGCACGGGCATGCCGTGGGCGGCTTCGGTCCACAGCTTTTTGTCGGAGCGTTGTTGGTTCTTGGTGATGACGGCGTGGGCGGCCTCCAAGATATGCTTGGTGCTGCGGTAATTCTGTTCCAGTTTGATGATGGCGGCGTTGGGGTGGTCTTTTTCAAAGTTCAGAATGTTGCGGAAGTCAGCCCCTCGCCAAGAGTAAATGCTCTGCCAGTCGTCACCGACGACGGCGATGTTGTGTTGTTTATTGGTCAGTAGTTTGACTAAACGGTACTGTGCCGCGTTGGTGTCCTGGTACTCGTCTATCAAAATGTAACGGAACTGCGTCTGCCATTTGTCGCGAATCTCTTTTTGGCTTTCCAGCAGGTGGACGGTGCGCCCGATGAGGTCGTCAAAATCCAACGCGCCGGCGTCTTTCAGAACTTTTTCGTACAGCGGGAAAACCTGGGCAGTCGCTCGTTCGGCCGGGCTGTTTTGTCTGCCCTGGTACTGGGCCGGCGTGATTAATTCGTTTTTGGCGCCGCTAATCAGGCTGGCGATTAAACGCGGCGGAAAGCTCTTATCGTCGATGTGAAGTTGTTTAGTTACTTGCTTGACCGCGGCCAGCCGGTCAGCCTCGTCAAAAATCACAAAGTTGCGCGGAATGCCGATGTGCTCGCCGTCCTGGCGCAAAATCCGCACGCAAATACTGTGAAACGTCCCCATAAACGGCATGAAGCCACGGTTTTCGGCGTTCTCTCCGGACAGCCGGCCCACGCGCTCGCGCATTTCTTTGGCCGCCTTATTGGTGAAAGTGACGGCTAAGATATTGAACGGCGTGGCTTTGTTACTAGCGATTAAATAAGCAATGCGGTGCGTCAGCGTCTTAGTCTTGCCACTGCCGGCGCCCGCCAAAATCAGCAGCGGTCCCTCGGTTGTTTCCACCGCCCGGCGCTGCTCCGGATTCAGTCCAGTTAATAAGTTCTCTAGCACTCCAATATTCTAGCAGCAACAAACGATTACTTGAGCAAGTAGGCAGCAGTAGCACCGGCGGCGGCCAGCACGGCCACAATTACAATTATGTACATCAGGCGGCTGCGCTTGTGGTGGTTGATTTCACCGACGTGCACCACGTATTGTTTGCTTTCAATTAGCTTTTGGATAGCTTCGGCCTCGGCTTGCTCTTCTTGGTTGGCCTTCTCGTCTTTTTCCTTGGCTTTCATGGCGTCAGAAACGCTATCGCCGGCCGGCGGTTCTTTGGCGGGCTCGGGCGCAGCGGGCGGTTCGGCCGGCTTCTCGGCCTCGGCTGGTTCGTCTTTGGGTACGTCGATTTTCTCTAGGGGCATCACCGGTTTGGCCTGGTGGGGCGCTATGCTGTCGTCATCAGTGACTTCCCTAACAGTGATACTACTGCCCTCTTCGGGCGGCTTGTTGGCGTCGAGGGTTGAGGAAGCGGCCGCTTTCATCATCGGGTCATCAATCATGTTTTTGTGGCCGACAATTACCGGCCGCGACGTCGACGACGGCTCACTTTGGCCGGGCTTAGCAACGTCAAAGACGCGGGGCTGGTCGCCGTCCTTAGTGTCCATGGACAGGCTCCTCGTTCTTATGCATGACGCGCTCGGCACTGGCCACAATGCCGCTAAATTCGTGATAATTCAGACTGGCACCGCCCGGCAATAAGCCATCAATGCCTTCAACACTCAGATAGGCCGCGGCGTTTTCAGCATTGCTGCTGCCGCCGTACAATACGCGCACCCGTTTGGAGGCCTTTTCGCCGTACAGCTCGGCGATATTGTGGCGGATAACCTTAACGGCTTTTTCGACCTCGTCCGATTTGGCATTCGTGTGGTTGGCGTAATCGGTACCGCTGCTAATAGCCCAGACCGGTTCGTAAGCCACCACCAGCTCCTCAACCTCACCGGCTGTCAGATTGCTGATGGCCGTGGTCAGCTGGTCATGCAATACCCGGCTAGTTTCGCCTGTCAATTTCTCGGTGCTGGTTTCGCCGATGCAAAGAATCGGTGTTATATTGTTGCGAAAAGCGGCCGTTACTTTATCTCTAATCAAACTTTGCGACTCGTTGAAGACATGGCGGCGCTCGGAATGTCCCACCAGGGCGTAATGGACCAAGTCTTGGAGCATGGCAAAAGATACTTCGCCGGTGTAAGCGCCCTCGTCTTTAGGGTAGGCGTTCTGGGCGGCCAGGCGGAATTTGCGGCGATCAATCTGCACGCTCAGTGGCTGCAGGGCCAACATACTGGGCGCCAGCACCACTTCGATATCGCGGTGGGCCTTGATGTGCGTGTCCAAACGGTGCACCAGCAGGCTGGCCTGAGCGACGCTCAGGTGCATTTTCCAATTTCCCACGATTAAGATTTTGCCCATAATTCTTACGCTTATTGTACCCTATTTTTTCTTATCCAGCAGCGCTTCAACGCCGGGTAGTTTTTTGCCAGCCATCAGTTCCAGGCTGGCGCCGCCGCCGGTGGAAACGTGGTTAAAGCAATCGGTCATCTTGCGCTGTTCGATGTAGGCCACGGTGTCACCGCCACCGACCACGCTGAACGGTTTGTGGCCGTAGTCACCGCAAATGCCGTCCATAATCAATTCGGTACCATGGGCAAACGGGCCAATTGGCCCATGCAAGGCGCTGGTTTCAGTTACGCCCATCGTACCGTTCCAAATCACGGTATTGCTGAGTTGCATTCCGCCAGCTATGAAAGCGCCGCTGAAGGGACCAATGTCGAGTATCATTTCGTCGGACGCCACCCGGCCGGACTTGCGCGGCGGCCGCTTGGGATAATTCTCAACGTCGGCAATCACATTGGTGTCCCAGTCGACTATGCGCGTATGGGCGGTTCGCTCCAGGCTGTCCGCCACCACCCCGTCCTGCGGCAGATAAAAGATAAACGGCTGTTTCTTAGCCTTGGCGCGGGCTTTTTCCAAAATGTCTTTGGCCAGCGGCACGTCGGTTTTGTCCGCCTTGCTGCGGCCAATCTTAATTCCCTCCGCCAGCAGAAAGGTGTTGGCCATGGCGCCGCCAATAGCCACAAAGTCGGCTATTTCGACGAAGCGGTTTAGGATATCGATTTTGTCAGCAATTTTGGCACCACCGATGATGCATAGTAGCGGTCGTTTCGGGTTTTCCATGACGCTGGTAATGGTGTCGACTTCTTTTTCGAGCAGCAAACCGGCCACGCTGGGCAGGAACTTGGTTACGCCGACGATTGAAGCGTGCGCCCGGTGCACCACGCCAAAACAATCCTGCACAAACACCTCGGCGTGAGTATCAGCTACCAGCTGCGTGGCAAAGGCCGGATCATTGGCTTCCTCCTGGGGATGGAAGCGGACATTCTCCAGCAGCACAATTTCTTTAGGTTTCAGGCTGGCCGTCTTTTGGTTGACTTGCGGCCCGACGCACTCCGGTATAAAGGTTACTTCGCGTTTGAGCAGTTTGCTAAGTTTCTGGGCCACCGCACTTAGGCTGAAATGTTTATCAACCTGGCCGTCCGGACGTCCCAGGTGCGAGGTTATGACGATGCTACAATCTTGGGCCAGCAGATATTCAAGCGTTGGCAGTGACTGCTGGATACGATAGTCGTCGGTGATGCGCCCGTAATCGTCCACCGGCACGTTATAATCGGCCCGCAGCAGCACCCGCTTGCCTTTGAGATCGATATCTTTAATGGTTTTCTTGGTAAACATGCCCGCCCGCCTAAGTTATAAAACCCGCACTTTAATAGTATCAGTCGTGCCGACCACACCGGGATATTTGCCCGACGCCGTCACGATAATATCGCCCTTGCTAAGCAGCTTGTGCAGGTGCAGCCAGTCAGTCAGTTTGTTGGCGGCTTGGCGGCCGGCCGGCCGCACATAACTTTTGATGCCATAGACCAGCGCCAGTTGTTGGGCAGTACGATTGTCCGAGGTAACCGCGATGACCGAAATGCTCGGCCGGTGGCTAGCGATCTGCAACGCCGTGGCGCCGGATTTGGTCTCGGCTACAATCGCCTTGGCCTGCATGTTTTCAGCCAGGTTGATGACTGCCGTTGCCATCGCCCGGGAGTGGTCCAGGTCGCCGGGGTCCAGAAACTCGACATCGGCTATATTGCTCGTCTGCGTAAAACCAATCACCCGCTTCATAACTTCGACCGTTTGGAGCGGATACTTGCCGCTGGCCGTTTCATCACTCAGCATTACGCAGTCGGTACCCAAAATGACGGCCGTAGCGATATCCGACACCTCGGCGCGGGTCGGTTCATTGGCGAACACCATGCTGGCTAACATTTGGGTAGCTACGATGGTCGGCTTGGCAAACCGCAGGCCCAAGGCAATAATCTGGCGCTGCACCACCGGCACTGATTCGGGTGACGTTTCCACCGCCAGGTCGCCGCGCGCCACCATCAGAGCGTCAGCTTCGCGGGCGATGTCTTCCAGGTTGTCGACGGCCGCCTTAGTCTCAATTTTGGCAATGATACGAGCCGAACTGCCCAGGCCTTTGAGGACCGTTTTAAAGCGGCGCACGTCATCGCCGGATTGGATAAAGCTCAGCGCCACGTAATCAATATCGTGGGTGGTGCCAAACGCCAGATCTTCACGGTCTTTTTTGGTAATAATGTCGCCGGCAAAATCTGTGTCCGGCAGGTTGATGCCTTTGCGGCGGATCAGAATACCGTCGTTCTCGGCGCTGGCGAACACCACCCCGCCCTTGATACTGCTAACGGTGGTGCGCACGCTACCATCGAATATGTATAGCCGTTGGCCGCGTTTGACCTTCTTACTCAGGTCGTACTGGGTTGGTACGATGCCGGTACTCTCATAGTCGGCGTTGTAGGCTAGTCTAATGGTCTGGCCTTTTTGGACCGCCACTACGCCTTCAAATTCGCCCAGCCGCATCTTGGGCCCCTGCAAATCCTGCACAATCGCCACCGGTTTGCCATATTCTTTGCTGGCTTGTCTGATCCATTTTATCTGTTGCTCACGCACCGCGTAGGTATCATGGCCGAAGTTTAGCCTTAAACCATTGGCGCCGGCTTTAATTAAGGCCAGAATGGCTTCGTAGCTATCGGTGGCCGGACCGATGGTGGCTAGGATTTTGGTGCGTTTGAATTTGGCCAATGGGACATTAGGTGCCCTGTCTGTCGTATCCATTACTCTCTAGTCTACTTGCTTATGCTTATATCAAGCAAGGCTATTCAACTTCGTAGGGAGAGCCAAGGGTTATTGACTGTAAGATTTGGGAATATTGCTTTGGGACGGCTTCATTGAAATAAGCTTCGCTACTGCCAGGTTGTTTTGTCATTGAAGCCAGGTAGAAGAAGCTATCCTTGCCAGTAGTAGTATTTATAAGCACGTCTGTCGAATCGCCATAGGGGCCCATTACACCAGCCTTAAACGTTGCCAGATCTTTAACAGAATTTTGGTACGTAAGTTCATACAAAAACTCAGTACTCTTGTGTGGATCACGGAATTTAGTCTTATCTACCGCGAAGTAATTGATCACGTGCTTATTTGATAGCTGGTCTAAGGGGTCTAACGTTGTGAGTTTATTCATGGTTACGAATTCATCTAACACCTGCTTACTGGCGCAGAAGTTGTTTTCGGCAAATAAGGCATCACCCGAAGCAGGTACGCAGTTACCGCCACGTCCACCGTAATCTGCTCTTAAAACAAATTGATTCTTTTCCGATGGGTCTGTGATGGTAGTAAGTGTACTCAGCATATCTTTACCCCAATGGTCGTCTTTTTCGGTCGAGACTTTCCAATCAGCCGGATATTTAAATGAGTAATTAAAAACTGGGTCAGTATAGGATTTTAGTTCTTTTGAAGGCTCGCTTACCGTTTTTGTATTAGGTGCAGTCGTGCTTCTATTGTGCCAAACATACCAACCTACAAAACCAACTGCCGCCACAATAACTGTTATCATCAGTGCTTCAACTGCACTGAACCCATTCTGATTCTTTTTCATAACATGAGTGTACTAGCTTATGGTTAAACGAAGCAAGATACAATTGGGAATAGGACTATTTATCTTTGCCTTCAAAAATGCGGGCGCCGACATTTACGACAAGCGCCGCCAAGGCAATGATGCCCAGAGAAGCCGAAGCTTTCCAGGCGGCATCGCTGCTATCCCCAAAACCTCCCCAGACACTCATGATGGCAATGACGGCAAACAGAATGGCACTGAGAATCAGTGTCCAGGCTGAAGCCTTTTCCAATTGGCGAACCATTGAGGTTTCGCTGGGCTGAGAATGTTGCGGTGCCTGCGTCATTGGTGCTGGTGGCGTATCGTTAGTTGTTTTTTGATTATCATCCATAAATATATGGTAGCACGAATTATTGCTGAGGTGAGTCAGTGAAGAATGAACAGGAATCAAAACAAAGGCTAAAGAGGCTTTTGACTGGCTATTTCTTATCTGTTATGGTAATATTTTTTGGTCATTTCACGGTCCCGTCGTCTAACGGTTAGGACACCAGGTTTTCATCCTGGCAACAGGGGTTCGATTCCCCTCGGGATCACCAAAGTTTTTCACTATTATTAATACAAAACCATGCGAATTAAACAAATACTCTTCTGGGTAACAATCGGGCTGATTGTCCTTGGATATGCCTACTTCAAACACGTAACTTCACCACGACTACTTTTATATCTGTTTGCATCCGCCACCGGACTTGTCATTACTCTCATCATATACGCGGCTGTTGTCGGTGATATGGGCAGCTTTGTCGCTTCCGAGGCCAAAACCAAACACATTAGTACTGGGCGGATGTTCGGTATTATGGTCGGCAAAGTATTGCTTTATATATTTCTGCCAGCGTTCATCATAACCGCCGTACTGATAGCCATTGGTTTATCGTTGAGGCCTTAGTTTTGATAATTAAAAACCGCCGCTTTGAGTGCGACGGTATTTTGGGGTCCCCGCGGTGAGAGGATTCACCGTGGGTAGAGCGAAAGAATTGTTGGAGGCTGAAAGTAAAACGACTTCCGTTGTTTTACGGAAGCCGAAATACAATTTTGAGCGGCGGTCAGTCTTGTCTGTATTTATCCTAGCACAATTTTGACTTTTGCGCTAGTGCTTTTCCACAGTGTTAGCTATTGAACTTGTGGAGAGTGCGGAGGCGGTACAACATGGCACCGACTAGCGTGGTAGCGGCGAAGATGCCGAGCACATCGCCAGGGCCAGTGTTGACTAGTGTAACTTCCTTACACTCAGGCGAATTCGGTGGGAATTGCTCTTTGCCTGGCACCTTACAATTCTCTTTAGGAATGTTGATGCTTACTTTACAGGCGTTGCTGGTGTTTGATTTCACCTGACCGTTTACGTTGAAGTCGGCGCTGACGGTAACCACGTAGTCACCAGGTGCCGGGAAGGTGTGGTCATACTGACCATTGGCTTTGTTGGAAATAGCTGTAGCGTGGTAGTTGTTGTTACCGACAATATCGTAGTTGTACTGTTTGACGGTGGCACCACCTTCAGCCGTAGTGTCAGTAGTGAATCGGTAAGTCCGACCGCTTTCGAACGCTTTGTTCAACATATCACAGCTATAGATTGGCGTCTGCGGTTGGCAGTTTGGTTTCTTGATGGTGACGTCAGCAGTATCTTGGACCTGGTCGGTCTGATCGGTATCGTTGTAAGCTATATTGCGTAAGCTGACTTGACAGCCATCAAAGTCGTCTTTAGTAGTAGTCTCAAATTTGACGTAGAAACCACCATTTGGTTTCCAGGTTGCGAAATCAATACCGCCAGTCGTAAACAATGGGCCGTCATTCTGTTTGACATCTTGAGCGGCGTCAATGTAGTGGACAGAGCCGGGTACCAGCGCTAAGTGAGGGGGCAGTTTGTCGCTGATCTTAACGTGGGTCAGATCGGTCGTACCTTTGTTAGAGAAGGACATCAACCATTTGACGTGGTCACCTGGCTTAGTAGTAACACTCTCGCCCCAGGCAGCTTGACCAGGTAGAGCAACTTGCTTGGTAAAGTTTACTTTAGGAGATGGAGGAGGGGTAGGAGTCTTAACCTTCAGGTGAAGTTGGACGACCGCTTCGAACTCGAAGCAGCCTTTGAAGTTACCGTCTAAGGCATCGCTACCGATAGGCGCACCGGTTGTAACAATTGAGTCACTTAACTTAACACCGCTCTTGAAGTTGTCATTGTCATACAGGGTAGCTGAACCAGGCACATACTCTAGGCTGAAGTTCTGACTATCCGTAAAGTCTACAGTGTCTTCTACTAAGTTAGGTGTTGCGTTGGTGGCGCCAATGTAGCCACGGGCCCGTAGGGCCGTGCCAGTACCGGTTGGCACAAGAACACGTACGTTAGTGCCGTGAGCTACACCAATACCATTGTTGGTACTGGGGTTGGCATTATTGTGGATGTACATACGCACGACAACGTCTTTGCTACCGCCGGTTACAGCAGGCAAAACATTCTTGAAGCTACCGGAGGCAGTTTGGTCGCTACGACGAGCGTCAACAAAAGATCGTTCGTCACCATAGCTTGGCGTGTTAATGAATGAGTCAAAGACCGGACCGGTCAGTGAACCACAACGGTCGTAAGGATCGCTGTCGCTTGGGTTACAAGGCTTGTTATAGTCAAAGGTTGGACGAGCTGGGTAGAATTCGGCTCGGGCGATTAGCGGTACTGCAATCAGTCCGCCAGCTAACACAGCCAGAATAAGGGCTTTGCGAGGCATTCGCTTGAATGTCTGCTTGATGGTTTTGAAAAGTTTCATATACATATTCTCCTTATTCTTTCCTATTAGGGCTTAGGTTCTGTTGGCGTTGTGTTATTAGGTGGTGGTTGAATGGTTGTAACGGATTCTGGAGGCGCAGAACTTTGTGAGTCGCCGGTACTAGGCGTTTCTGAAGATGAGGAAGAAGAATCGCTTGAATCGCTGCTAGACGACTCTGTGCTTGAACTTGAGCTTGAATCTGAGCTGCTGCTGGAATCGACTGGGCAGTCTTTTTCTGAACCGTCCGCCAAACAACCAGTCTTAGGGTCTACCGGTTGTCCGGCCTCACCTTGTCCAGGCACATCAGGCGTACCACGATCTTGTGAAGCATTGGTGCCATCACCAGGTAAGATGCCATCATCGGTTTTACCAACGATGATTTCCGTAGGTGGCGGGCCACCACAGCTGGTAACGGTAACAATCTGGCCGCAGCGTTCCATGACAAAGGTCGTACACAACACGCCGTCTACACTGGTAAAGCTAATTCCCAGAGCTTTGCGTGATTCAGCGTCGCCTGAGACACCTTCATGGGCGCTCACAACAACGGTTCCGTTAGCGGTGGCGCCAGTGTTGTGGCCATTAGCCGGAGCAGTAGCTGGCTCAACCTTAGTAGCCGGGTCAGCTAGGAAGGCTTCGAACTGGGCGACCAGCTGAGCGGCCTTAGGGGTAGCACAGCCATCAGCTCCTACTAAATCATCGGCTGTAACGCCATCGGCTTCTTCGAGGCCAGGGGCTTTCTTGAAATAAGCCAAGGTACCGGACAACAGACCAGGGTCTTTCTTGACATCACCGAGCCAGATATAGGCAGCACCGCGGGCGGCTGCTTGGGCCTCTTCAGTTGGGGCGTTGTGGGCATCGCTAATTTCTTTTATACCATCAGGGAACCAGCGGGGGTTGGTACCACGGTCGACCGGTTCGATCTTCCAGGTTGGGGCACAAACTTCGGGAGTGGCAGTAGTGGTAGTAGCTTCGCTGCTGGAGCTGGAGGTGCTGGCAATACCCACTTTCTTGGAGTCGCTACCGCAACTAACAAGTGCAGCTGTCGCTAAAGTAAGACCAGCGATTCGGCGGCGGTTAGGAATAAAAGTTTCATCAATAAATTCACGGACATGAAAACGGTCGCTTACATAAGAGGCAGCACGAGTCCAAATATCAGGACCGGGGCCGGCCTGAGCAACTGCTTCAGCTTGGGGCATTTGTGTTGCTACTGTTTCGAACGTGGGTTCTGTCATAACTACATTCCTCCCTTGAACTTATCTATCTATCTCTCACCGTGCCCACCCTGTTGTTAGGGTTTTCACGTTATGAAATAAACTCTAACACAAGCATTAATGGTTGTCAATACTTTTCAACACAATTCATAATAAACACAAGCGCCATGGTTGCGCAGCGATATTTCCCTCACAAACTTATGAAAGTTAACTATTGTCCTCTGTTACGGGTCTAGTGGGTTAATAGTTCTTTTGTAACAACTGGGGCCGCTGGCGCTTTGATGGGTGCCTTCAGCTTGGACTTGGAAAAGCTGAAGCCGAAGGTGCTACCCTTGCCTTCCTGACTCTTGAAGATAATGGCGCCGCCCTGGGCGACAATCACCTTCTTGGCCATGAATAGCCCCAGCCCAGTGCCATCCGGGCGGGCCTGTTTGGCGTTGCCGGCACGGTAGAACTTATTAAACAGATGGTGTTGCTCGTCTCTGGGCACGCCCATGCCGTCATCTGTTACGGTAAATTCGACTGTTTTTGGCGTGGCTTTGACCGCCGCCTCGATGTGGCCGCCGCTCGGCGTGTAATAGATGGCGTTGTCGACAAAGTTCATAATAACCTGGCGGATCTTGGTTTCGTCCAGATTGACCATCGGGAAGGCCTTGGGTTTCTTGTAGATCAGGGTCAGGTTGCGGCCCTTGGCGGTTTCTTTCAGCTGAGCAATCTCACCCTCCACCACATCACCCAAATTGGTTGGGATAGGTTCAATTACGAACTTGCCGGTTCGCAGCCGCGAGACATTGAGCAGGTCAGCAATCAGGTAGACCATGCGCTGTGAGCTGGTAAAGGCTTGCTCCAGCAGTTTGGCCTGGGTTTTGCTGATTTTACCGGCGTCGCCCTCCAGCACCATGCTCATGTAGCCCTTGACGCTGGTCAGCGGCGTACGCAACTGGTGCGAGGCCATACTGATAAAGTCATCTTTGGCTTCGTCCAGATCGCGCAGCTTTTGGTTGGATTTCTCCAACTGCTTAAGCACCAGCTGGTTTTCTTCAAACAGCAAGCGGTTGTCCAGCGCCACGCCAACAGCTTCGCTGAGACGGTCAAACAGTTGGGCATCCGGCCGCGACAACGCCTGGCTCGGCGTACTGAAGCCAATTGCCAACAGACCTACCAACCGATCGCGAGCCATCAGTTTAATAACATAGACACTCTGCAGCGGCATGAGAGCTCGCAGAGCAGTAATTTGGGCTGTTTCCACTCCCATAAAACGAGCCAGTTGCCGATCCGGCAAATGCGCTAACTGGACCATCTGGGCGCGCTCTTCCCCCTTGAGCCACGTCAGGGTAGTCGGTATCCGCACCGTACCGAGAATGGTGGTCATGTCCAAGTCTTTAGGTGCGTTAGTGATGCTCCAGCCAAACAGTTGTAATTGGGACCGGTGTGGTAGCTTGCCGGCCAGGGCCACGAAGGAGTAGCCGGAATCCTTGATAATTGCTTCCGTAAGTTGATTACCCAGCGTTTCCAGAGATTCGTGCGATTCCAGCACCAGGGTATCTATGGTTCGTAACAGCGCCAGCGTCCGGTTGGTCTGCACCAATTCCAGGTTCTGACGGTACATTTCCTTGGTGACGTGCTCAAGATCCTGCTCCAGCTTCTTGCGCCGGGGACGAGCATGAAAGGTTGGTCTTAACCGTGTTTTTTCAACAGCCACCCTACTATTCTACCTTGTTTGTGTTTATGGTTATTGCAAAGTCTTGGGGACTTCGTTGGCCGGAACCTGCGGCAAGAGTTTAGAGGCCGCTTCTTTGCAGACTTCTACGGAGATTTGTCCAAACAGTTCTTTATACTGAGCGACCAGTTTATCAATGACGGCCGTTTCATCACCGCTAACGGTAACTTGTTTGTTCGGCCAATCTATCTTAAGGCCAGCGACCTTTTTAGCCTGTTCGACGGCAACCGGACCAATGATAGCCTCCTGCTGCTCGATAATCTTAGCCGCAATCTGCGCAAAAACATCCATTATGCATTACCTTCTTGTGGTTCTGCGGCACTAGGAAGAGTCTGGGATTTATCTTGAAGGTTGCTATAAATAGTATGGAACTTGATTAATGCCATAGCCATTACGAAATAAGCTATGAGATAAAAGAGATCATCAAATTTACCAGGGACATAAGCACCTCGATGGACTTCATATATGAAGCTAAAATCAGATATGTATTGCACGACTAGCGCTGCAATAACCAAAAGGATGCCTGACTTCATAATTCCGCCCAGCATTTTACGAGACAGTAGGTAGGCTATGAGAGCAACGGATATATAGAGTGCTTGCCCTATCGGGTAGCCTGCATCTAGGAAAACAGTCAATGGCTTTGACGTATCGTATTGATAACCATGCAGTAGCACGAAGTAAGAAATAGCCAATATGGCAATCGGAACTGCTATAGCAAGCACTTTGTATTGTACTTTTTTTAAGGCAAACTTGACGCCAACAGCCTTCGCCAAGAAAAAGGCAGCTATAAGATAGAGAATGACACTTCCAAAATAGGCTACATCCCCTAACGAAGGGTAAGGTAAGTCCGTATGTGCAATTTGGGTATAGTAGCTAGAGACAAGTTGTCCAACCTCTTGCGAGAACAACCCAAGTGAAAAAAACAATAGCGCTCTACCAACAACCGCTTTGGTGCCACCCCATTTTTTTACTGCCATAAAACCAATTATTGAGCCTATTAGAGCAATAAATCCGTATGTATTTTCGAACCAATTAACTGATGACCCTTGGTTAACTACAACGTGCTGGAAGCTTATCCACCACCCTACTAAGAGCAAGAATAGCGCAAGAGTCAGTTGAGCACTTTTGTTTTTCTTTATTAGTTCAAGCATTTTCACTATCTTATACCGCTAAAACTATGTCTGTCAATTATATACAGGGTGTACACTTATTTGCGTGATTCCAGTTTTCCCAACGTTCAAAGGACTTTCGGTAAATGACAAGCGTGATATTGAGAGGATCACACGCATGTTTGAACCCTATTCTGATTATAATTTTGTTAGTTTGTTCGCCTGGGATTCGGACGAAGAAGTTAAGCTTTCACTTATCAATGATAACTTGGTCGTTATGTTTATCGACTATGTCAGTGGAGAAAAATTCTATTCCTTTATAGGATCAAATAAAGTCGAAAAGACAATTGATACGCTCCTTGCCCATTCAAAATCAGAAAAATTAAGTCCCGAATTAAAACTAATACCAGAACCTGTTATTGATCTCATTAAGCACAAAAGTAAGTATAAAATTGAAGAAGACCGCGACAGCTTTGACTATATCCTGTCTGTAGGCGACCTCGTGGAGCTAAAGGGTAAGAGGTACCACCCTAAAAAGAACTTCATCCAGCGCTATAAAAAAGAGTACGAGAAGGTCACCCATGTCAAGCCGCTAATGCTTTCAGACCCTAAAACAAAAGCAGAAGTACTCAATTTGTTTTATGCGTGGGAAAAGTCTAGGGGCAAAACGCGGAGTGAAACCGAGAACGAGCTCAAAGCAATCAAAAAATTGTTAGATCATTCTCATTTGCTAGATCTGGATGCTATCGGGCTCTTTATCAATAATGAGCTAAAAGGATTCGCAATAAACGAGATCATTTCCGATGAGCATGGAATCGCCCACTTCGAAAAAGTCGACGTAAGTCACGTTGGAATTTTTCAGTACCTAAAGCACGAATCGGCACTTTCTTTTCATAAAAAGGGATTGAAGTATATGAATATAGAGCAGGACTTAGGTATTGAGGGATTAAGGAAAGCCAAAGAAGCCCTTTACCCTGTCAAGTTTCTTAAGAAATACACGGTTAGCTTGAATAACCCTAAAGCCAAAAGCTAATTGCATTTTATGCAACTTATGTATAATATTGGCGAGAGAGTATAAAATAAACATTCATGAAGATTAATATTGCTACAGGTAGTGGCGTAGGCCCAACTGAGATATCAGCTTTTGACCATGCCTTGGTAAACGCCGGCGTTGCTAATTTTAACCTGATCTATTTAAGCTCGGTTTTACCGCCCGGTAGTGATGTTAAATCAATAGAAGGCCCCATAACCAAAGTTGACGGCACTTGGGGAGACCGCCTTTATGTTGTTATGTCGCAAATACGCACCTCTCAGCGCAACCAGGAAGTCTGGGCCGGTATCGGCTGGATGCAAGACGCCAAAACTGGACAGGGGCTATTGGTTGAACACGAAGGCCACGCCGAAGGCGAGGTCCGCGCCGACATTCAAAACAGTCTACAGGCCCTGGCCCAGAACCGCGGCATGGAATTTGGCCCGATTGATATGGTGGTAACCGGCAAGAAGTGTGTAGCCTTACCGGTCTGTGCTTTGGCAGTTGCCGTCTTTGAATCAGCCACCTGGGAAACCAACCGCTCAAACTTATCAAAAGTTCTTAAGAAGCGATAAGATACAGCCCGGCTATCATCGCCAGCATGACGATAACCTTTTTGGGGAAGTTTTTATCTATTTGTTCTCTGAAAAAATTGCGCAGAAACGGCCCTAGGACAACAGCCAACAGCAGCATGTAGAGAGGCTGAATGCCTTCAATCGCCCGGATGACGGAGACCGGGCCGCGGCTGATGGCCAAACCCTGGGTAAACTCAGCCCCGAAGTTCAAGACTTCAATACTAAACATAATCACCACCAAAGCTATACCGGCTTTTTTGGCTATCCGCTTGGCTTCCTTGGAATGCCGACCGAAGATAAATATAGTCGTGCCGGCAATAAAAAAACCGAAGGAAATCCACGGGTAAACGGTTCTAAAGTTAGCCTGCTCATAAGCATACTTGGCTAATATAGAGGCGCCGGCATAGACCAGCGACCCGGCTATTACGTAGCCGGCGGCATTATTTAACTTGAACTTACGAGCGCTCATTATCCCCAGATAAGTGGACGTCAGCACAATAATACCGATACCAATGTATTGCTTGGTTAGCAGGCTTTCGTGCAGAAACACGGCCGCCAACACCACCACAAACACCGGCATAAGATTAAGCATGGCAATCGTCGTAGACGGTTCTTCGCTGCCTAGCGCCTTGAAATAACAGTAATAAAAAGCGACGGTCAGAATCCCCGAGACAATTGCAGCCGCCAGAACTTTGGGCTCCAGTGTGTATGTGTCATTGGTAATCCCCAGATAAAGAAATGGGAAAATGCCGAACAGGCCAGCCACCATGGCGCCAAAGCCGGCGCTGCGGTAAACCTTGCGTAGCAGATTGTCGTCTATCAATACAACTAGGGCCCACAGAAACGGTGCAATCAGAGCCAATAATAGCCAGTTATTGTTTTTGAACATTTGTTCAGATTATAGTCTTTTGCCTATCTGGCAACAAGCGTCTACAATTGTTTAGTATTATGGCGAAAATTGCGATTGTTGAAGACGACCAGGCTATCAGCCAAATGTACCGTATCAAGTTTGAGGCGGAAGGCTTTGAGGTAGAAACCGCCGAGAACGGCAAACTCGGCTTGGCCCTGAGCGAAACCATGAAGCCAGACATTATCCTGCTAGACCTGATGATGCCGGAGATGCGCGGCGACGAAATGCTGGCCGCGCTACGCAAAACAGCTTGGGGCAAGAACATAAAGGTGGTCATCCTGACCAACATGGGCGAGCAAGAAGTGCCGGAAGACGTCAAAAAGCTTGGTGTCTCCGCTGTTATTCTAAAAGCCGACATGACGCCGCGCCAGGTCGCCGAACTCGTCAAGACCACTCTGAAAGCTTAAGAGGGTATTGTCATGACCCGCTCCGGTAGAACTGTAAAAGTTAGAGTAACAGGTATTCTTATCGAGAAGGATTCCTTGCTGCTCCTGGATCAAAACGTTGAGGGTACTGCTAGAACTTGGTCATTACCAGGGGGCAAGGTTGAAGTTGGCGAAACACTTGAAGAAGCCATGGTACGCGAAATGAAGGAAGAAACCGGCTTGGTCGTATCTGTTGATAAATTACTATATATTTGCGACTTAATAGACGAAGAGCAGCATGTTATTCATATAACTTTTGCGTTAAAGCGCCAAGGCGGCAGCCTGGGCCAAATCACAACAGGAATTGATACTCAAAAAATCAGGGGAGTGCAATTTGTGCCTATCACCCAGCTTCAATCATACGGCTTCTCGTCAAAGTTCCAGAAACTAGTCCAGGCCGATTTTCCAAACCAGGGAAATTATATGGGCCCTAAGAGTAATATCGGTCTGTAGCTAACAAGGTTAAGCCTCCCCCTAGTGCTGCTTTTAACGCGTTAATTGATCAATGATATATAAATCACTGTGCGAGTGACTGGTAGCTTGGTTGAGAAGCTTAAACCAGCCTTCAAATCTCTGCGCAAGTTCCGGAGCTGCCAAAGTACCAGCGCTGTCCTCTATCAGTCGAATACCAACACTCCTGGAGCATCCGCTGACTGGACGACTTTTGATCTTACTAAGTTCATGAGGGGTTCCGCTACGATTCCAGGCTGTACCGAATATATAGCGATTCAAGCTCTGGCCTGGCGTTTCTAAATAACCGTCCCGGCACCATACTGAAAGATTGCCCACCATGTCATACATGCCAATTGCATTCGGTGGTGTTAAACCTGCCGGTAGCACATCATCATTTTTGTGGTCGCAATTTGCTCCAGAGAGATCGACTGATTGGCTGTCAACCAGACGCTGCATTTCGCTCCGGTCTGGCAATCTGCCGCCTTTGTAGCGTGCATAAGCAGCCGCCCCCAGCCACGTCACCCAATACACCGGATGGTCTTCGTAGCTGGGCGTTATTTCGTATACGCCCTTATTAGTGTTGAACCACACTCTACCTCCGCGATCCGGAATCATATTTTCATTCACGAAAAGCTGGGCGCCATTTATAACGTTGGGCACCCCCTCTTGATACATGGCATTAATAAATTCAACGAAGTCGCGATTAGCAACAAGTTGATTGCCCCACAAGATATTGCTTTCCGGATCAGATATATTCTCATAGGCCGGGCTGGTGTTGGAAGTATTCTTTTCAGTTGGCGCTTCCACGCGACTAAGCTTACTTGTACCGACAGCAACATAATCATCCGTCGTGTGCTCAAGCAGTTCTTGAGCCTTTTCATATTCACTATCCGTTAATATTGTCAGGGAATCAGCAAGCAACCGGCGCACCTCTGAACGTATGATTTGCGTATCTTCCGGTTCGAGGTGTGTTGTTAGACCATTTCTATTTCGGCGTGTACTGAATACATGTTCAGCGGGCATCACGCTGCTGTCTTCTTCCAAATCTACTAGGCTGGCGCCTTCGCCCAACAAGAACTGTGAAGCTCTTGCCAAAACCCTATCACGGTCACCGACAGATGCTTCATATGTGACCGAGAGCTGTTCTCTCTCGCCCAATGACTCGCAAACCAGTAGCGTATTCATTACGATCAAGCGGGTTAACTTGCGCAAACTACCCGGATCATGTTGGCCTTCAAATATAAAGCCGTAGCGTTCATATTGAGGCTGCCGCGTCATGGCTTTTAGTTGATTATACCGCTCAGCATAGTTCCATTTTTTAAACAAGTTATTGTCTGCAAACGAGCCGGCAATTCCAACTGGGCTTCTTGATAGAATAACCGCTTTTGAATGTGGAAACAGGTCAACGAAATTCTGTGTCGCAAAAAAGAGGTTGGTTTCTTTTACGGCTTGGGGTATGACACCATATTTAGACGTGACAAAATTCGTCAGCCAATATCTCTCATAAGGATGCATTTCGCTTAAAGAATAGTCAGCGACACCAATAGGTCTGGAAATAGCAGTCGACAAAGGATGTGAACCGTGTAGTTGTTGTCTAAATGGTTCATTATGTGTGTGAACAGAATTGGCTAGTGTATCAAGAAACCAATTAGACCCTACTCTTTCCGACACGCCAAGCACGAGTACAGGAGGAATAAGATTTTGTCCCTGTAAAGCTGCATTGTTTCTAAGTTCATCGACACGTGCGCTTATTTCATCGGCAAGGTTTGAATCTTGCTCTACACCAGATGAAATTGCATTATGTGCTAAGTTTCCCATGTGGAGAGTTGGATGTATGACTATAGTACTTTTCGCCATGTATTACAACTTTTGAATTTTGTGTTACTGGCATTTAAGTAGGATAAACCTGGCTAGTTGTTAATATAGGTGTATGAAGATTGCCATTTTAGGCTACGGTTCGCAGGGACAAGCCGCCTATGACTACTGGAATCAGTCGGGTAACGAGGTGGTTATCTGTGATTCTAACGAAAAGTTGCAGCTGCCCGCCGGTGAAACCAGCCGCTTGGGTGCAGATTACCTTAAGAACTTGGCTGAATTTGACTTGTTAATACGAACGCCCGGGTTGCATCCGCGCGACATCGTGGCTGCCAACCCGGAAACGCCGGACATTTTAAAGCATGTTACCACCGTAACCAATGAATTTATCAAGGTCTGTCCGACACGCAACATAATCGGCGTAACCGGCACTAAGGGCAAAGGTACTACCAGCACGCTGATTGCCAAAATGCTGGAAACCGCTGGCAAAAAGGTGCATTTGGGCGGCAACATTGGCACCCCGCCACTGGACATGCTGAAGGCCGGCATCCAGCCCGAAGATTATGTTGTGCTGGAGCTGGCCAACTTTCAGCTCATCGACCTTAAACAATCGCCACATATAGCCGTCTGCCTGATGGTAGCCCCTGAGCACTTGGATTGGCATAGTGATGTCAACGAGTACATTGCAGCCAAACAGCAGCTGTTCGCTAATCAAAAAGGTGAAGATATTGCCATTTATTACGGCTTGAACCCGACCAGCGAACATATCGCCGAGGTCAGTCCAGGCTATAAAATCCCTTACATGAAGCACCCGGGCGCCGACGTGATTGAAGACGTGGTGACAATCGAGGGCAATTCTATCTGTACCGTGCAAGAACTGAAGCTGCTCGGCGAACACAATTGGCAGAACATCTGCGCCGCCATTACGGCCGTCTGGCAAATCGTCAGGAACACCGACCCGATGCGCCTGGTCCTCACTAGCTTCAGTGGCCTGCCTCACCGTTTGGAGTTGGTCCGCGAACTCGATGGCGTGAAGTACTACGACGATTCCTTCGGTACTACGCCGGAAACAGCCATCGTGGCCATTGAAGCGTTCGAACAGCCGAAAGTTCTAATTTTAGGCGGCTCTACGAAAGAGGCCAGCTTTGAAGAGCTAGCCCACACGGTAGCCAACACCGCTCTGCGACGGGTTATTCTCATCGGCAACACTACTAATCCGGACTTCAAAACAGCCACGCCCGAAATTGAGGCCGCCCTACAAACTCAACATGCCGATGCCGTGGTGTCCACGGTCAAACCCGGGGGCATAAGCATGGCGGAGGTGGTACAAATGGCCCATGATGCTGCCCAACCAGGCGATGTGGTGCTGCTTTCAACCGCCTGTGCCAGCTTTGACATGTTCAAGAACTACCAAGACCGCGGCGAACAATTCAAGACCGCCGTCCAAAACCTAGCATAATCTTATGCATTTTTCTTTACTAAACCTTGTCAGTGCCCTGATGATCGGCGTCATCATCGGATTCATGGCCTCGATACATGACCCCAAACTTAAGGCCATGGTCTACAGTTTGCCTTTTCCGGCGACTATCGCTCTGATTGCCACTCACGGCAATGTAACGAGCAACGTTATTATCGGACTTTACTTACTTAACGGCTATTTGTGGGCGGTTTATATACTTAAGAACAGTTTCAAAATCAACGTGCTTATAGCTGATATCCTGTCGGCAATTATGTACATAGCCATCGGTTACCTCCTGATTCATAGCTTGCACGTATCCTTTGTAACGATATGTATTTCTTACTCTGTGATCTGGCTGCTTGCAGTAGTGCTGCTGCACCGACATCCTATTGCCGAAGCTGTTTCGCCACGCTCGGCTATTCCGCCGTATCAAAAAGCGACCAGCACCTTTCTTATCAGTACGGTCTTGTTTGGCCTCAAAGACAGTCTAGCCGGTATTGTAGTGTCCTTTCCTTTCAGCGGTGTTTTTGCTGTGATTGAAGCTAAGAATTACCTGGCCACGCTAGCTCGGATATTCCTTAGGAATTCCATCGCAATATTGGCTTTATTTATAACGATTCATGCCCTGCATTCTTTTAGTATTTTGGCGGTAAGGTTGCTGGTTGGCTGGTTGGCTTATCTTATAGTTCTTAAGTTAGTCCGAAATATTTCAGTCTAAGATGCTATTCCAGCTAAAACTCGTTTGAGCTGTTCAATGACCGGTCCTTCCGGCTGAATAACCTTGGCTCCAAATTTATCAGCGATTTTTTGAATGTCTTCTTCAATCCAGTGGTAGTGGGTGCAACCGAGTACGATGACATCCGCACCGGCTTCACAAGCGGCATCAATTCGCTCAGTGATTTTGTCGTGGTCAACCTGCTTGTCTTCAATCATTCGAGTCCAGTCGCTGCAGTCCGGCTCCAACACCCTGATACCTTTAGCGTAGTTTTCTTTTAACCAGGCATAGCGTTGGCTGCTGAGCGTCGTTGGCGTCGCACAGACGGCAATTACTCCGGACTTGGTCTGTCCGGCGGCCGGCTTCACCATCGGCTCCATGGCAATCAAAGGAACTTTGATAATCTTTCGCAATCTCTCGATAAGAGTTGTGCTGACAGTATTGCAGGCGACCACTATAACTTCACAGCCTTGGGCCACTAAATCTTCCAGTATTGGTACGACGTAACTCATGATTTCCTCGGGTGGTTTCGTGCCATAAGGCAAATGCTGGCTATCGTTTTTAAAAATCACCGCGTGTTCTGGCAGGGCTTTTTCAATGGCATGAGCTACCGATAAACCTCCTACCCCTGAATCAAAGACGCCTATTTTCTTCACAACCTAATCCTTCAATTTGACTGCCCTACTGTATAGGGGGTGGCTATGGTCGATGTTATTCGAAAGTGGATAGGTTACGATGGAATGCTCAGGTATTGGCAGGCCTATAGTTTCGCCTGGCAAGCCGCGATCTAAAATACTTAAGGCGATTTTGGCTTTAGCTCTGACTTCCGGTAGTTGCAAGACACCATCGACCGATGTACGCCGATTTGATATGTCTTCGACTATGACGAGGCCTTCTGACTGTTCTATGCGTGCATGGTCTGCCTCTGATCTATACTTAAACGTTTTTATACCAGGACCTATTTGGTCCTTTTCCAGATAGGCAATGTCCAGTCCCATATGCACGCTCAATAATAAGCCAAGCTGGTTTGCACCTTCGGCGACAGGAACGATAAGGTCAGGTCGATACGGCAGGGCCATTCTTTTTAATGATTCCAGAATCAGTCTCAGAACTTTGGGATGACGGTATGCCTCTTCGAAATCAACCTTATTGTTGGAGTGCTGGCCGCCGGCAAACTGCCAAAAACCACTTTCCTTAACTTGAAATGTGCCCACGTCCAGTAGTGCGTCCAATACCCTCGCGGCTTCGGCTGGTCGAATCCTGTCAAAATCACCTCTCACGCTATCACTCACCCACAGTTCACCTGTCGCATCATCCATCTGGTACAGAGATCGATATTTGATACCAATCCTGCCTAGATTATGATGTGCTCTTTCAGCGCTTCTATCAACGAGGGCGAACGCATCGGTGACCTCTCCGCCGGCTTCTCGAATCATTTCTGCCATGGTAGCGTAGCGCATGCCAGCATAGGCACTGCCGGCCACTAACAGCACTTTCTTATCTTCCACCTCTGGGCCGTGGAGACCGTATCCCTTCGTTATGTATTCCATGGTGCCTTCAGGCTCACTGTCTTTGTCCAGATTAGCAATAAGCAATCCTGCACTTGAAGCACGTACTCGATTGACGGCAAAGCCAAGCGACATGCCGGCAAATGTACTGGCGGCTACAATATCATAAGGGGAGCTATCACTGAGACCGTGTCTGAAAGCTAGCTCTCCTGCCCTGCTCATAATATCGCCTCGACAAAGTGCTCGAGCAGAATCGAAATCCCAATTCAAACGTTCGCCAGGGCTGTATTTGAGTGGCGTCTCAAAGTATTCGACACCGCGCTCTTGCAATAGCTGACCAAACTCCAGCAGCGGGTGCATCTCCTGTTCTGAAGCGTTGCTGACGGTGGTCGGCATGTTTGCCTTTACTCCCTTACTCTATTGTTCGTCTGGCTGCTCTTATAACGTTATCAAACAATGCGCAAACCGTTAAGGGGCCGACGCCTCCCTTGCTAGGCGTGATAGTCAGGTCATCGCGCTCGTAGACGCCGGGATCAAGGTCTCCAACGGTTTTGCCCGATTCGCTAGCCACCCCGGCATCAACCACCACGGCACCCGGTTTGAACATGTTGGCATATAAAATAGCCGGGCTACCGGTAGCCGTTATGATAATGTCGGCGTCTTTGGTATGTTTTGCCAGATCCGTTGCCCCACGGTCAATCACTTCAACATCTTGGCCGGAATCATTCAGCATCTTTTCTAGCGGCGCACCAACCAGTTTCCCTCGGCCAATCAGCAGGATATGTTTACCTTTCAGCTCAACATTGTAGCCGCTGAGCAGCCAGAGGATAGCCATCGGTGTAGCCGGATCAAACTTAGCGTCCTTTCCTAGGGCATCAACGTCTTTTTCTGGTGCTACAAGGTTGACGATTTTTTCAGTCTCTTCTGTGTCGCTCAACGGCAGCTGAACAATGATGCCATGAACCTTATCGTCGTTATTAAGACTTTGCAAAAGATTTGCAATTTCCTCTTGTCGAACAAAATGAATATCGACATCTACCAGTATATCGGCGCCATATTGCTTCTTTAGTTTTACATAAGTATTAATGACTGGGTCGTCTAGGCATTGCACAATCGCCAGCTTTGGCTGAATACCATTAGCCTGACTTAGGCCGCGCACCGCTTTGGCTTGCCGTTCCTTGATAAATCCGGCAAGTTCTTTGCCATTCAGTAATTTCATACTCAGGCTATTGTACCCTAAACTTGCTAAAACAGGGGTAATTTGCTAAAGTTGCTTCGTTCAAGGGCCCATAGCTCAGCTGGTTAGAGCACCTGCCTCTTAAGCAGGGTGTCCAGG
>CAZVBA010000004.1:0-31293 GCA_964625325.1 uncultured Candidatus Saccharibacteria bacterium | reverse complement strand
AATGAGGCCGAGCGCGTCAGCGGCGTCCACATTACCCACGCCACGGTCAATATCAATGGTTCGCACGTGGCTGGCCTTAATTCCAAGGGCGTGATTGCCATCAGCGGCGCCAACCGCGAAATTACCAACGAAGACCGGCTGCGCGTCGAAGAAGCAGCCACCATTATCCAGCTGCCGCCTAACCGCGAAATTATCCAAGTTTTTGCTAAAAACTACCGCTTGGATGGCCAGGATAATATTAAGGACCCAGTCGGCATGCAGGGCATCCGCCTGGAAGTCGACACTCATATTGTTACGGCGGCAACGCCGAACCTACGCAGTCTGGACCAGGTCTTAGCCGCCGCCCGTCTAACGCCCAGCCACCACACCGTCGCCAGCTTAGCCGCTGCCGAGGCCGTATTGAGCCGCCAACAAAAGGAATCGGGCACAGTCCTGCTGGACATCGGCGCCGGTACGACCAATCTGGTGGTGATTGAAGACGGCGAAGTCCAACACGTCGCCGTTATTCCCATCGGCGGCATTAATGTTACCAACGATCTGGCTATCGGGCTCAAGACCGATTTGGACATTGCCGAAGCTGTCAAACTGGAGCACGCTACCTTGAAAGAGCCTAAGTCCGGCCAGGCGTCGGTCATGGTTGACAAGACGACACATCACTTCGAGCGCGACGACATTTATATGATTACCGAGGCGCGGATTGATGAGCTGCTAGATTACGTCGATAAAGAGCTCAAACGAATTCATCGCTCGCGCAAATTACCCGGTGGCGTTGTCCTGGTTGGGGGGAGTGCCAAGTTACCTGGATTGGCCGAATTCACCAGAGAGAAGTTACAGTTAGCGGCCCGCTTAGGCCACCTACAGAACCTCAGCGGCCTGATTGATACCGTCGAAGACAGTGCCTTCACTTCGGCGGTTGGCTTGATGATGCTTGATATGCTGCTGATGCCAGGTTCCATGCAGCCCGGCGGCAATCTGTTATCATCCGGCAGTGCCATGGGTCTGCTGGAAGGCGTTTTGAAGCGCTTTAAACGGCGCTAACGTGCACAGTTTGTACTCGGCCATTTTGGAGGTTTATGCAAAATAAATTTATAATTGCTCATTTATTAGCGGGCATTGTTCGTTGATATGAAATCTGTGTTCAGGTATACTTACCGCTATAAAGTTTGACTTTGGAAAGTAGGGAAACATGCCTCAGGTAGCACCGGCCATCGAAACATTTGCACGTATTAAAGTAGTCGGTGTTGGTGGCGCCGGGGGCGCGGCCATCAATCGAATGGTTGAGTCCGGTGTCGAAGGCGTCGAATTTATTGCTATTAACACTGATGCCCAAGCCCTGCATCACTCCAAAGCCCAAACCAAGGTTCATATTGGCAAAGACGCGACCCGCGGACTGGGCGCCGGCGCCGACCCGTCAGTCGGCCAGAAGGCGGCTGAGGAATCCAAAGAAGATATCAAGAAGGCCCTAGAGGGTGCCGACATGGTCTTTGTAACACTAGGCGCTGGTGGTGGCACCGGCAGCGGCGCCGGCCATATTGTCGCCAAAGCAGCTGAAGATTCCGGCGCTCTCGTGATTGGCTTTGCTACTAAACCGTTCGCATTTGAAGGCGAAAAGCGCCGCCGCAACGCCGAAACGGCCATTAACAGCTTGCGCCAGGCGGTTGATACGCTGATTGTTATCCCGAATGACAGACTGCTTCAGACTATCGACCGTCAAACGCCGCTATTAGAAGCTTTTAAGGTCGCTGATGACGTCCTGCGCCAAGGCGTTCAAGGTATCTCCGATCTCATAACTGTCCACGGCCTGATTAACCTCGACTTTGCCGACGTCAAAACGGTCATGCAGAACGCCGGCTCGGCGCTGATGGGTATAGGACGAGCCAGTGGCGAAAACCGAGCCGTCCAAGCTGCCCAACAAGCTATCGAATCGCCGCTGCTAGAGGTATCAATTGACGGTGCCCGCGGCATTCTCTTCAATGTTATCGGCGGCAATGATATGTCGATGCACGAGATTAATACCGCCGCCGAAACCATTACCGCCGCGGCCGATCCCGACGCCAACATCATCTTCGGCGCCACCATTAATCCGGAGCTAGAGGGCGAGATCATAATTACGGTTGTCGCCACTGGCTTTGACGCTTCCTACTTTGCCCAGCGAGCTAAGTTGCCGGCTGAGCCGGCCACCGTACTGTCGACAGATGACGATGCTAGCGATGAAGACGAGACAAAAGCTGACGAAGGCGACATAACGGATATCAATATGGATCTGGAGCACGCCGACAAAGTCGCCGACTTCCATGCCGATGACAGCGCCGTGCCTAACATTTGGTCGCTCAACCATGACGAAGAAGCCGCCGAAGACGACAAAGCCACCCCAGGCACCGTTTTTTCCAGCGACGAAGAAGAGAAGCTGGAAAAGCCATCCTTCCTTCGACGCCTAAAACGTGGTAAAAAGTCTAAAAAATCCGATGAAAAAGACGCAGATGACGATGACGAAAAAGAGGACAGTTAAGCTTTCTCCATAGAGCCCGATTTTACAGGGGTAAATGGCCAAGTATACGGTAAATAATACACCAACATTAGACTTGAAAAGCGCTATACATAGGGGTATGCTACCTAATGTAAACGCTATATCTGGGGAACCGCATACAGCGACGTACATTCATAAATGAACACATAATTGCTTCAACCAGTGATAGTTGGAGCAGGAGGCAAGGTGAGATATGCAGTGTAGTCACTGTCACCACGCCGATACTAAAGTTATTGAGTCCCGGGACGTCAGCGAAGGCGAATCGATTCGCCGCCGTCGCGAGTGTATCCACTGCCAACACCGTTTTACGACGTACGAACGCATTGAACGGCCGCAGCTAATCGTCATTAAAAACGACGGCACCCGACAACTCTTTAACCGCGAAAAGCTCCTGGCTGGACTGTATCGAGCGTGCGAGAAGACTAATGTTACCAGCTTGCAGCTGGAACGCTTAGTCGCCGGTGTAGAAGAAGAACTCTACGCCTGCGGCGACAGCGAAATTCCATCGACAAAAGTTGGCCAACTGGTCATGGAACGCCTAGCTGATCTCAACGATGTGGCTTACGTGCGCTTCGCCAGCGTCTATCGGCGCTTTAAGGATATCGCTAGTTTTGAGCACGAACTGTCACAGATTAGAGAACTAAAATCAGGCGACAAGACGGCTGAAAAAAGCCGCCCCGTCAAAGTCTAAGGGTTAGGCCTTGACGGTTCTCCCTCATTTTTTTGTCAGCAAAGCAAGAAGACGAGGGAGAGCTCTAAACGGACGATACGAGAGACATCGTCCGTGGCTCTAAACAAACAATCATTAACATATAACAACTTAAACAAAGGGGCCTGTCGGCGGGTGGTGCTGGCAGGAAAGAGTGAGGAAACAACACTATGGCACAAACAACAATGCTCGGGCTGCGTCGCTTATTTACCAAAGCGAACCAAAAAGCCTATGACCAAATGAACTGGGTGAAACGGGACTCGATTATTATGAACCCGATGACCAACCAGCCGGTGTTTGAACAAAAAGACGTCGAATTTACTGATGGCTGGTCGCTCAACGCCATTAATATTGTCGCCCAAAAATACTTTACCGGCACACCCGGTACCGCCGAACGCGAATCCTCACTCAAGGACCTGATTAACCGCGTCGTCGACACCGTTACCCGCCAAGGCCAGCAAGAAGGCTATTTTGAATCTGACACCGAGGCCGAAGATTTCCGCGAAGAACTCAAATACATCCTTTCTACCCAACGGGCGGCTTTTAACAGCCCGGTTTGGTTTAACATCGGTGCGCCTAGTCGCAGCCAACAAGCCAGCGCCTGCTTTATCCTAGGCATCGAAGACACCATGCCGGCTATTCTTAATTGGTACGCCGAAGAAGGTATGATTTTCAAGGGTGGCAGTGGCTCCGGTATCAACCTGAGCATCATCCGCAGTTCAGTTGAAAAGTTAGGTAAGAGTGCCGGTACGGCTAGTGGCCCGTTGAGCTTTATGCGCGGCGCCGACGCCTCGGCTGGGGCTATTAAGAGCGGCGGCAAGACTCGCCGGGCCGCTAAGATGGTCATTCTTAATGTTGACCACCCCGATGTTGAAGAATTTATCTGGTGCAAGGCTAAGGAAGAGCGCAAAGCTCGTGTCCTAGCCGACGCCGGTTTTGATATGGATCTCGACGGTAAGGACAGCCACTCTGTCCAGTACCAGAACGCCAATAATTCAGTCCGCGTCACCGATGACTTCATGAAGGCCGTCGAGAATGATGACGACTGGGAGCTAAAGGCCGTTACCAGCGGCCAGACCGTCAAGACCGTCAAGGCCCGCGACTTATATCGGCAAATCAATGAGGCCGCTTGGGAGTGCGCCGACCCCGGTTTGCAATTCGATACTACTATTAACCAGTGGCACACCACGCCCAACGCCGGCCGCATTAACGCCTCCAACCCTTGTAGCGAGTATATGCACCTGGACAACTCGGCTTGCAACCTGGCCAGCATCAACCTGCTGAAGTACTTGCGTGAGGACAACACCTTTGACATCGAAGCCTTCAAGCACACCGTTGAGTTGATGTTTTCGGCTCAAGAGATACTGGTTGGTTACAGCGAGTACCCGACGGAGCGCATTACCAAGAATGCCAAAGCCTACCGCGAGTTGGGCCTGGGTTACGCTAACCTAGGGGCTATGCTGATGGCCCAAGGTCTACCGTACGACAGCGCTGAGGGCCGCGCCCAAGCTGCTGCCATTACGGCGCTGATGACCGGGCACGCCTATGCTACTAGCGCCAGACTGGCCCGCCGCGTCGGCCCGTTTGCCGGCTTCACCAAAGACCGCGAGGGTATGATACGGGTCCTTAAGAAGCACCGCGAAGCCGTTTCTAAGATAGACGCCAGTCTGGCCAGCGAGGAGCTGTTGAGCGCCGCTGCCAGTGCCTGGGACGAAGCTGTCGAATTAGGCGAAATGTACGGTGTCCGCAACAGCCAGGCCTCAGTCCTGGCGCCAACTGGCACTATCGGTCTAATGATGGACTGCGACACCACCGGTATTGAACCGGATCTCGGACTGGTCAAGTTCAAGAAACTGGTCGGTGGTGGCACTATGACAATCGTCAACCAGACCGTGCCGCGGGCGCTCCGGGCGCTGGGCTACACCAAGACCCAGACCGATGACATCGTGGCTTACATTGACCAGGAAAAGACTATCCTGGGCGCGCCACACCTCCAAAAAGAACACGAAGCCGTCTTTGCCTGTTCAATGGGCGACAATTCTATACACTACATGGGCCACGTCAAGATGATGGCTGCCGTCCAGCCGTTCATCTCCGGCGCTATCAGTAAGACGGTCAATATGCCAGAGAGCGCCAGCGTAGAAGATATCGAGCAGTTGCACCTGGAAGCCTGGAAAATGGGCATCAAGGCAATTGCCATCTACCGCGACAACTGTAAAGTCGGTCAGCCGCTCAGCATGATGAAGAAGGGCGCCAACAAACACAACATCGTTGAATCAGATGCTGCCGAGAATGTAACTGAGAAGTTCATCGTCAAAGGTGCCGTCCGGCGCGAAATGCCCAAAGTCCGCAACGCTAAAACCTTTGCCTTCACCGTCGCCGGCAGCAAGGGCTATGTGACGGTCGGTGAATTTGAGGACGGCACCCCCGGTGAGGTCTTCATGAAGATTGCTAAGCAGGGTTCGACCCTGGCCGGCATCATGGACTCCTTGGCCATATCGGTCAGTTATGGTTTGCAGTACGGCGTACCCCTGAAGAGCTATGTGCATGGTCTGACCAACATGGCCTTTGCGCCGGCTGGCATCACTGATGATCCGGATATCCGGACCGCCAGCTCGCTGGTCGACTACGTCTTCAAGCGCCTGGCGCTGACCTACCTGTCGTTCGACGACCGTTTGGAATTGGGACTGGCCTCGATAGACGATATGCCCGATGCCCAAACCAGCCTGTTAGAAGCTGAGCCCCAGGTCGTAACAACTTCTCTGACCGAGCAAGTGGCTACCGCGCCGATTGAGTCGACACCGACGCTTGAAAATGAGCACAAGGAGGAAGCCGCCGAAGTCGCTGCGATTGCCTCCACAACTGTAGTCAGAGACGAGCAGGGTAAGGCTGTTAAGAAAGATGACACCGCTCCGATGTGTTACAACTGTGGCAATCAGACGCAGAAAGCCGGCAGCTGCTACGTCTGCACCAGCTGCGGCTCAACAACAGGCTGTAGCTAAGTCCTAACTGCTTAGCTGAATAAAAAACGGACTCAGGTAAAACAGAGTCCGTTTTGCTTGTGGATAAGCACTATTAACTATATTATTTCATATTATTAATAATGATACAAATACAACAAAACAGGGGTAACAGTGGTGAATAAACTAAAATTACAACAACATCTATCCCTGTTTGAACCGTAACAGATTGGAATCAATCGGAGTAATAGTGATACTTACAACGAAAATTTGATTCAATTTTAACCATTATTCTATCTATTGCGTAGGTGTTAAACGCTGTTTAGAGTAATAAGGACAAAAGCCTAGGACAGAAAAGAAAAAGTGAATCCACAAACAGTTACGCCCAAATCACCACAAGGTACTATGCCAATTCCGGTCTTCATGCCAGAAGCAGCTGGGCAGTCTGTGGCTGTTAGCGCGCCCAAGTCCGCTGGTGGTGAGACCGTCAACGCCTTTGCCGACAGCGAACTGGACGGCCTACCCAATTACACCTCTACTACCGGTCCTTTAATCAATAACGACCCGACACCCGAGCCGTCAAACCCTAAAAGGCCGTTTCCTTGGAAGACTGTTATTCTTTGTGCCATCCTGTTTTTCCTGCTCGGTGCTTTAGTAGCAACTATCCTTAAGTTCTACAATCGCGACAAGCCTAAGCCTACCAACTCACCCGGTGGCACCAGCAGCATTCTGACGGTCAATAACAAGCAGACACTGACTGTAAAAGGTGACCTAACAGTCAGCGGTACAACGACGCTACAGGACCTTATTGTCAATGGCTCCAGCTTGCTCCAAGGTGGCCTGACCGTTAACGGCGATACTACTCTCAATGGTAACTTGAACGTCAATGGCAACATCACGGCCAATAACTTTCCAGGTAGTGGTGGCGGTGGGACAGGGGCACAAGGACCCCAAGGTCCAGCTGGACCTTCAGGACCAGCTGGTGCCGACGGTTGTGGTGGCAGCTGTGTAGCGCTACAAACCAGTACACCCGGCACCCAGCAAAGCGGCCATATTAACGTCAGTGGCACCGGTCTGTTTGGCAATGTCGGTGTTGGCACTCTGACCCCCGGTGCCAGCTTAACCGTTAGCCGCAACAGTGACGGACAAGCCTTTAATGTTAACAACTTGTTAGTAGTGAATCAGGCCACCACCCAAACGACGGCGACCGGCGATGATTTTGCCCCAAGCTTTAACACAGCATTACCATTTAATGGTTTGTTTGAACCAGTTCGTGATGTGCTTGACGAGGGTAGCGGCACTTGTGGGAGCAGCGACCCGACGCCTAATCAGGGCGACTATTTTGCTTGGGATGATGGTGGCCGTGACCAGTTTGATACATTCGGGTGTCCAGCGGTCAAAATTGGTGGTATCTGGCAAGCCCTACCACTTTACAACAAAGGTGTTAGTGATTTTTCGATCTCTTCGCAGACAACTTTTGCTGATGGTGGTGACAGCGGCAGTGGCTACGGTGGCAGTGTCGTCATGGGTTCAGACGGTTTCGCCAGGATGGTAGCGCCTTTATCGCTAGCTGGTACAGGTGTCTATTATCTACGCTGTACTGACCCCAGCTGTACGAGTCCGATTCAAACTTTGGTTAATACCGATAGTGCCGCTTACTACCCGAATGTGGTACTTGGCAGCGACGGCTTCGCTCGAATTGTTTATTACGCTAGTGATAATGACAGCATAGAATACGTTCGCTGTACCGACCAAGACTGCACTACTCACGTTGATGCTAATCTCGGGTCGGGTGGGGGCTTAAATTACGGCATCTCGCTTGTTTTAGGCAGTGACGACTTTGCCCGGGTCGTCTATGCGTTTAACGGCTACGAAACGCATTATGTTCACTGTCTGGATATGGATTGTGCAACCACCAGCACACCGGTAGTTATAGGTGGCAACTCTAACGCTTACTCCAATGTACACATGGTGTTGGGTAGCGATGGCTTCGCTCGTATTGCCTACGAGGACACAGACTACACTTTAAAAATGGCGCGTTGTTCCGATGCTGACTGTACGGCCACAATTACGACAAATAGCATTGATAATACTGGCAATGATCCAGGTTATTACGGTGTTAAGTTAACACTTGGCAGTGATGGCAAAATGCGAGTAGCCTATGTTGACAGTAGCACGGAAGGAAACTTTAATTACGCGCTCCATTTTGCTGTCTGTGGTGACGAGAACTGTTCAAGTATAGAATCCAACAATACCGTGGCTGATACTAACGGTGCTTCATATGGTGGCTTTGGCATGGTGTTGGATCAGCAGAACCATGCCTCCATCAGCTATCAAGACAATATTCTCAACCAAGTGTCGCTATTAAACTGTAACAACAGCGCTTGCGATGCCTTTGATAGACAGGTTGTGGACAGCACCACTAATTACCAAGGCGACTACATAATGGATCTAACTAAAGCGAGCGATGGCTTGCCACGTCTTTTTTATGCCGGCTGCGGCGATTGCAGCCTGCACTTTACGGCCTTTGGTGCACCAGCCGCAACAACCGACACTTTCAGCGTTGGTGGCACAGACATCAAGGTTACACAAAGCTGGGTCAATAAGTTTATCTATACCATGAAGATTGAGCGTACTGGTGGCACCGACCAGACCGGCACAGTCCGGGTCAGCGGCAATATGGGTTCAGATAGCGACACTAATGGTTCAAAAGGCACTTTTAGTGCCGGCGGCTACGACTGGCGGTATTGTCATAATCAGGATGGCAGCAACAATGACCCCGATATATTTATTAGTTTACTCTCAGCTGATCCAGCCAAGGCGCAGGCGGCTTCCTGTACGTGGAATATTGATGATTTTTCTTCTCAGTTGGACAATGCTAAATTACCGCTGACGCTATACGTGGCTGCCGGCTATAATGCAACTGATCAGTTTGAGAATTGGGCTGGCCAGGACTTCCAACCAACCACGACTATACCGGGGCATGGTGTCACCACCAAAACGACAAGTTTAAAGGCTGAAGACGGCTCAACCCTTCTGGAAGCCGACGCTACTAATAAGACGCTCAAAGTTACGGATCTATTGCCCCTCAATCCTGGCAGCCTGGCCTCCGGCGCACTGTCCCAAACAAACTTTGGCAACGGCGGGCTGGAAGAGTTTGGTGGTGGACTTGCAATGGGAGGCGACGGCTTCGCGCGCATGGTGGCTGATATCTATAACAGTAATAGCGGCCAAGAGAGGGCCCACTTTTACAGATGCACAAATGCATCTTGCTCCGTACGGGTAGACAATATAGTCAGCAGCGACTACACCATTTACCCGACATTAGTCTTAGGCAGCGATGGCTTCGCCCGCATTACTTACTACGATGCGAGTACCGACGGCTTGCATTTCGTACGGTGTACCAACGCCGATTGCACGACTCGTGTCGATCAGGATCTGGACCCCAGTAATAGAGCCGGTTACTACGGCATATCTATGACTATGGCCGCCGACGGGTTGGCCCGTATTGCTTATGTGGCTTATAACAGTGGCCTGGGACAGTACGAGGCGCGCTATATCCGCTGTAGCGACGCTGACTGTTCGTCGCCAAGCCCGGTACTTATAGCCAGCGGCACCAACAACACTGGTGCTAATGCCATTAGTCTAGTTATTGGTGCCGACGGATTGGCTCGTATCGCCCATGAAGATTACAACGATCTAAGCTTAAAAATGGCGGTCTGCAATGATGTTGACTGTTCGGCTCCGGTTACTCAAACCATTGACGGTAATGGCGGTAACGATCCTGGTTATTACGGCGTAAGGCTAGCAATTGGTACAGACAACAAAATGCGAGTGGTCTACGCTGATGGCAATGGCTCCGAGGATAACTTCTACGACCCGCTGCATTACGCTGTCTGTAGTGATGCAAATTGTAGTGGTTTTGAATCCAATAACAGCTTGGCCTCAACCATTGGCGATATGAATGATGGCCCGGGGTTTCTACTCGATAGTAGTAATATGGCCCAGATTATGTATGAGGATAATGCCAATGGTTACGTCTGGTGGCTGACATGTAGTAATGATGCTTGTAGTAGCCACAGAACTATGGTGGTGGACAATTCCCAAAGCGCTCAAGGTGATTACATTATGCAAGCTGCTCTGGGTTCAAATGGTCTACCTAGGCTGATGTACGCCGGTGACGGCGATTATTCAGTGCACTATGTGCAGTTGGCTTCGCGCAGCGGTTTGATTGACACGACTGGCACCACCATTGGCACAACCGCCAGCCCGTTTGGTCAAGTAGCTTCAGCAGGAATAATAACGGCATTAATCAATGGGCCAAATGGAGCCAATTTAGTGCTACAGGATGCCGGTGGCAATGTAGGCATTGGCACCGATAGCCCATTGGCCAAGCTCAGTATCATTAACGATATTGACGCTAATACCGTCCTGTCAGTTCAGGGTTCACTTAACCAGACGGGTGATTTGCAGCAGTGGATAAACGGTACGGGTAATCGCGTAGCCTCAATAGACAGTAATGGTAATCTCTTGGTGCAATCATGCAACGGCTGCGGTAGCGCAAGCCAATGGCAAAATAACGGCAGCAGCATTTACTATAACGGCGGAAATGTGGGCATAGGGACAAGCAACCCAACATATCCTTTGCAGGTTAGTGGCAATGTTCTGTTTGGGGCGCCGCCTGGATCCTCACTTTTTACAGCAGCACCGTTGAATCTAGCAAATAATGGTGCTCCGGGTACGTTAAAGACCCAGCTTAACCTCATAAATGGCGCCGGTGCTGCTGGTGCCGGCAGCGCCATTGACTTTTACACCTATACAGACCAAGGAAATAGTGTGCCAGGAGCACGATTAGGGGTAATTGATGACGGTAATTTTTCAGGCAGCTTCGTTTTCTCTACTAAAGCACAAGGTTCAAGCGGCAATGGGGCCTTGGTTGAGAGGCTAAGAATTGCCTCGACCGGCGATGTTACTATCGGCGGCAATCTTATTGTGGGCTCATGCACCGGTTGCTCACCTGCAGGAGGAAGTTCTATTAATAACGGGACATCTATCCAGACTAGCGCTAACTTTGCTATACAGAGTGCGGCGGCTGGCAGTATCGGCGGAGTTATCAGGGCGGCGTCTAGCCAGTCAGCTGACCTCTTGGAACTGCAAGACTCCAGTGGTACACCGCTAGTGGCTATAAGTAGTTCCGGGGATATCAGTGAATACAAAACTGACGCCATATTCTCGCTGGGAACGGATGCAAACAACAAACTCCGGCTGAAGTGGGATACAACCAGTACCCTAGCAGATATACAAACGATTTTTGGCAACACGTCGCAAGGAGCATTACGCCTACAAACCTCTGGCGGTAGTGTGCAAATTGCTTCGACTACCATAGGTGGTAACGGCAAGTTGATTGTTGGTGCCCCAGTCACTGTCGATAATTCGGCAACAGTTCAATTTGATGCCGCCGGCGCAAGTATTAAGGGATTAGTTGTCCAAGGTGCAGCTTCCCAAACCGCCGATCTGCTGCAAACACAAGATTCGACCGGCACTGTCATGACCAGCATAGATAAGCTTGGTAACTTAGTCCTTAGATCAACGGGATCATCTTCTATAGATGATGGAGCCGTTAAACTGACACAATTTGGTTATGATAATGCCTATCTGCAAAACTTCTATGGCAGCATTCATCTTAGCTTTAATGCTCAGGCCAAAAATGTGGGTGGCAGTGGCACTGTCTATGACGCGTCGGATATAGCTTCTCAAATAAGGATTGACAGTCTGGGTATTAACCTTAATGTTGCTCCCAGTGGCACTGCAGGCAACACAATTACTTGGAAAACTGGGCTGCGTGTTGCCTACGACGGCAGTGTTCAAATCGGCGGTTTTAACCAGGCGAACTCAGTTGTCCCGCTAACCGTAAAAGGTGTTAGTAGCCAATCTGGCGATCTCCTACAGGCCCAAGACTCCACTGGCGCAGTCCTAGACAAAATAGATTCTGTTGGCAATCTGACTGTCAAAGCCGCCACAATTAACGGCAACTTAACCGTTAATGGCCATCTTATCACTGGCAATGCGTCTGGCAGTACAACCGTTGCCGCCTTGGCGGCCTGTGGCACGGGCTGTACGGCCAGCATCACTGGCAATGATACTTCTGGCATTGTGACTATCAATGTTGGTACTGGACCAACTACTGGCAGCCTGGTACGTATCACCTTCGCCAATGCTTATGGTGCCAGCACACGCATCCAGTTGACCCCAAGTGGCTCCAATGGGGCAGCTATCCAATACTGTGCCGCCAATGCAGGGACAACGACCTTCGAGATTTGTAGCAATAACGCCCCTACCAACGGTGTACAATACCTTTACTACTACCATGTTGAGCAATAAGGAGGGAGAGTGAAGTCTTTTATCAGGAAACATGTGCTCTTAGGTGGCGTTATGCTTGCTTCCGTCGTAACCGGCTTGGCGGTTTACGGATGGCAATCTAGCCAGCAGCATACGCTAATGCAGGATAATAGCGTGCTTAGAGCCAGAATTGCCCACCAGGAACAGCAGCTTCATCCAACCAGTCGCCAACCCAATCTCAAAGATCAAGACGCTCTGACACGGTTGGCACGGGCAGACTATCTGGCAGATCCCGCCCATAAAACTGCCCCGACAGTAAAAATTAACAAAGTACTGGCTAACTTTGCTCTATTAACAGTTACGAAAGGCAACGAAAGCTACAAGGTAGTGGCCAAAAAGGTAGCGACCGACTGGGTAATTGTCATCAAAGGAATGATTTTACCGCCAGAAGATATCCAGCGTTTCGACATACCGGCCAAACTCCTAGAATCGTAAAAAATGTACCCAGACTATTTTAGGTACTTAAGTAGCTGTGGATAACTATTAAGATTATTAAGTAGAATTAGCCCAGTGTTGTTATGAATACATACCAACAGGGGTAGACCTGTATTGTATATAAAAAAACAACGGTTGCTACCTCTGTTGGACGTAAAACAGGGAGCATAAGCATTAACCTACTTACAGAATTACAACGCTTTTTTAACTATAATTGAACCATTTGTATCTGTATTGCATGGTGTTAATTCATATTCTAAAGTTATGGGGTAAAGCCTAACAAAGAAATAACATAAATGCCCACCAGCGTAGAAACGCCTAAGTCCTACAGAGGTACCATGCCTATTCCGGTGCTCATGCACGAGGAGCCGGGCCAGGCTGTGCCCGTAACACCACCGTCCACACCAGTCGTTAACCCATCAGTTCAATCCAGCCAAGCTCAAACCTCACCATATCTGCTGAACAATGATGACCCCGGTTTGAGTACCACTGTAGCAGCGTCTGTGCCAGTAACCTCACAGCCGGTAGCCACAACTGAAGCTCCGGCCGCGGCACCGCGCTTTGCCGATTTAGGCCAGACGCTTGATCAGGGTTCTGACAGTAGTACGGACTTAGAAGGGGAACGCAACTACACGCTGCCTGATTCACCGCCTGAACAAGAGATACCGAGAGCTTTGAAAACCAAGCCGACCTGGCGGTTGTACGCCTCGATGGCGGCCTTATTCATCCTGACGGGTGGATTTGTAGCCGCAGCTATACTGCTGTATAACAGGGGCACCCCGAAAGTTGACAACAGTCAAACGAACAGCCAACAAGCCAAACTGTTAACGGTGGCGGCTAACCAAACACTAGGCGTCCAAGGCAACCTAAAGGTCAGCCAGCTAAGTACTCTCCAAGATCTAACAGTTAATGGCAAGGCCGTGTTTGGGCAAGACATCAACGTAACGGGTAACGGTACGTTTGGCGGCAACGTCAGCGCCACCTACTTCATCGGTGATGGCTCCAAGCTTACAAACCTGCCGATTCCAGTAATACCGGCCATTCCAAACGTTCCCAGTAATGTCGTGTTATTGACACCTGCTAGCACGCAGACCGGCGACATAAACATTAGCGGTGCTCTCATAGCCGCCAGTCTGCAAGGCAGTGGCGCGGCCATTACCTCACTCAACGCTTCCAACCTGAGCAGCGGTACGGTTGCTGACGCCCGCCTGAGTGCCAATGTGGCGTTACTTGACGCCAATAACACCTTTACCGGCACCAACTCCTTTAGCAATGTTATTACCCAGAATGGTAACACGGTGTGTGATAGTTCAAATAACTGTGCCTTTGGCGGTGGCGGTAACGATTTTGTGCAGGGTGGCAATGCCTTTGGTGCCGCAGCTAATCTGGGTACGACCGATAACTTTTCCTTGAATTTCCTGACCAACGGCGTTACCCAGTTGACGCTCGACACCGGCGGCAACGCGAACCTGGTTGGCACACTAACTGCCGCCGGCTTTAGCGGTAGCGGCGCGGCACTGACATCGCTCAACGCCTCAAACCTAAGCAGCGGTACGGTTGCCAACACCCGTCTGAGCGCTAGCGTGACGCTGCAGGGCAACAGTTTTAATGCTGCCAGCCAATTAGTCCAGCTCAATGCCTCCGGGGAGTTACCGGCCCTCTCAGGCGTTAACCTGACCAACCTCAACGCCAGCAACTTGGCTTCTGGTACCGTAGCCGACGCCCGGCTCTCCGGTAACGTGCCGCTCAAAAATGGTATTAACACCTTTACGGCGCTCAACAACTTTACCGGTGGTCTGCAGCGCAACGGCAGCGATGTCTGTGATTTCTCGGGTAACTGTACTGCATCTGGTGGCGCCGGTGGTGACCTGACCGGGAACTTTCCAAACCCGACAATTGCCAAGCTTCAAGGCACTAATCTAGCTATCAATACACCGGCAGCCGGGCATGTGTTGATTTATAACGGTAGTAATGGCGAGTGGGAAAACCAGGCCGTATCGGGTGATATAGCTATTGCAGAAACTGGTGTGGCGACAATAGGTAACGGTGCAGTCAGCAATACCAAGCTGCAAAACAGTTCGCTGACTGTCACGGCCGGTAGTAATCTAAGCGGCGGCGGCTTGGTTGCTTTAGGCGGCACCATCACCTTAGATGTTGTAAGTAGTCCAACATTTAGCGGCGATTTAACAGTGCAAGGCGCCACGGCGACGATTGGTACGAACTTGCAGCAGGGCAGTCTTGTGCTGAACGATGGTGCCGGCTTCGCCGGCACGCTCCAGACGGCCGGGTTGAGCGCCTCCACTACCTATGTTTTGCCAGAATCCGGTGGCGGCACCGTCAGTGTCTGTGTGCTTGAGGCATTAAACTGCGTAGGGGCCGGTGGTGGCGTCACAACGGCCGGCGGTACACCAAATCAAATAGCCAAATTCCTGATGGGCGGCCAGACAATTGGCGATTCAATTCTGAGTGATGACGGCAGCACCGTAACCGTGGCCGGCAATCTTCAGGTTAACTCGAATATAACGGTAACTGCAGGCGGTATTATCGGTAGTAGCGACTTGGGTTTGCCGCTCGGAAATGGTGTGGTGCTATCGTTTGACGCTGGCAGCGATAACCTGTTATTTAGGGCGGGCGGGCGCCGGTTCTTATTCCCAACCAGCGGTGTAACAGATCAAGAAATTTGTACCACGGGTGTGAGCTGTGCCGCCGGTGGCGGACAAGCGGTCATTTTACAGACTGGCGCCACCCCTCAAACAGATAGTGGTGGTGATCCCTCAATCTTTATCAACAATACCGGGGGTGGTGATCTTATTCATTTGCAAGGTGGGGGCAGCGATAAGTTTGTGGTTGCCAACAACGGCAATACGACCATAACCGGTACGCTTTTGGTCAAAGCCGCAACCACGACCATTGGCACCAATGTGCTACAGGGCAAGCTGGTGTTGAATGATGGTGCCGGCTTTACGGGGACCTTACGAACCGATCCGTTGAGCGGCTCAACTACTTACGTCTTGCCTGATTCGGGCGGGGGTACTTCTAACATTTGTACGCTGGAGGCCCTCAACTGTGTCGGTGCCGGCGGCGGTATTACGGGTGCCGGTAACAGCGGTAAAATCGCCAAATTCAGCGGTGGGAACACCATTGCTGATTCAACACTTAGCGAAACGGGCACAGTCCTAACGGCTAGTGGCACGCTTGAGGTAAGTGGCGGTGATCTGACGCTGGGGACGAGCGGCCTGGGTGGAAACACTGGTGTGCTGAAGCTCAATAACGATACTAACGCCAATACGGTAAGCCTGCAGAGTGGAGTAAGTAGCAGCAACCTGACTTTCACTTTGCCGACGGCCGACGGTAGCGCCAACCAATGTATCAAGACCGATAGTTTTGGCGCCCTAAGCTTTGGTGATTGTTTAAGCGGAGGCGGGGGCGGAGGCGGAGGTGTGGTTTCGCTGAACAGCCAGAGCGGTGTCGTAACCCTAAACAACGCCCAGAGCCTGTTAGTCGGTACTGTTACAATCGATAATGCTGTTGCCGATGGCGCCACTAAAGGTATAGCCGCTTTTAACTCAACCAACTTTAGTGACCTCAGCGGTGTTATCAATACCAAGCAAGATATAGCTACCAGCAGCTCGCCGACTTTTGCCGGACTGACACTTAGTTCGGCATTGACTGTAGCCAATGGCGGCACCGGCGCCGGTACTTTCACCAGCAAAGGGGTTATCTACGGTAACAGCACCAGTGCCTTGCAAGTTACCGCGGCTGGTACATCAGGCCAGGTGTTGGTCGCCAATGCCAGCGGTGTCCCGACATTCGTCAGTCTCAGCGGCGATATTGCAGTTGATAATACCGGCCTCACGACGATTCAGGCCAACAGTGTGGCACTGGGCACTGATACCACCGGCAATTACGTGGCTAATTTGGGCTCAATGACCGGCTTGACGGTGGGCAGCAACACTGGCGAGGGCAGTACGCCGACTTTGGCCGTTATCTACGGTGCCACCAGCAATACGGCGGTGCAGGGCAATACCACGCTGACCTGTCCGTCGGCGGCCGGTAACGCCAGCCTGTCCGGCACCGGCAATGCGATTACCCTGGGCAGTGGCGGCAGCTGTAACGCTATCAGTCTCTCTAATACGCCGAGCTTTACCAGCGTCACAGCGACTGGCGCCAGCTCATTGAACCTGGGCGTAAATAACACTACGGCCGGCTCTATCGTCTTCAACAACGGCTCCAACGTCAACACCACGACTCTGAATGCTATTACGGCAACTAGCACCAGTAAGACCGTTTCGTTGCCGGACGAGAATGGTACGTTGTGTATCCAGGGTTCAGCGAATTGTGGTTTTATACTGACCGGTGGCGCAGTAGTTCTATCAGTTAACAGCCAATCAGGCGCATTGACACTGAACGATACCGGCAATGTCGGTACGGTCTTTACGATTCACCGGGCCAAAGCCGATGCTTCCACGCTGGGATTGGCCACCTTTAATGCCACTGATTTCCAGGACAACGGTAGTGGCCTGATTGACACCGCTCAAGGCATTGCCATTAGTTCCAGCCCGATATTTTCCAATCTGACGCTGCAGGGTTCGACCGGCTTGACCTTAGGTACCACCAGCAACCTGGGCAAAATCATCTTTACGGATGGTACCAACGATGGCTTTACCAATACGCTTGATACCGCCACGCTGACGGTCAGCAATAAGACCATTGTCCTACCTAACCTAAGCGGCACGGTTTGTGTAACGGCCGGCAACTGTCTGGGCGGCTCGGGTGGTGGTGCCAATACGTCACTCTCCAACCTGACGGCTGTGGCCATCAATACAACACTATTGCCAGCTTCAGCCGGCAGCGCCGACCTGGGCTCGGCTGCCGTGCCGTTCGGCTCGCTCTACTTATCCGGTAGCGGCACGGCTACTACCTCTTTGTTGACACCTCTGCTGGATACGCCGTCCGGCACCACGACACTGAATATCGGTACTACTAACGCCACGGCCGGTATTAGCCTGCGCCAGAGTACTACCGTTGCTGCCACAAAATCTCTAACGGTTACCAGCGGCGCCACCACCCTGAGTGGTTTAGCGGCCGGTTCATCGACAGCACTGACCGTAAACACCAACAATGCTTCTAATGTTGGTGTTATAGTCAAGGGCTCTTCCAGTCAGACCGGCGATTTGGTGCAGTTGCAGGACTCCACCGGTACTACTGTTCAGCGCACCACGGCAGCTGGCAATATCGAGAATCTGGGGCAGGTTAGTACGCCCTTTGGTGGCCTTGGTAAGTATGGAAATTTCGTGACTTTATCTGAGGAATTTGATAGTTGGACCACGAATGGTGCTACCGTTTCGGCTAATAGCAATAGTGGCCCTGACGGCACGTCAGGAGCCGATCTGATAACTTCAAGTTCGCCCGGTCAAGCCGTCTACAATACCAATACTGGTTTAGACAACACATTTGGCACGCTGACTTTCAGCGTCTGGTTGCGGGCAAGTTCCACCACCGTGCCGGTCGACCTGGAAATCTTCGACTGGTCTGGTTCAGGTGGAGCAATAGTCAATACAGTCACGGCGACAACCACCTGGCAGCGTTTTAGTGTCACCGGCAGTGTCAGTGGCTTTAGCTTTATTCCAGCTCCGCTCATCTGCCCAAACTGCGGCGGTACCGGCGCTGTGCAGGCCTGGGGAGCGCAAATAAACCGTGGTTCTATTCCAACGGTCTACGTCCATACATTTGGAAATACTGTTAACGCTAGCACCGAGGGCGTGGTGAGCAATGGCGGGGCGTATATATCCAGCCGCAGCGCCGCCGACGTAGGTCTGACAATAACCGGCGTCTCCAGCCAAAGTGCTGACTGGCTGGATGTTAACAATAGCGCGGGCACCTTATTGTTCGGCGTAGGCAGCAGCGGCACAGTGACGGTGGCTGGGACTGTTACGAGTGGCACCAGCACCAGCACACTTGGTAATCCTATAACGCTGCAGCCGGGGGCAACAACCCTGGCTAGCCCAGGTGCTGGTGCCAAGCTGAATCTGTTGGGCGGCAGTGTGACTGGCAGCGCCAGTTCGGCCGGCGCCGTGTTTATACAGGGAGGTAACACCAGCTACGCCGGTGGCGGCACCGGTGGCTTAGTGTCTATCAAAGGCGGCACGGCTAACGGCTCTGGCGGTATTAGGACCGGTGGTGATGTCAACATCGATGCTGGCACGGGTACCAGCTCTAACGGTGGCATCAACATCGGCACCGCCAATCTTGACAGTGTTACCGTCCAAATTGGTAACACCGCCAACGTGGTTGGCCAGACCATCAATATTGGCAATAACACCACGGCCAGCTCTACCGACACGATTGCTATCGGCAACCTGCTTGGCACTAGTGGTACCACCGTCCAAGGAGGGACGGGGAGTTCGGCGGTCATTATCAAGGCTGGCAGCGCCGGTACCATCAACATTGGCAACAGCGGCGTGGCCAACACCATCAACATCGGCAACGTATCATCCGGCGCGGTCACTCAAACTATCAAGATTGGTACCAACAGTACGGGCAGCTCGACCACCAACATTACTATTGGCTCGACTATCGCCGGTACCACCACGCTACAAAGTGCCGGTGGTGTTATTGTCTCAACACTCGGCACGGCCGACACGCCGACCTACCTCTGCCGCAACAGCAGCAACATCGTCGCCACCTGCCAAACCACGGCTACCGGTTCGGCCTTTATTCAGGGGGGCAATAGCTTTGGTGCGACTGGCGAACTGGGTACCAATGACGGCTTTGCGCTTAACTTCAGAACCAACAATGGTGATCGTCTACAGCTGGGAACCACTGGTAACCTGACTTTCCAGCAAACCTCAAGTATTAACACCGCTAGCGCAGGCGCGGGCGTGGCTGGCTTTGGCCTGACAGTTCAGGCCGGTACGGCTGGCACGGACGCCATCGGTGGTACGCTGACGCTGCAAGCCGGCACATCCGGCACCGTAACATCTGGCGCTGGTTCAACTGGGGGCGCCGTCAGCATACAGGCAACGGCTGGTACTGCCGGAATATCTGGCTCAAATGGTGGTGTCGGTGGGGCCATTGGCCTCACGGCCGGCACTGGTGGCAGTACAAGTGGCGCTGGTACTGGCGGCATTGGTGGTGCAGTTAACATCACTGGTGGATTAGCTGGTACTAACGGTCTGAGTGGGGGTACTGGCGGAGCTATAAACCTTACTGGTGGTCACGGTCAGGGTCTGGGTAGCGGTGGCGCTATTACCCTGCAAGCAGGCGGCGAATCTAATGACACCGGCAGTCATGGTGGCAGCCTGACGTTGAGCGGCGGTACATTTGTAGCCGGAGGTAATGTCTCGCTTAAGGGTGGCTCGGGTCTTAGCGGCACTATTGGCGGCGGTAACGTGACTATCCAGGGCGGCGTGCCGTTTAGTACCGGCACAGCCGGCAAAGTCATTATTAAGCCACAGTCCGGTGGTGATATCATCAGCGCAGTCCAGATTCAAAACAGCAATAGCGGTGTATTGTTCAACGTTGACACCTCAACCACCAGTAACTTGGTAACGACGAACAACAGCTTTGAGGGCGGTGGCACGACTAGCTGGGCAGCTAAAGGCAGTTCTACTCTCAGTGCGGTTACGACTCAACAAGTTCAGGGTAATTACGGCTTATCAGTGGCGACCACCACAGCCGCCAACGATGGTGCCCAATACAGCTACACCTTTGGCGCCACCACCCAGTACACCTTGTCGCTCTATCTTAAGGTTGCGTCTGGCTCCATCACCGATGTTAACATTGGCCGCCAAGATAACGGCAGTAACATCAACTGTTTGACTGGTCAGACCGTTACGACCACCTGGACGCGCTTTAACTGTACATTCACTACCGGTGGCACTATCAGCAGTTCAAACTTCTACGTTATGAAGACTGGCGCTTCGGCCGAGACATTCTTTGTTGACGCCGTCCAGTTAGAGGCCGGCAGCACTGTAACAGGCTACAATCCTGGCGGCCAATTGCAATTGCTCGGTAACATCAACTCGCCGGTCAGCATTAAGCCCATGCAAGACAGCACGACGGTGTTCAACATCCAGAATGCCGCCGGCGCCACGCTGCTGAATGTTGATACCGTCAACGGTCATCTGCAGGTCTACAACACGGCCTCCAGCGCCAACTACGCCGATATCTACTGGTGCATCAGTGGCGCAGCTGCTTGTCCCACTGAGAGCGCCGCCGTCTTTGCTGCCAATACTGGAAAGACCCAGATCGGTAACGGTACCGGCGATGTTTCCGGTCTGCTTAGCAATAACTCCGAGAAGTTCAGCTTCTTGCATAACGTCACCAGTGCCGCCGCCGCAACTTCATCAGACACCGACTTTGTCGTAACCAGGCAGCTGGTGGCTAACTCAGCCAGTGCTCTCACCGGTAATGTCGCTAAGATTGAAGACCTCAGCTCCAATGCCGGCGCTGGCGGCATGTCGCCGACACTGCTATATATCAACCAGAACAGCAATACCGCCACCGGCAACCTGATTGTGGCCCAGACCGGCGGATCGACTACCAAGTTCTCCGTCACCACCGCCGGTAACACCACAGTGGCTGGTACGTTAAACGTGGCTGGACTGCTGACAAGTACGGCTGGGGCAACCATCAACGGCGGCACAATTTCGCTCAATGGCACGGGCTCGTCCAACACCTTTATCGATAACAGTGGCGGCGGTGACGCAGCTGGTGGCTCGGGTACAATCACCCTAGGTAACACCGGCACTGGTGGCTTCATCAAGCTGCTAACCAGCGACACCATCAACTTAACCGGCACGACCAACATCAATACCAGTGGTTCAGCGAACACCGGAATTGGCAATGGTAGCAGTGGCACAGTGACGATCGGTAATAGCTCGACTGGTGCTATATCAGTTGTCAGTGGTGGTGCTCTAACCTTAACTGGTGGTGCCGCCTCAACCTGGAGCACATCTGCCGGCAACCTTACCGTCCAAGCTGCTACCACCAATACCCTAATACTTAATACGGGTGGAGCAGGTACGGTTAATCTTGGCACAACTAACACCACAACAATTGGCATAGGTAATTCAGCTTCTACGAACACCGTACTTGGTGTTACCAATATCAACGCCAGTGCTAACTTCGCTACCAATATAAATAGCGGCAACAGTACTGGCGCGGTGACAATCGGCAATAGCTTGGCCGGCGCTATATCTATACAGGGCAGCGCTAGTGGCATCGCCTTCGGCATTGCCGGCACAGCCCAGGCTGTCTTTGCGGGCAGCAGTACCTTGTATGTTGGTAATGCCTCAACGGCAGGCACTAATGCGGCACCGACAGCCTTTACGATTCAAGGTACAACCTCAATTTCAGCCGGTGTGGCCGGTGGCGCTCTTACGGTTGTCGCTGGGACGGGTAGCATTGGTGGTGCTGGCGGCCAGTTGTCGCTTACGGGCGGTACGGCTGGCTCGACGGGCACTGGTGGGGCGGTCGCTCTTACTGGCGGCTCTGCCAGTGGTTCCGGAAATACCGGCGGTGCAGTCAATATAACTGGTGGGACTGGCGGCACCGGCCTAGGGATTGGCGGAGGAGTAACTATTGCAACAGGTGCCGGTACTTCAATCTCCGGAATAGCAACATTTAAAACACCTGTTATGGGGACCCAGACCGGCGGCTCATTACAAATCTCAACCAACTGGTCGGGCGCAGCTGCTTCAAATATAACACTATCGGCCGGTACGGGTGGCTCGTCTGCTGCTGGAATTGCCGGGGGCAATGTGACCATCAGTGCCGGTGCAGGTGACTCTGGTGTTGGTGGCGGCGCCAATGGCGGAAATGTGACCATCAATGCTGGTGCAGCCGGAAATGCTTCAACGGCCGGCACCATATCTATTGGCAATACAAATGCTAGTACCATCTTCCTCGGCGCTATAAACTCGGCAGTTACACAGAACTTTACTATTGGGAGCAATATTAACGCTAGCTCAGTGGACAGCATTACGTTAGGGAGCTTAATCGGAACTAGTAATAACTTAATTCAAGGCGGAACTAGCAATACGGGTGGTAGCGAAGCTATACGATTGCAAGTGGCAGATGCTGGTGGCATTGCCCTCGGTAGCACTACCCAAACTGGAACTATCACTATTGGTAATGCTACTACGGCTGCCACGCAAACAGTAAGTATTGAGTCGGCCAATGGCAATGGCTCAACACAGACTATAAACATCGGTGGCGGCAGCTCAACGACATCAGGAGGCAAGGTTGTTAATATAGCCAACGGTACGCCAAATGCTAGCACAACTAATACAGTAGCTATTGGGACTGGCGGTAGCATCACCGGTACAGTCGGCGTAACTATAGGCAGCGCAGCTGCCGCTAATCATACGTTACTTTTGCAAGGGGGTAACAGTAACACTAGCGGGAGTGAAGCTATCCGGGTCCAAACTAGTAATGCGGGTGGAATTGCCCTCGGCAGCACTACCCAAACTGGAACTATCACGCTTGGTAATGCCACCACCGCCACCACTCAGCTGGTTAATATTGAATCGGCCAATGGTAATGGCTCAACCCAAACTATTGAAATTGGCGGCGGTAGCTCCACAACTTCAGGGGGCAAGATTGTTAACATCGGCAATGGTACGCCGGGTGGCAGCACTACTAATACGATAGCCATTGGCACGGGTGGTACCACAACTGGCACGGTTGGTATCACAATTGGCAGCAACGGTAATGCGGCCCACACCACTGCCATCCAAGGTGGTAGCGGGGCGACCGCCATAACCTTCACGCCGCAAACCACTGGCCAGATTGTGGTCGGTGCCAGCGGTGGAACCGGCCAAATCACGCTTGGTTCATCGTCCAGTGCCCAAACCGTGGCGATTGGTAACGGCACGGGTGCGGGAACGGTGAATATAGCCAATGTCCAGACCGGTGGCGCCGTAGCGGTCGGGTCAGGCATGACCACCGGCACTATTACGCTGGGCGGAACAGCTCAGACCGGCACGCTTACTGTAGGTCAGTCGACCGACTCGATGACGCTTAACATCGGTACCGGTGTTACTGCCAGCGGCAAGACACTGGCTATACATATCGGCGACGCTGGCGCATCAGGCTCAATCACCAATATCACGCTTGGATCAACCACTACCAGCAGCACCCTGACGGTCCAAAGCGCCACCGCTTTCAGCAAAGACGTTACCTTGAATGGTCACCTGGTTTCCGGCGGTTCAGCCATTTCTTCATCCAGTGCTGGCGCGGCGGCATGCACCTCGCCACCAGCTCCGACAGTAACTGGTAATGATATCGCGGGAACCATCAGCGTGACGACGGGCACGGGCTGCGCTGGTACCGGCACGCTGGTTACAGTCAACTTTGTAACTACCTATACGACTGTGCCAAAAGTGCTATTCATACCGACCAACGCCGCCGGCGCCGGGCTAAAATACTACGCGGGTAATAACGGCGCTACCAGCTTCACTCTCGACACCGATACCATCCCAGCGGATGGTGGCACATATACTTATAATTACTTCGTCATAAAGTAGGTGGCTGGCGCATGAAAAAACTAACTCAGCACCTGATAAGATTTCGCCAAGGCATATATCGGCTCAGACGACAGGCCAGTAGAAAGCTAATCAAGCTGCACTATATTCGCCGTCGCTTGGCTCGTCGACTACCCGGTTTTATGCGGACCTATCTGTTCTGGACCTGCAGCGGTATTGTGGTTTTAGCGCTAGCCGTGGCCGGGCTGGTCGTTTGGCAACAGCACGCCATGTATAAGTTCTCGCCGGCCAAGGTTGCATTACTGGCTAAGCCGTCAGTTGATACGTCGAAAATTGAGGTTACCAAAAACGCCTTTGTCTACAACCGGACAAACGAGGAAAAACCGGATAAACAGCTGCACAAGGTGGCGGCCGGTGGACTAGAGGATTCCAGTGGCAAGTTCCCATTTACGGCCACGCTGTCGCGTGTGGCTAAGGACGGCATACGCTTTGGCGATTCGCAGGGTAACCATAGCTTTTCACTGGTGCCGTTGGACGATTTACATAACGGCCAGCTCAAAGACGGCCGGGTTATCTATCCGGCCAGCAGCAATGAGCAGCAAGTCTATACCTTCAAGCGCAACGGCATAAAAGCGGACATCTTGCTGGCCAAAGCTTCAGAGAAGACTCAGCAGTTCCGCTACCGGCTAAAATTGGACAACACGCTGGAGGCGCGGCCGCTGCCGGATGGCGGCATCGGTATCTACTCCGCCAACTCGTACTTATTTGGTAACATCTCGACATCGGACGATAAAGACCAGCAACTGATCGACAATGCCCGCAAGAATGGCAAAAAGGACAACTTGGTGTTTGTACTGCCCACGCCATATATCATCGACGGCCAAGGCCATAAGAACTATGAAGACGTATCTTTTAGTCTCAAAGATGGGATATTGACGCTGGAAGCCCGCAACCTGAAAAATAAACACTATCCTTTAACCATCGATCCGACGGTGGTGGTGACATCGACGGCTGATTTTCAAACCGGTACCGACACCGGCATGGTGGACTACGGCACCAGCGGCCAGATTAACCGCGCCACCCTGTTGAATTCAGGCGACAACGACACCTTTTCGGCTGCCAGCAATGCCAGTTTTACTACCGCTCGACGCGACCACACCAGCGTCGCCTACAACGGCTTCCTCTACGTCATCGGCGGCTTTGACGGCACCAACTACAAGAGTGATGTGCAGTACGCTTCTATTAACGCCACTACCGGCGTGATTGGTTCATTTAGTCCGACTACATCTTTTGCTGGCGCTCGCAGCGGCCACACCAGCGTCGCCTATAACGGCTATCTCTATGTCATCGGCGGCAAAGATTCGGCCTACTACCACGATGTCCAGTATGCCGCCATCGCGGCCAATGGTACGGTGGGGACCTGGAACACCACCTCGGCCTTCAGCGGTGCCCGCGCCAACCATACGACCGTTGAATATGGTGGTTATCTGTACCTGGCTGGCGGCTATGACGGTACCAGCTACAAAGGGGATGTCCAGTATGCCGCGCTTAAGAGCGACGGCACGGTAGGGGCGTGGGCGACTAGCGGCAACACCTTTACCACCGCCCGGGCCTTTCATTCATCGGTGGCCTACAACGGCTTCCTCTATGTGATTGGCGGCTACGACGGCACCAGTTTTTATAGCAATATCCAATATGCAGCAATAAAGAGCGATAACACGCTCGGAACTTGGACGACTAACAGCACCAGCTTCACGACTGCCCGGGCCGGCCACGCGGCACTGACTTACCACGGTTTATTGTATGTCGTCGGCGGCTGTTCAGCCGGCACGCCGACCACCTGTAGCACCTACAAAGCCGACAGCCAATTTGCCCAAATCAACAGCAATGACGGCTCTATCGGCAGTTTCCTGACCAGCCCGACGGCTAATAATGTGGGTGATGCCCGGACTGGCCATGCAGCACTGATCTATAACAATTTTTACTACATTATCGGCGGCATTCACGCCACAAGTGATACGCACTGTAACGCCAGTTCATCGTTCTATTGTAGTGATGTCCAGCAGGCCGCTTTTCTGAATACCCATGTGGCCACCGGTTTTACGGCAGAATCAACGGCTACATCGAACATTTTGGGCGGCCGGTTCGGCTTTGCGGCGGCGGCTTATCGTGGATATTTGTATATCAGCGGCGGCTGTACGGCCGGTACGCCGACGGCCTGCGGCACCAGCACTAACTATGACAACCACCTCTACTACGCGCCTATCAATCCTAACGGTTCACTGGGTACCTGGGTTCTGGAAGCCAGTACGTTCACAATCCGCCGGGTCTACCATACGATGTTTATTTACAAGGGCTATCTCTATATTATGGGCGGCCTGACAGGGCTCACCACGGCTAACTGCAAGAATGATGGCAATAACAACCTTTATTGTAATGATGTACAGCGCAGTCAGATAGGTGATGACGCCAGGCTGGGTACTTTCGCTAATACCAATCAATACTTTCTTTACCCGCGCTATGGTCATTCGATTGCTATATATAATGGCTATGTCTATCTTATGGGCGGTGTCAAAGCAGTTGCAACCGATGCAAACTGTCGTAACACCGGTACCAATGGTGCCGAATGCAATGACGTGCAGTACGCCCAAATCGATAATGCGGGTAGTTTTGGCGCTTGGACCACCGTATCGACATCGAACTTTTTCGGCACTCCTCGCCACTGGCATGCTTCGGTAGCATCAAACGGCTTCCTCTACGTCATGGGGGGTTTTGACGGCAGCGCCGGCAAGAGCGACATCCAGTTTGCGCCTCTAAGTGCCTCCGGCGGTCTGACTGGGGCGTTTTCGACCAGTTCAACTGCTTTACCTGGCAGCAGCGTACGCTGGCGGCTGAGTGCCCAAGCAGCCAATAATGGTCTGTACATCATCGGCGGAACATTTAATGGTACGGTTAATTTTACGGACGTTGAGTACATTGGAGTGCGTTCTAACGGTACGTTAGTTGGCACGGCTTCTGGCTATACAGTAGTAGGCAATCTCACCACCAACAGCCGAGATTCCCCGGCTGCTGCTATAGCTGATAACGGCTATCTCTACGTCATGGGCGGCTATACCCAAACCAGTACAACGGCCTGTAAAGAAAGTGGCGCCACTGCCTCAAATCTTTGCGATGACGTCTTTTATGCGCATACTCAGGTGCCTAGCAATAGCCCAGGAACTTTTGGTACTGCCAGCTCGTCGCTGTCAACGCTTATAGCCGCTAACAACTATACTCGCTTTGTGGCCTACAATGGCTACATTTACGCTTCCTTTAACGGCTATGTATCTTATGCCCTAATATGTACCGTTAACAATAGTGGTACTGCTGGTTGTACGGGCACACCTGGCACGCTAGGCACCTGGTCTACAGTTACCAACGGTGTTCATCAAATGACCGTTTATCATTCCTTTGGCTTTGGCATGGCAGCCTACAATAGCATCTTGTATATCTGGGCCGGCTATGACAATAATGCTGGTGCAGATTCCGGTGCGGTAGAGTATGCGTCTATCAGTTCGGTTGATGGTTCGCTAAGCGCTTTCCAAACCAACCCCACTAATAATGCCCCGGCTAGGGAAGACATAGGTTACGCTCAAGCCAACGGCTATCTGTATGAAATTGGCGGTTGCACCGGTGCGTGTAGTAGCGGTATTACCACAGTCAGTTATGCGGTAATTTGTGATGGTGTCATAAATACCAACGGTTGTACCTCTGGTGTCGGCAATATCGGCAAAGTTGGCTCCTGGGCTAGCACTAACTCCATTTCAATCGGACGTGGTGAGTTCGGCGCTGCCATCTTCTACAACGGCTATTTGTACATTGCCGGTGGTTTCAAGGAGACTATAACGTCAAGTTCAACCTGTCACTCCTTTGACGTACCGTCAGATACTGAGTGTAACGACATACAGTCTGCCTTGGTGTGTACGGCCAATAATAGCGGCGTCGGCGGCTGTATTGGCACAGTCGGCGCGGTAGGCACCTGGAATACGGTCGGGCACCTGGCCGGCAATTCGGGCTCCGACCATAATATTGCTATTTATAACAATACTATGTATGCATATGAAGGGGATGCCTCATACGCCCAATACGCGCCGATTCTGAGCGACGGCTCGGTAGGAGCTTTTACTAGCTGGACAAGCAGCTTGCCAGTGGGTACGGGTACGATCGCTTCGATAGTTGCTAATGGCTACTTATACATTGGCGGACTTAGTGCGAATGTCTATTCGGCTGCTCTGGAAACGCCTTTACCAGCCGCCACCTATGAACGCGTCATCGACATGGGTGCCTCGAGCAATCCGACCAACCTGGCTATTATTACCTCCAATACTACCAGCGCAACCTGTGCCATAGCGGCCAGCTACCGGACGGCTGGTACAGATGGTGTATATGGTAGTAGCAGCGCCACCAGCACTGGCTCCACGGGAACCACGCTCAATCTCGCTGTAACTGCTACCAGTAAACGTTACTTGTGGGTGACGGCAACCATTGACGACACGAACTGTAGCGGCCAGTCTGTAAGTACTGGCGGCGGTTTGCTCAGCCCTGGTCAATCAGCGGTTACCAGCATGACGCTGACCTATAGCAATATCGCGCCCAATGCACCAACGCTGCTAGCACCATCAAACGGTGCCCAAATGGTGCCGGTGGCACCACAATTTAGGATGGGTGCCACTGATGAAAGCTTGGACTTTCTGCAATACAAGTTCGAGCTGTATTCTGGAGTCAGTAACTGTACCGGTTCGCCGGTGATAATTAATGAGTCGTCTTCATCTGCTGGTTGGGCAGGCGAAAGCACCCAAAACGCCAATGCTTCATATAACGGTGGCTATCCATCCATAATCCAGCAAGCCGTTTATAACTATATCGGCACCAATCTGTCCTATAACACCCTATATTCCTGGCGTGCCTATGCCATTGACCCTGGTGGCAACGCGATCGCTTACAGCTCGGCGTCTAGCTGCTTTAGTTTTACGACCATTCCCGCGGCCAATGACTCCAAAGTTCAACTTAAAGGTGGCACCAAAATCCTAGGTGGCACCAATCTGCGCTAGGGAAATGGTATAGTACTAACCATGAAAGTGCTTCTGCTGTATCGCCCCAAATCCGAACATGCCCGTACGGTCGAAGAATTTGTCCGCGAGTTTGAACGCCGCGAAGCCAGCCGTAAGATAGAACTCATAGACATTGATACGCGCGACGGCACAGCTACGGCCACGCTCTATGACGTGGTTGATCACCCGGCAATCCTAGTCATCGGCAATGACGGCCAGCTGGTCCAGATGTGGGTCGGTCCTCAACTGCCGCTGATGGACGAAGTAGCTGCCTACGGCAGCGGCGGCGCTGGCTTCTTTGTTGCACCCCAGGAATAACTGAGTTATTATTAACTAAACCGCTTGAGTGGTTATCAGCCACGAGGTAAGGGAAGAACCGGCAGTGCCGCAGTAGAGCCCTTCGGGAAGGCCCGTAATCGTCCTTAATCAAGTGAAATGTCGGGATGGTACCGTCTTGAAATCCAAGACTCCTGCAACTAAGCGGGAGTTTTTATTTTATGAAATTCAAATCAGGCCAGCGCCGCCAACCAATCGATTACGAGAAAGACCTCGTCAAACACTGGAAGGACAATAAAACCTTCGAGAAGTCTGTTGAGTTACGCCCTAAGGACAATGCCTACGTGTTTTATGACGGACCACCGTTTATTACCGGTGTGCCGCATACCGGCACGCTGTTGAGTAGTATCGCCAAAGATGTCGTGCCGCGTTACTGGACCATGAAGGGCAAGCGGGTGGAACGCGTCTGGGGTTGGGACTGCCACGGACTGCCGGCCGAGGTCTACACCGAGAAGAAACTTGGTATCACCAGAGACGACATCGGTACCAAAATCAGCTTGGAGGACTACATCAAGGCTTGCCGGGCCAACATGGTCCAGACCGGCAGCGAATGGGAAGACACCATTGACCGCATCGGCCGCTGGGTAGATTTCCAAGGTGCTTACAAAACCATGGACAAAGAGTACATGGAAAGCGTCTGGTGGGCGTTTAAGAAGCTCTATGAGGCCGGTAAGATCTACGAAGGCGAAAAGGTATTGCTTTACTGCACGCGCGACGCCACACCACTCTCCAAGGCCGAAGTGGCTATGGACAATAGCTACCAGGACGATACTGACCCCAGCGTTTACGTTAAGTTCAAACTAAAAGACGAGGATGCCTATCTTTTGGCTTGGACGACGACTCCTTGGACATTGCCATCGAACACAGCCATTGCTGTCAATAAAGACCTAACGTACGTCGAGGTTGAGATGGACGGGCAGAAGTTCATCTTAGCTAAAGACCTGGTTGCTAAGGCTCTAACTGATGAGAAACACCAAGTAGTGCCACACAAGGTACTCCGTAGCTTCAAAGGCGAGGAACTGGTCGGCAAATCCTATGAACCGTTGTTTGAGAACAGAGGCGCCAACGCCCACAAGGTCTGGCATGCTGGCTTTGTACACGCCGAAGAGGGCACAGGTATAGCCCACGAATCACCGGCTTACGGTGAAGATGACTACACTCTAGCCAAACAGAACAAAGTACCGATGGTACTTGATACCGATGAAGAAGGTCATTACACCGAAGGCGAGTGGAAAGGCCAACTTATCTGGGACGTCAACAAGGAGATCGCCAAGACCCTGCATGAGCGCGACGTGGTCTGGAAGATTGAATACATCACGCACTCTTATCCGCACTGCCACCGCTGTGG
>CAZVBA010000003.1:0-32339 GCA_964625325.1 uncultured Candidatus Saccharibacteria bacterium | reverse complement strand
TTGACCAGGTAGGATATGGTGAAGCGGTTAAAGTCGGTAGCTATCGTCGAGTTGGCGATGGTATCGCCGTTGCGGAAAGTGAACAGATTAGACTGGTTGTAGTCAGCCGTCGGTGTCGCCGAACCGCTGCCCTCAGGGTCACGGCCGACATTAGGATTAGTGTTGGCCCGCGCATTGATACCAAATTGACTAGTGGCCGGTGAGGAAATAGTCGGCGTAGTCAGCGCCGAAATGGTGTTATTACCGGAAGTCATTGTCAGGCCTTGGATAGATAAGGTATAACCGCCATTATCGTTAGTAGCAGCGGCCGTTTGGGTGGTACCAACGCTGGCGTGAGTAGGACTAAGTATGCCGAGGTTGATGCCCAAGCCGTTAGTGCTTGAACAGTTAATCGCCACAGTAACACCGGCGCACAGCGTTAAGAAAGGCGGCACAAAGGCGTTGACGGCCAGGCCGCCGGTCAAGGTAAAAGCAACCGCCCCGTTGTCAATCGTGGCGCCGCTGCCGTCCGTGCTGGCGTGCGTGTTGATACGCACAAAAATCGTTTTATTAGCCGTCGAGGCGTTAACCGCATTACTGAATGTGTAGCTGGCCGCACCCGGAATCACAGTCAGCGCCGGCCGGGTTATGACGATGCGATTGGTGGTGGTATTACTGTCTATACTAAAGCCGACTTGGCCCGACTGGGCCGCCAAATTAACGTTGGATACATCGAGACCGGCTGGCGGGTTGCAGGTATCGCTGTCTAGCGGACTATTATCGCAATATTCAAATGAGACTGAACCGACACTCGACGAACTGATGTAGTTGAAGCGAAACTGGTGGTTAGTGGTAGCCCCCGTCAGCGCCGTTGGTACGGTAATGGAACGATTGCTGAGGGTAGCCGCCAGAGCGTAATGGCGGGGCCAGACTGCCAGACACAGCAGAAGGATACTTGTCCAGACTAGTGGTCTTTTGTAGGCTGCGGGCATAGCTATGGCTTTCATAATATGCTTCACCAGCTAACTATACAGGTTTGAGTGGCGCACCGCTGTTTAGTAAGTAGCAATGGCGATGAAGTCACCCTGGGCCTGATAGGAGCCGGTCGGCGTCACGATATTGGGGGTCGCCGCAAACCTTAATATCAGCGCTTCGTCATCTACGGCCGTAGTGGCCGAAGCAATCTGGTCGGTGTTGCCGTCTTCGCGCCATTTGAAGCCATTTGAGGTACCATATGATGTCGCTGAGGCGCCGATATAGCCACTGACGGCTTTCAGGTTATTAGTACCGCTGGTTAAGGCGCAGCTGTACGAGGTGGTGCTGCCGCAATTGGTGCCGCCAACCGTCATGCCAAAATCTTCAGTACCGGCCGTAAAGGTGATCTGCGACGACGAACTAGTAATACACTGATCGGTGCTAACGGTACCCGAGTTGCACGACGCTCCCACCACGCGCAGAGCACCTTGGTGATTAGTGCCGGATTGCTGGATAGCCCGGTAGGTAACGCTGGATCCATTACTAGCGTTAGTTTTTAACATAGCCACGCCGTTCGTGGAATTACCGCTAGTACTTGAAGAGACGGGCGATACGGTTATTTGGCTGGAGTCCAGGACGCCCAAGTCGACGGTGGTGCCGCTAATGGCGCTACAATCTGTACCCGGGCTGGTGGTAGCATCGTTAACGGTGGTACTACCAATGCAGAAGTTAAGGACTTCTTGAATGCGCGCGGCAATGGTCAAAGTTTGTGTGGTGGAGCTGGCTACTGTTCCCGTATCGGTAATACTGCCGCCAGTATAGTTATTGGTAGTGTAGGTAGTGATGTGAATAAAAAACGTACAGTTCGGATTGCTGCTGCAGCTGGCACCGCTCGGATTGGTAATGGTGCCGAAGTTAATACTGCGCGCCCCGGCCGTTTCCGAGCCGGCCTGAGTACGGTTGGCACACAGTACGTTGGCAGCCGGCGTACAGTCGTTAGCGCCGGTATTATCGACCGCAAAGTTGGTGGCATTAGTCCAGCTGGCTTGTGAACCGAAAGTCGCACTGGAGAAACTAAGACCGGTCGGGGCAGTACAAGTACTAAGCGCCGCCGTACAGGCCTCAAACTTAAGCCCCTGTACTGTCGATGTCGTACCAAGCGTAAAAGCAAAGGCATAGTTAACGCCGGTCTGACTAATGACTGCCGTAGAAAGCGTCAAGGAACGTGAGGTCAACTGGGCAGCACTAGCTCTGCTGGCAAAAATGCTCGACAGCGCCCCACTAATAAGACCCAGCAGCAGAACAGCTATCAGTAACCGACTGTATATATAATTTCTTTTTGTCATTTTTATTTTTGTCGAATTATACGCTTATATATAGCAGTTCAATCGGGTAACCACAAGCTTTTCAACGATATTATGACATTATTTATCCACAATTTCATATTATGAAGTAATTTGCTTTTAGTACGTTGAGACGACCACGAAGTCGGTCTGAACCTGGTATGAACCGGTTGGCGTTATAGTGCTAGGTGTAGCGGCGAAGGCTAAGATAAGCGCTTCGTCATCGACCGCGCTGGTGCTAGCACCAGTTGAGGCGGCAATCTGAGCAAAGGTGCCGGTTTCATCCCAGGCGAAGCCACTGGTCGTGCCGTAGGTCGTTGCCGACGCGCCAATGTAGTTGCTGGAAGCTTTGAGGTTGTTAGTGCCGCTGGCCAGCGCACAGGTATAGGCGGTCGTGCTGCCGCAGTTGGTGCCTGCAACCGTCATGCCAAAGTCCTCAACATTGGATGTAAAGGTTCCTTGGGTAGTACCCTGGCTGGCAAAACACTGGTCAATATTACTGGCCCCGGAAGCACAGACCGCTCCTGGCACCCGCAGTGCCCCGAGGTGGTTGGTGCCGGTACCGGCCTGAATGGCCCGGTAACTGACGGTAGTACCATTAGCGGCATTAGTACGCAACATGGCAATACCATTGACGTTATTGCCACCGGTGGTCGTCGCCACCGGCGTGGTGGTAATCGTACCCGACGCCAGCGTACCAAGGTTAACGCTGGTGCCACTGATGGCGCTGCAGTCGGCACCTGGGCTGGCCGTGGCGTCGGTGACGCTGGTGGTGCCAATGCAAAAATTCAGTACCTCGGCGACTTGGGCAGAAATGGTTAGCGTGGCGGTCGTAGATGCAGCTACAGTACCGGTATCTACAATGCTGCCGGCGGTCCAGGTGTTGGTGGTATAGGTTGTCATACGAATAAAGAAGCTGCAGTTGACGGTCGTACAAGTACCGCCAGTACCACTAGGGTTGGTGATGCTGGTCGCAAACAACAAAGTTTTAGCGGTCGTCGTGTCTTCGCTGGTTACATCGGTCCGTTTAATACATAGAATGCTGGCACTGGCCACACAGTCGTTGGCACCCGTGCCATCAACCGTAAAGTTGGTGGCACCAGTAAAACCGGTTTTACTCGGAGCTGCGGCACTGGAGAAACTTAACCCACTCGGCGCCGTGCAGGTACCAAGCGCAGCATTACAGGCTTGAAATTTCATGCCTTGGACTTGGCCGGCGGTACCAAGCTTAAAGCCGAAAGTATACGAGGTAGAAGCGGCCGAGGGTACAGCCGTAGAGAGCGTCAGTGAACGCGAATTGATTTGGAGAGCGGTGGCGTGATTCATTAGTAAGGGTAAAATTAAAGCGACTAAGAGAACGCCTAAGCCAGCCGCGGCCAAACCGCTTCGCCATAGCTTAGATACCTTCTCTTTAAGCCGTTTTATAATCTGTTTGATTTGATAGCCGCTCACCTTTATCAGGTGCTCCTCAACACGTATTTGGGCTCATTCTACAGTACGGCTCGTATATGTGCAAAAATGCTTAACCTTATAAAGTTTTAAACGAGTCGACGATGTCTTTAAAGAGTTGCGGCCGCGGATTGAAAGCCAAGTCATGATAGAGCAAAAAGTATTGGGCCGATGAACCGTTTGGCCGGCTCAACGCTGTTTGATAGCTGCCGCCCTTCAGGCCAGTGCCGATTGTCGTGCTAGTACCATCGGTCTGGCAGATAAAATGCACACTATCAATTGTTACCTCGATTGGGTTGCGCGACTTCGCCAGGTAAGCAGCCGGCGCGGCGGTTCGGCAGTGGTCGCTGACACTACCGGCAGTAAATTGGTTGCCGTCGACTCGGACCGGCAAAATATAGGTCAGCATCAGGCGCGGTGGTAGCTCATTGACGTACACTGTCAGGTCGCGTTCTACCAGCCGGCCCTTAAACGCCCGGTAAACGTAAGCGTGGGCCGTCGACTCGGCGGGTACGGCCTGCCAATTCTGGTCGGTTTGGAGTTGAAAATAAGGGGTTGTAAAAGTCTTGTACGGTTGATAATTAACCGGTTTGTTCTGCTTGCCGATGACTGACGGTGAGTTTTGATCACCGTGCTGCCAAAACAAACTTATAAACACGGCTGTTGCTACCAAAAGTAAGATTAAAAGCAGTATGGCCGTACCAATCAACCGGCGGCGGCGGCGCAGCCGGCGGAAGTAAAAGCTGTCGCGCGAAAAGTGTAGTGCCATAAGAAACTTCAGTAAGTACCGACCGCCACCAGGTCATGGTTGAAGGTATAGGTGCCGCCACGCGTGATACTGCTGATATTAAATAAGTAGGAGATAGTGTAGTCGGTCCGACCGGAGCTGCTGTTGGATTTGGCGATGGTGTCGTTTTTGACATATTTATAGAGGTTGGTGGTATCGTAGCCCGGTGCGGCGATGCCGAACCCAAACGTCGAATCCGGGTATTGTGAAGGGTCAGCGCCAAACGTCGTAGGGCTGGTGTTAGCTTTCAGATTGATGCCGAACTGTTCAGTACCAGTGGCCGAAGCTGTCGGTGATGTCAGGTTAGTTAGCGTGTAACTCCCATTAGTCGGGGGGTTAGACATTGTTATCACTGAGTAGCCACTAGCTAGATAGGCGCGAACGTAAAAATTTGAAGTTGTCGTGGTCGCCGCTGAGGTTGTCAATGTACCAATATTAATATTGCTGGCCGTCACATTCATCTCTAAATATGGCGCGTCGGTGGTGTTAAAGCCAGCTTGGATGCCGAAGTTAGTGCTGCCGGCCTTGCCGACGGCCGTTTCACCGGCAGCTTCCTTAGCACAATAATTACCACCGCTGCTGCAGGCATTAAGTTCGCCGCCGGTGCCAACAAACGTTTCTGTTGCACAGTATGTAGTCGAGCAGAGCGTTTGGGCATGCAGCAACGGCTGCCAACTGACAAGCCACGTAATAACAACCAGGACCAGTATTTTTATCTTTAGGCGCCCCATAAATTGCTACTTTATTGTGCCCTAATTACGGCCAGTTTGCAATCCGCTCATGCTTGATGCGACAAGCAATTGACCATGTTAATATGGTGTGAAAGCATAAGCTAGATAATATGAACGAAAAACCAGATAACGCGCCGCAACTAGAGTCGCTGGAAACCAGTTCCACGGTGGAGAACACGCCCGCACTGGCGGCTAGCGAAACCCCCGAAGTGTCTACGCCTGCCGTCGCCCCAATTCGCCCAACGCGCTGGTGGTTGCTAAGGTTACGGTCATTGTTGAAACGATTCAATATTTACCTGCTAATCTTCTGTCTGATAATAGTTACGTCTATTTTTATGGTCTTTATATCGATCCAGCATAACCGTAAGGAAAACACGGTTACCCCCCTTACAACCCAGACATTGACAGCCGACACCTTAAAGCAGTTAAAGGGCAGCCAGGCGACCATTGGCGACCCCAAAAAAATTCTGAGTGTTGAATCCAACGCTATTTTCGCCGGTACTGTTTTAGTCCGCCAGAGCCTCGACGTGGCTGGCGAAATCAAGGTTGGCGGCGGCCTGAGCCTGGCCGGCATCACTGTCGGCGGTACCAGTACACTCGACCAACTCCAAGCCAACAGCGTCGTTATTACTGGTAATGCTACCGTTCAGAAAGGCTTGTCGGTGGCCGGCAGCGGCAGTTTCGGCGGCAGCTTGTCGGCCGCCTCGCTGAATATAAATACCTTGCACCTTAACGGTGATTTGCAACTCAACCGCCACATCGATGCCGGCGGTGGCACGCCCAGCAAAAGCGACGGCGGCGCGTTGGGCAGCGGTGGTACCAGCTCAGTCAGCGGCACTGATACGGCCGGCACAGTTACCATTAGTACCGGCGGCAGCCCGGCGGCCGGTTGTTTTGTGACGGTTAACTTCTCGCAGAAATTTAACGCCACGCCGCACGTCGTCATCACGCCGGTTGGTTCGGCGGCGGCCAACTTGAACTATTACATCAATCGCACCAGCGCCAACTTTAGCATTTGTGCCACTAATGCCGCCCCAGCCGCCAATAGCTTCTCCTTCGACTACGTCGCCATCGACTAAACTTTATACGTCCAGAAAAATAATTACTTTGTCGGTCTTAACGTGCATAACACCTTGCGAAATGCGGATATTATGGTCGCCAGATGACCCGCGGACCGTAATGTCTGAAGCCCCCAGCAGAGTCATAAAATTATGATGGTGCGGCAAAATATCAAACGGCCCGGTAGCATTCAGGGCCGTTACACTGTAAGCTTCGTCGTCAAAATAGGTTTTATAAGGCGAATAAACCTTGACGTGCATTGTCGGTTGAGTGGTGGTTTTCGCGTCAGCCATTAAACTATGATCTCCTCTATCGATTTGAGGGTCTCTTCGCGCGTATAGTACTCGCCAGCCATGCCAGTTAACTTCTCCATAACGTGAATGTTTTGCGAGAAGTTTTGGATGAGCTTCTTGGCCTTGGCATAATCGGCCCGGTCGGCCGCACTCAATTCGCTCTCACCAATAATCGCTATGATGTTCTTGAGCGAATCGTATTTCTGCAGCAGCGCCTGCACTTGGACACTCAGCAGGTAATGGCGTTCGCCGACTATTTCCGGCGTCAGTAGAGAGGAGCTGGTGTGAGCCAGGTCAACCGCCGGGCGGATACCTTGTTCGGCTACGGTTCTGGACAGGACGATAACCGAATCCAGTTCGTGCTGAATCATCTGCACGGCCGGGTCGCTCAAATCGTCAGCCGGCACATAAATGGTTTGGACGGACGTGATCGAGCCATTATTGTTTGAACTTAGGCGATCCTGCAAGACCTTGATATCCGAAAAGATAGACGGCTGATAACCACCCTCGTTCGGTACGCGGTCCATCAGCGTTGCCAGTTCGTTCCTGGCCTGGACATAGCGGTACATGTTGTCGACAAAGAACAGGATGTCTTTCTTCTCATCATCGCGAAAATATTCAGCCAGGGTAGCGGCCGCCAAGCCAATTAAGGATCGTTGGGCCGGGTTCTCATTCATTTGCCCGAAAAACATGACGGTATTTTTCAATAGCTCATTCTCTTTGAGAGTTTCATAAAGCTCGTGGCCTTCCCGAATACGTTCGCCGATGCCGGCGAAAAAGCTCAAGCCTAGCTGCTTCATGGCGACGTTATTAATCAGCTCCATGGTTAAAACGGTCTTACCGACGCCGGCGCCGCCGATGATGCCGATTTTGCGTCCCTTGACGAACGGCGTGAAGAAGTCAATCACTTTGACACCGGTGTCCAGTATTTCCGGTTTGGTAACTTGAAAGTCGGTGGCGCGGATCGGAATAGTTTGAATATTACGATACTGCAAGTCTTTGTCGTTGATGGGCGGTAAACCGTCTAGGGGCTCGCCAAAGGCATTGAAAATGCGGCCGATCGTTTTGGGGCCAATTGGCACCTCAATGCCCTTACCGGTGCGGTTGACGGCCATACCGTGTTGCAAGCGCCGGTCGCTGCGGACGTTCAGACAAATGGCTACACCTTGAGGGGCCAGCTGTTCAACCAGTATTTTGGTTTCAAAGCCGTTGTCGACAATCAGCAACTCGCCAACCTTGGGCACTTCGTCATCAAACTGGACGCGTACAATCAAATCTTTGACGGCAATGATGTGTCCGGGGTTCATTTGACACCCACCCTTTTAAAGCCCATGACAATTTCGCGCAAGCGCTCGTCTTTCAAGGCACGCTTGGCATGGTTATATTCAATATTAGTCGACTTTACCAGATCACGAGCCGTATCGTGGGCGGCTGACATGGCTCTGAAGCGCGAGGCGTATTGAGCCAGCTTTGATTCCAAAATCAGCTGGCTGAGGGCAATCTTCATCATCGAGCGTTCCAGGTGGTCGACGACAGCGTAGGTACTGGGCTCAAAAATATAGGTCTCTTCACTGATAATATCTTCACTGCCACCGGCGGTTTTGCCTTGCTGGGCAATGGCTTTGCCGATTTCAATCTGTTTAACGTCCTGGACCATCAACGAGATGTACTGCTGGTAATAGACGATGGTCCGGCGATGACGTTGCATTTCAACAATTAGCGGGTTGACGTTAATGTCGCGGTCCTTGACCGGCAGTTTGAAATACTTACTGAAACCGATGCCGGCTTGGGCCAGCTGCATGGCGCCGTGGTGGCCAATAACAATAATTTCTTGGTTGGCCTTATCGTGTTTAGTCAGCATCCAGTTGACCAGTTTTTGGTCAATATCGCCGCTAAGGCCGCCCTCGGCGGTAATCAATATAATCAGGTCTTTATCAATCACCTTTTCGTCGGACTGGCTACGACCGAAACGGAATAGGTTATCGACTCTCAGCTGAGTGTAGATGTGCCAAAGCTCTTCGAAGAATTCAGTGGCCTGCAAAACCTGGTTCTTAATTTGGGCGATACGCATGCTGGCCAAGCCTTCAAAAACGCCGGTCAGTTCGCGTAGTGTTTTCATCGAACGCTGTTCGCGCTCAACTTCATGTAAGGCCTTCATTTCTTCAGTTCCATAGTGCTTTTAGTTTTCAGCTCGTCGCGCACCTTATCAAAATCTTCGTCTTTGCTCACCTTTGCTGCGAAATCGTTGGCCTGGGTTTTGAGGGCCCTTAGGTCAAGCACGCCGGTGTCTTCAGCGCTCAGAAGTATATCGAGCATCAGTTGCTGGGCCATGAGCGAATAGGTATCCTCGGGTGCCTGGCTCAACAGCTCAAATAAGCGTTTGCCGGTATTAAGGGCTCGTTTGGATTCCAGGGCCAGCTCTGAGCCGAAGTGGGAAAACTCCTCAGCCTGTCGGTAGTCGGCCAGCAATTTTAAGGTTTTGCCAGCCAACTGCTTTTGGCGTTTGTTATGGCCAATGCCGCCGACACGGGTGACACTTTTACCGATGCTGAGCGCCGGCCGGACGCCGCTTCTAAAAATTTCCAAGTCCAATATCCACTGCCCGTCAGTAATCGACATAATATTGGTCGGCAAGTAAGCCGTAATATCGCCGCCAACCGCCAACACCAGTGGAATACTGGTCAGGCACTTGCCGTTTTTCTTGAGTCGGCCGGCCCGCTCGAGCAAGCTGGAATGAGCAAAAAACATATCGCCCGGGTAAGAATCGCGGCCCGGGTTGACACCGGCTAGCAGCGAGATTTCCCTGACGACTTGGGCGTGGCTGGTCAGGTCGTCGTAAACAATAATGGTGTCCTGATTCGTAACCTGCCACAAGTATTCGGCAATCGAACAGGCCACATACGGTGCCAAGTAGCTCATTATGAGCGATTCGAAGGCGGTCGAAACAACCACTACGGCACTGTCCATACCGCCGCTTGCCTGCAAGCGGCTGAGCAACATATCAATATCACTGCGCCGTTTGGCAACCAATACGTAAACCACCACCTGGTCGGTGTTCTTCTGGTTCAGTGTCAGCTGGGTAGCAATGGTTGTTTTGCCGGCTTTGCTGTCGCCGAGTAGGGCCAGACGTTGCCCGCGGACGATTGGGAACAGTGAGTCAATCACCGTGATGCCGCTCTCCAATTGAGTATCCAGCAGCTGGCGTTCGTATAACGCCGGTGCCACGTTGAAGACCGGCCAGGAGGCATCGCTGGCAATCGGTCCTTTCCCGTCTAAAGGTTCGCCGGTAACCGATATAACGCGGCCAACCAGGTCTTTACCGACTTTGCAGACTAATTCCTGGTGTTGGACAACGGCTACCATCCCCTCGTCCAGCGGCTTGACGCCCAAGTGAAGCACTACCACATGATTCTCTTCAATCTGGTAGACAAAGCCTTTACTACCGTCTTCAAACATCACCAGAGCATGTAAGCTGACCGGTTGCAGACCACGCACCTTGATAATAAAGCGGTCAACCGCTTCGACTTCGCCAACCGGGTGGCCGGCGCTAACCAAGCGGTCAAAGTGTTGGTTGCCAGAGCTCATCAGGCTCCGCCCTTCATCTTCGACAGCAGCAATTCGCGCTGGTTGTCAAAGTAGTGGCGCAGGCTGAAATCGAAGTAACGGTTGGTGGTGCGCAGCGTGCAGCCGGCGCCGAGGGCCGGTTCCAAGCCGATTTGCAGCAGCGCCGCCGGATGGATTTCCTGGCGTACCCAACCGACCAGGCTGGCCATAAAGCGCGGTGAGGGATCGGTACTAAAATTGAAGTGTAACTGCGGTGCGTCTTTGCGCACTTGCTCCAAAAACTGCTTGAGGGCGGCGCGATCGTCGGGCTGCAGCAGGTTGAGTTTGTTTTGCTGACTCAAATCGTCCAGTAAGCGCGAAGTTGGCAATAGTTTTTCATCTTTTTGAGCGGTCTTGCGCTGCATAGCCGCTTCCAGAGCTTCCAGCTCGCGAATTAGCCGGCCGACATCGCTGCGACCGACAACCGAGTAAGGCAAGCTTAGTTGTTTATCATGAGCCACGGGTTAAGTCCTCGATAATCGCTTTTTTGTTATCTTGGAGTTCGCTCAAGATGTAGTCCAGCTGGTCGCTCAGGTCAATTTGGTTGCCAACGGCGGCCAGAACGTAGTGATTGACGATATCGGCCATGTTTTTCTCGAAGTTGGTAATCAGCCGCGCCTTCTCATCGGCGACTTCCTTTTGCAGTTGCTGATTAAGTAGTTGTCGCTGTTGTTCAATGGCGGTTTGGGTCTTTTCAATTGAATCAATCGCCAGTTGCTTGGCGTCGGTAATTGATTCCTCGTATTTAGCGAATTCTTCCTGTAGGGTACGAGTTATCTCGCCCTTCATGTATTCATTGAGTTGGGAAGTCGTCAGGCGCAAGTCCTGCTGCAGGAACATAGCGTTCTCGCCGATGATTTTCTCGAAGTGCAGCCGCCCACGGTTGCGTAACTCTTCACGAAACTCGTCATTGAAAATATGCTCAACGTCGTCTTCGGCCGCTTCGCCAAACTGTTGAGCGCCGGTTTTCGACTGTTTAGACGCCGGCAGCCTCAAGGCTAACCAGAGGAAAGCGGCTGTTGTTGCTGCCAGCATTCCCAGTACGGCTATGACTGCCCAAAGATTCATTATTTCCCACCCGCCTTACGAACTATAACTTTAGTAATAAATATACCCCAAAAAGCCCACCGATGAAAATAATCAGACTGGTGATGACCACCTGAAGCAGGCTGCCAATGATGGAACGCTTGGACAAAGGGTTACGACCAATCGACACAATACTGCTCCGCACACCGGCGTAGAGCATACTGCCGCTGATAATACCGGCCATCAACAAAATAACCGCCGCCAGATAGACTTTGCCGGGGCTGACATCTTTGCCGGCAATCGTTGTGCTGGCCGATTGTAAGAAGCTCGGTAAGCTGGAATTACCAGTGCCGACTAGCGGATTACGAATTATATTGATATCGACCGTTACTGTTCCAATGGCCACTTGCTTGGTACTTTTGTCAATAACTGAGGCGGTGCTAATTACGTGGTTAGTACCATCAAAGGCCGTGATGGCACGACCTAAGACTATACTTTGATCACCTCTGGCCTTCATACCAATACCGGGCAATGAAGAAATACTGATGTAATCGTCGGCGTGGATAGAGCCGTTCTGATTACTAACCAATACCGAATAACGACCGGCGCCGGCCACAAACACCTTCTGGCTGGGCGATGATAGCGTCACAGCGGCGTCGGCTGGATCTACGACGACGCCACGCATACGTTCGACACTACTGCTGGTGGCGGCTTCGACCTTGGTGGCGTCTTTCTGGCTGATAGCGATAATCATGCCGTGCTGCAGGGTGGTGTCAGTATCGTAGCCCTGGATAACCGTTTGCGCCGGTGTATGGCCCAAATGGCTAATAACCACCAGGAAACCTAGCGCTATCAGAGCGAGCGCTTGGCGCCATGTTATATGTATACGGTTTTTTATGTTTAGCATAAGAGCTACGTTTTAGTATAACGCCTGAGAAGTAATCACTCAATGGCCATCTGTATGGCTGTGACTGTTTTGTCAATATCTTCACGCGTGGTTGGTTGGCCCATCGTCAGGCGCAAACTGGCCTGCGCGTCTTTATCGCTGAGACCAATAGCCCACAAAACGTGCGACGGCTCTTCATTGCTGGCGCTGCAGGCCGAACCAGCTGCCGCCAGGATACCTTCTGCTTCCAGCCTGATAAGCAGCCGTTCATTGTCCTGGCCCGGTATCGTCAAATGGACATTGTTAGGCAAACGGTGCTTTTCCGAACCATTGATAATAACTGTCGGCAGCTTACCGGTAATCTGCTCTATAAAATAGCGCTGCAGAGCTTGTAAGCGCTCGGTTTCTTGGTGACGTTTGGCCTGCACCATTGCAAGCGCCGTGGCCAGGCCGATGGCCGCGGCGACGTTTTCGGTGCCGCTGCGCAGCCCCCTTTCCTGCCCGCCGCCGTAAATCAACGGTTCCAGCTTGACGCCGGCGCGAACATACAGCGCACCGGACTGTTTGGGCCCGTAGATTTTGCCGCCGTTGAGGGTCATCAGGTCAACGCCAAGTTGGCTGACGTGCAGATCCAGATAATTCGCCGCCTGACAGGCATCGGTATGGAAATAGAGTGGCAGCTTATTACCCTTAGCCAGGCGTTCTTGGCGCTTTTCGGCAATCAGCCGGCCAATTTCTTTGACGGGTTCGATGGTACCGATTTCGTTATTGGCGTACATGATACTCACCAGTACCGTTTTATCGTTAATCAGCCGTTTTAGTTTCGCCAAATCAACCCTCCCGTCGGCTTGGACTGGCGCAATCGTATGTTGATAGAGTGCGCCTGGTTGCAGCACTGATTCGTGCTCGATGGCGCCTGTGATAATTTCCCCACCGGGGTAGCGGCGCATAATGCCATGAATCGCCAGGTTGTTGGCTTCGGTACCGCCGGCCGTAAAGATAATCTCGGGCGGCTTAGCCCCGAGCACACGGGCTATATTAGCCCGCGCTGCCATTAAGTCTTTAGCCACGGCTTGGGCCGCTAAATACGTAGCCGACGGATTATAAAATTGCTGACCAAAATACGGCTGCATGGCTTTTAGGACGCTCGGATGCAGCGGCGTCGCAGCGGCGTGGTCCAGATAGATTTGCTTCACCACTCTATTCTACTCGGGAAGAGCAGCCGAACTGCCGTCATTACGCGGTTTGGGTAGCAAAGGTATAGATTTGACTGCGAACTTGTTGCTGGTATAGCTTGGTAGCTTGATAAAAGTTAAAGGCTTCTTGGGCGGACAGCTTCTGGTAGGGTTGGCCGTCCTGAGCTTTTAGTATGGTCGTCGGACGGATGTCATAACGGGTCGTTCTGACCTGCGGGTTGCCCTGTTCATCTATCCACTCCTCGTGCCAAATCCAGCTGTGGGCATCTAAGCAGAAGAATTCGCGGCGGTGACCTTTAGGAATCGGGCCAAATAATTTACCGCCAATTTTGGCCTCGTGGCGGATAAGGTTGCGGTACAGTTCGGCTTCGCGATCGGCTTCACGCTGCGCGGTTAGTTGCTGGACGGTTTTCTTGAGAATGTCTTTAATCATTGCCGTTCACCCCGCTCAGCTAATTTATAGGCGGCGTTGCCCCACACTTGGGCATTTAGTTCTTGGCCAGGTTCCGGCATGGCCACTACTTCTTCGTTCACGGGTACCGGGTCATTCTCGGCAAATTGAGCAGCATAGCGTTCGTCTAGAGCTTTTAATTCCGGGTCGGCTTCCATCATGCTATAAAAAGCCTGATCAATGTAGGTTTGATCCGGATTTAGATCCTCTTCAACCCGACGCAGCATAGGGCGCGGGATAGGTAGGTCTTCGATGTCGCTGAGGATATCCTGTGCGGACATGCTACTCCTTAAGTTTGAATAAGGTGCTGGCGTTAAGAGTGGTGGCTGAGGCTAAGTCGCTCAGGCTCTCACCGCGCAAATCCGCCAGAAACTCCGCCGTCAACACTACGTGTTTAGGCTCGCAGATTCTACCACGATAAGGTGATGGAGTCAAGAAGGGCGCATCGGTCTCTAACAGTAGTCGATTTAATGGTACTTGTTTGGCGGCCTCGAGCTGTTGAGCGTCTTTAGTAAACGTCATAATGCCATTGAGACCAATATACAAGTTGCGGCTGAGGGCCTGCTCCAGCTGGGGTAGATGGGCCGAAAAGCTGTGCACTACGCCACGCAGACCCTTAAAGCGATCAAACAGGGGCCAAAAATCATCAAAAGCCTCTCTAATATGCAGGATCAAGGGCAAATCATGGTCCTGTGCCAGTTGAAGTTGGAATTCAAGTACTTTCAGCTGGTCGGCTTTCGGCGAGTGGGCATAGAAATAATCCAAACCGCACTCCCCAATGGCGACGATTTTAGGCAATTTCAACAGCTCTTCAAAGGCAATTTGGCTTGCTTTATCCAAGTGGTCCTTGGCTTCATGCGGGTGAATACCGACGCTGGCCCAACAATGCTGGTCTTTGGCGGCCAGTTTGGCGGCCAGTTGGCTGTCTTGGAGCGTGCAACCGACGCAAATAAGTCGGGTTACGCCGGCAGCGGCGGCATTGGCAATTAAAGCTGAAGGGTCGCTGAAACCGGCTTCGGCCCACTTGCGGCGCATAAACTCATCGCCACCAGTTTCCGTCGACGCTTCCTGGATATGGCAGTGAGTATCAACAAATTCCATATCATCATTCTACCCGAACACAAAGACACTGTGCTTGGTTGCAGTACAAGGAAGCCGTGAAGCACGGAGTAAAGCGTACAAAGGTACGCTGCACGAGTACTGGAACGGCTGACACCGTAATGCGCCAAGAGCAACAACGGGTTAACTGCTCAGCGGTTAAGCAGGTTGTTGCGTCACAGCGTCTTTGTCTTTGCGCGGAAACAAGGTGCTTTGCATCGGACGAATTACGCCTTCATTAAACAGCTGGCGGATTTTGGTGGCAGTATCCGGTAAGAATGGTTCCAGCATATCGGCAATTTGCAACAGCGAGCTCGTCTGGTAGGCCAGTACTTCGCGCAGGTGGTCGGCGTCGCCGGTCTTATGGACTTCCCAGGGTTTTTCCTCGTCAATATATTGGTTGAGTCCGCGGACCTGCTCCCAGACTTCGTCGAGAGCTCTGTCGAACTTGCAGTTTTCCAGCGCCTCGCGGTATTTCTCGACATCGTGCTCGGCCGGTGGTATATCGCCAATCACACCCTGTTGATACTGCGTAATCATGGCCGCCGTGCGCTGGACAGCGTTACCCAGCTCGTTAGCCAGTTCATTGTTGTAGGCATTGTGGAGTAGCTCCAAGCTGAACTCACCATCATCATAACTAGGAATGTGGCGAAGCAAGTAATAGCGAAAGGCGTCGATGCCGTATTCTTGCACCACAACTCTTGGATCAACCGCATTGCCCAGTGATTTACTCATCTTGACACCACCGACGGCATTGATGAAGCCATGGACGTACAACGTTTCGGGCAAGGGCAGACCGAGCCCCAGTAGCATACCGGGCCAATTCGCCGCGTGGAAACGCAAGATGTCTTTGCCAATAACCTGGACATTGGCCGGCCAAAATTTCTTGAAGTCATTGTGCTCGGGATAGCCCAGCACCGTCAGATAGTTCATCAATGCCTCAAACCAGACGTACATGACGTGGCTCGGATCACCTGGCACCGGAATGCCCCAGCCGATTTTATCTTTGGGCCGGCTGATGCTGATATCTTCCAAGCCCTCGTTAATAACACTCAGGATTTCGTGCTTGCGAGTGGCTGGCAGAATCCGGAAGGTGCCGCTGTCAATCGCCTGCTTGATTTGCGGCGCGTACTTGGTCAGTTTAAAGAAATAATTTTCTTCCTCGACCTTTTCATAAGGCCGATTGTGAGCCGGGCAAACGCCCTTGTTTTCCTTAACCGTCGCTTCGGTAAAAAAGGCTTCGTCGCCAGTACAATACCAGCCACTGTACTTGCCTTTGTAGATGTCTTTTTGGAGCGCCTTCCAGATTAGTTGGGCCCGTTGCTCGTGGCCTTTATCGGTCGTTCGGATAAAGCGGTCATTGCTGATATTCAGCAGCTTGGTCAGGTCTTTAAACTTTTGGCTCATTTGGTCGGCGAAGACCTGGGGCGTCAATTGCTGTTCGGCGGCTTTTTCGGCGATTTTACCGCCGTGTTCGTCAGTGCCAGTGCTAAAAATCACCGGCTTACCTTCGGCGCGAGCCGTCCGAGCCAAAACATCCGCCATCACGAATTCCAGAGCGTGGCCGAGGTGCGGCTCGCCATTAACGTAAGGAATTGAGGTCGTGACGTAATAGTTCATATCGTTTCTCCATAACACACCGGCCTGCTTCTGGCAGAGCCAGAACTCTGCCGGTGTTCTTGGCGCATTACTTTGTCAGCTGCCTGCGAGTCTCGCTCACCGTATCATTTATACGATTCGCTCGATTCTCGTTGCTTCCTTGTACTGCATCCAAGTATGAAGAACCGATGTGCTTAGTTATTCTACCTTAGAGAAGGCTTTGTTGGGAATTTTCAGCGGATTCGGTGGCTTCTAGACCGACGTTGAGTTTTTCAGCTAGGCGGTCGATAAATTCGGTCTGGGATTTATAAACTTTGCTTTTGGCAGTCGACAATTCGAACCATTCGGCCCGGTCATTTTCCGGAAACTCCTGCATTTGGCCGGATTTTGGCGGCCACTCCATAGTAAAGATCGAGTTCAAGTGCACGTCCTTAGGCTCCAAATCGCCTTCCACCGCCCATATATAGTTGGTTTTATGGCTACTTTTGTTACTGCCCAAATCAATGAGCTCACCGGCCGGTGGCGGTACACCTAGTTCCTCTTTAAACTCGCGCTTGGCGGCGGCCATATGGTTTTCGTCGCTGTCCAGCTCACCTTTTGGGATCGACCAGACGTCTTTATTCGCCCAAAATGGCCCACCCGGATGAGTCAATAGCACCTCGATCTTGTCGTCCCTTTTTCGATAAACCAATATGCCGGCACTTTGAACCATCACGCACCTACTTCTTGCATCATGAAAAAGAATCTATCGGAGTATTGCTGTCCAAGCTCGTGGGGCACAAAATCTATTTTTACACCGTCGCATCCGGCCTCAAGGGCAAAACGGGCATACGACCTTTTCCATTCCTCAACTGCGTCTGGCTTTACTTCGGAAGGTGGTATGGTGGCGGTTGCAATCAGTTTGACGTCTAGTCGAGCGTCCAGGACTGTTCCAAACAAATAGGCTTCCCACGGTTCGGCGTAGATGGAGGCAAAACACTCGGCATGGCGACCTGTCAGCCGGCGGAGAGATCGAATCATGGTTACAGGAATATCGTGCATATTAAAATCCAGAAAAAGCGTTTCGTCCGAAGATAAGATATTAGGAGATTGAAAAATCTGGTCTATAGTCAATACGTTTATATCTGGCAGCGGCTGAAAAGCCGCCAGTTCGCGGTCAAAAAGCATTGCTTGTCGCTGTGTCATTGTCGTCATAATCTGGTGGGTCCTACAGGGCTCGAACCTGTGACCTCAGCAATGTGAATGCTGCGCTCTAGCCAACTGAGCTAAGAACCCCCAAGCTAACAAAATTATACCTTAAACCTACTGGTAATCAGTTCCTTGGCTTATTTACATTGCCTGTCGTTGGATCAATCACAAATGCCAGCTGCGGGTTTAGCCAGACTTGCAGTCGGCGGTGGCGATTATGATAGCCGGGTATCTCTTCCTTCTGCACGGCCGATTCGCCCAGAAAAACCCGCACTGCCTGCCTATTTTCTAAGCTTAGGCCGGTCGGGAAATCAGCTTCACCATTCAAATAATCCTGCAGGCGCTCCTGAAGAGTTTGTTCTTTACGCTTTTCTTTTTTGGACCGCCCATCTTCTCTTTCGAGGGCTCTTCTTCTGATATCCTCCATACGTTTGGCCTCCCACTCTCTCACACCTGTTTGACCGGCCAGTTTGGGAGCTTTTGTGGCTGCCTTAGGGCTTGCCGATGCGGGCGGCGCCGGCGGCTTAGTATCGGGCGTTTTGCGCCTAACCGGCTCCTGCACTTTAAGGGCCGGCGGCTCATAGGCCTTGATAAACCGATGCTTACTTTGGGATTTATCCTTGCCGTTATGCTCAACCACACCAGCCGCTTCGAGTACTTTTATAAGCTTATGATAGGCTTGGTCAAAGGCTCCCTTTGAAACATATTCAGCTTCAATGTAACCGACGTCCTTGCGCTGAAACCATTCTTCGGCCGGCAGGTTATTAATCATTGTGGCTAGTAGGTTTATTTGCTGGTCAGTTAGAGTACGGCCCGTTCGAGCTTTAATTTCGGCGACAATATCAAACTCCTCTAATTCGGCTACCTCTGGCGTGGCGACCTGGCCTAGGTTAGCAGCAGCATCAAGCAGTCTATCGGGCTCGGCCTCCACACCTGGCATCTGATCAAGCGCCGCCGCTTCACCTTCAGGCCAATCGACTGCCCCGCCTGCTAATACATCATCTGAAAACGGCAAATCTAACCGTGTATCTATTTCGGTCTCAATAAATTCGGCCGGGCCATCAGCAACTACCCCTTCACCGCCCGGTTGAGTAGCTAAGACACTCATTTGCTTTGAGTATGCTACGCGGTAATCCTTTGCGCAAGACTTACAGTTAATTATGTATCAAAGGAGCACTGGTATACGTTTGGGTGGCACTTCTGGCCTCATTTGACCTCTAGATAACGGTGTGCGATTATAAACATAAGTATTAAAAATAGGATGGGCATCTATGGATATTGTCGTTAACTCCGAACCAAACAAGAATGAAGCTGCAGATAATAACGTAGCGGAAGCGCCACCAGCCAGCGGTCAGGTCATAGCACCGGCACCGCCCGAAGCGGCAGCCACACCTCCAACAACTGCATCAAAGCCAGTTATGCCACCAGCGGCGCCTGGTAAAAAGAAGGGTCTACTCTTTGTCATAATTATTCTACTGCTGCTGGTTGCTATTGGTGTCGGCGCCTACGCCCTACTGCACAAAAGCAAAAAACCGACCCAGCAGGCAACCCAGACCCAAAAAGATATCCCACAAGTCATCGTCGGTTTGGTGCCCGATGGTTCAGGTGCCATATTTTATCCGAATGCCAAAAATATTGATAATTCTTATGACTTCAACCAGCAGGCCTTTGAAGGTTTAGTGCAATTCAAGAACGTCAACCAGATCAAACCTAACCTAGCCACCAGTTGGACTAACCCGGACGACAACACGTGGGACTTCAAGCTGGCCCAAAATGTTAAGTTTCACACCGGTCGCACCATGACTGCAGCCGATGTTAAATACAGTCTGGAAAACTTCAAGACTACAGAGCTCGGCAAAATCTATGACGATACCATTAAATCCGTACAGGTCGTCAATAATAATGAGGTAAAAGTTGTGACGACTTCACCCGACCCGCTGCTGTTGAACAAGTTGGCCTACCTGTACATCATTGATTCGCAGTCGAAACTAAAGGATAGTGCCGAAAACGGCACCGGACCTTATACGCTCAAACCTGGCACAACGCCCAACGAGAACAGTATTCAGTTAGTGGCCTTTGACCAGTGGCATGGTGGCCGGCCCAAGACAAGAGCGGTTACCTACAAAGGTTTCCCGGATGAAGCGAGCCTGACGGCCGCCGCCGCCAAGGGTGACGTTAATGCGACCATCGTGTTGTTTGACGCCCCGGACATTGCCACCGCCCGAGCCAGCACAAAACTTAAAGAGATTGCCGCGCCCAATGTCGGCACCTCGGTCATTCTCTTTAACACCAATAACCCGAAATTCGTGGTGGCCAACACCAAAGTGCGGCAGGCCCTCTATGCCTCGCTCGACCTCGCTGCTTTGGCAAAATCACGCGGCGTAGAAGTTGAAGTAGACAATCAGCTCGCGCCATTAACCATACCCGGTTACAACCCTAGTATCCCGCCGCACGTCCGCGACATTGCCAAAGCCAAGCAATTGCTTAAAGATGCCGGTTACCCCAACGGCGTGACCATTAATTTTGCCCTGTTCGACCAGAAAGGTAACGGATTGCCAGCCGAGATAGTCAAGGAAACCAAAGAGGCCGGTATTACTTTCAACATCGTGCTCTATCAGGATTCCGACAAAATTGAGGCCGATATTGCCGCCGGCAAGTTTGACTCCTGGGCCTACAGCGTTTCCACCCAGTTACTGGATATGAGCGACATCTACACCGGCTACGTTAAAAAGTGGTATAGCACGCCGACCATCACCAGCTTGCTCAATCAATCCAACAAAACCATCGATGCCACTAAGCGACTAGCTCAACTGCAGCAGATTTCCAAGGAGTTGAGCGACAACGCAGGTATCATTCCGCTGTATGTCCGTCTCGAGCATTGGTACACCGACCCTTCGTTTGTGGTTACTCGTGACCGTGGTGGCGAACCATTTGGCGCCAACTGGGCCACCGCCTACGCTAAATAAGTCGTTGTTTGTTCTGGCTTGACGTCGCCCGACCAGAGCTGTCAAGATAAACGTAACCGAAATGATAATTAACGGTTCCGGTGGGCTATGAAATTGCGCCTCAATATCCGTATCAAGGTTTTACTGTTGCTTGGTGGTTTGTTGTTGCTCATTTTCGGCGTCCTGGCGATCTTGTTCGTTCGCAACACCGTACATTCGCAACGTCAGAGTCTGACCGACCAAGCTCAATCGTTTGCCGCCCTGGCCACCGAACCGATCGGCAAAACTTTTGAAATCTACAAAGACTCCGGCACAGTGCGGATTGACCAGCAGGTTGCGCAATTCACACTGCTCAACCCAACCATAACCAATGTGGCGGTCTATGGTATCGACGGTAAGGTTGCCTACCAGCAATACAAACAACCGCTGCCGGCAGTAACCAATCAGCAAGCGACTAGTTTTGACCGTATTTACCTACATGGCTCAGGCGGCGAGCTAACCGGCATAATTCAGCCTTTCATTGAGGATAACGGCGTCCACCGCTATGGAGTGCTTTATGTGGTGTCCAATGCTGAGATTGAGCACAGTATTCGCCAGGGCGTGCTGGCGATTATCGGGCTGGCCCTATTTGCCTTGCTGTTGACCGGATCCGCCTTATTTGTGGCCATGAACTTCTTGTTGCTCCAGCCGTTGCGCCGGCTCAGCCAGGCCGCCCTGGCCATTAGTGCTGGCGCTTTGGAAAAGGAAATCCCCGAGGAACGCCATGACGAAATCGGCGACTTGGCCCAGTCCGTCAACACCATGGCCGATTCGCTGAAAGCCGACATCACCAAGCTGCAGGAAGTCGACAAACTCAAGACCGAATTTATGACCATCACATCGCACAACCTGCGTACGCCGCTAACGACGATTAACGGTTACTTGGAAGTTATGAAAACCATGCAACTACCGGAAAATATCAGCAAAATGGTTAACACCATTGCCGCTAATAGCACCCGGCTGGGCACCCTGGCCGAGGACATTTTGACTATTTCCGAGCTCGAAGCCGGCCAGAAGCTGGCGGGCAGCAGTGAGCAAGTCGATTTGCTGAGTTTGACTAACGAGATTGCCGGCAAGGCTAAGCAATTGGCCGAAGACCATCAATTGCAGTTTGTTTATAAAGCCCCGGCCACGCCGGTGATGGTGGTAGTCGCGCCCCACCATTTACGAATTGCCATCTGGAATCTAATGGATAACGCCATCAAATTCACTAAGGCTACCGGCCAGGTAACGCTGGAGTGTGGCCAGCGTGGCACCTCGGCCGTCATTACTGTCAGCGATAGTGGTATCGGCATTGGTCCCGACGAAATGCCCAAGCTGTTCACCAAGTTCCACCGCGGCACCGGCCTGATGGAATACAACTACGAAGGCACCGGCATCGGCCTCTACATATCCCGGCTGCTGGTGCGTGAGTTCGGCGGTGACATCACGGTTACCAGCCAGCAAGGCAAAGGCAGCACCTTCACCATAACTTTACCGTTAGCTCAGACAGTTCAAGCCTAACCTTCCGCGATTCATTGAGGGTAATCTGCTTGGATGCAGCCCAAGGAAGAATTGAGGAGCGAACCGAACCGTATGTGACATACGGTAAGGGAGCACCGGAAATTCTGACACAGGGATGCGCCAAGAGCTGGCGGCATTTCTGGCTGCGCCAGAAAACAGGCCAGCGGCAGATTATCAATCAATGAATTCGCGGCAAAATCGTTCGAATACTGCGTTAGTCCAACCAAAACCGGTCTGTGACGGATACAGTCCTTTGGCTGGCGGATCCAACGGACTGACCACATTGTACTTTTCTAAAAAGACACCGTGCGCCAAAAACCAATCTAGATTAGTGCCTAGCCACTTGTGAGCAATCCGCCGAGCGTCGGAATTGTAGCCGTAACGCTGCAGGCCCTTGACGACTAGAAATTGGAGTGGTGCCCAACCATTAGGATAGGCCCACTGGGTTGGAATGGCACCGGGGACAAACTGGCTAAGCTGCTGGCTGTCGGTTGTAGTCAGGCCGCCTTTGCTTTCAAAGCGGCGCAGCGTCTTTACCATCTGGGTCATTTGGTCGTTGTCGACCATGCCGGCCCAGACCGGATAGAACCCGGCCAGCGAGTTAACCGCACCGCGTTTGTGTTTTGCAAAATTGTAATCAAAGTACCAGCCGCGGACATTGCTCCACATCAGTTTTCTCATGGCAGCCTTGCGCTGCTGAGCCGCCGACTCCCACTTGTCGGTCATTGCCTTATCCTTAACCAGTTGGTAATAACGGGCGAAGTCCATTTCGTATTTATAAAGCAACGCGTTAAGATCGACTGCCAGATAATCCAGACACTTGCGGTTAAAGCGCGGCGTCATATCCCAGCCGCTCTCGGCTTCTGCCAGATCATTTATGTAATTTAAGTCATAGTAGCGGCTCAAGCCTTGATAGACCTGGCGAGCATTAGGTTTGGTAGTTCCCATCCAGACTGTCTGATATTCGGCCTCGGCAGTCGTGATGGCATCTTTTAGCCAGGCTTCATCCAGTTTGTAGGCCTCATAGACGTCCCAGATAAAACTGGTTAGAAATGGCGGCTGAGAACGGCCCGTCAGGTAAGTTCGCGAGGCATTGGGGATTGTCTTGAAACGCTTGAAAAGAGTTAGTAAATCTTCCAAGACTCCCATTACCAGCTCTTTATGATCCTCGTCCAACATGCCCTGGACCATAAAGTAACTGTCCCAGTAGTACAGCTCATTAAAATCAAACTCATGCCCTTCTTCATAAGATGGCACTAGATATGGTTTGGGCAAACCAAGCAGCGTTTGGTCATCTTCGGGATGGAATCGAATTAATTTTTCCCAAAAGCCATGTATATAATCACGCGCCGACTGCAACTCCTCGGCGTTGAGATCGCTAGGCGAGTGCCATAGTCCTTTTATCAATCGTATTGTCTTACCAAGCATATACGTTTCAGCCTAGGCCACCCGTCTAGAGGCGTCAAGTCTGATGGTGGTTTTCTATCAGACACTCTGCACTGGAGCGGCGACTGTAGCCCGTTGACGAAGAGATAACCGGGTATCCACCGGCAGGATGGCGGCGTACCAGGCAATGAACCAGAGACTGAAGGCAATCATTTGCAGTTCTTGGCTCGGCCCCCAGGCTCGTTCGCTGACCGTATGCACAACCAAAAACTCCGCGGCCACGGCGACCATGGATACGATGGCGATGGCCAAAAGGGCCAAGCTGATAGTCTTAAACGCCAGCAGTTTGGCATGGTGGGCAAAGAGATACCCTACCAACGGCAAAGCCAGATAGCAGACGGCAATAATCAGGCTGCTATAGCCGTGGCTGGGTATGGTAAGGTGTCTCAGCCCGATATGTATCGGTGTTTCGCAGGCCATTGCCAGCGTCACCGAACAGCGCAGCGGAATCATAGCGTCGACCGTATTGGCGATGCCGAAGATGGCAGTCAGAACTATCAGGACGTAGTAAGTCTTGAGGCCGTGCAGTTGCTGGTATTGCAGCAGTAGCGCCGCAGCGGTGATGAACAACAGGCCGGAAATTATATCCAGGCTGCGGAAGACCACGGCCGAGGGTTGGCCGAAGGCACTCAGTTCACTAACAGCGCCGCCATGCAGGAACAGTGGTCGGTTCAGCAGCAGCGCCAGGACCCAGTTATTGAACGTCAAGGTCGCCGTCAGCAGGATAGCAAAGATGGTCCGCGGTGAGGCGACAAGTTGTCGTGCTTTAGCTTTCACGACTGTATAATAGCACCAACGTCTTATGAGGCTAAGAACAACCGCACATTACCGTCAGCCACAGGCTCAATGGCCGCTGCGTATTATCGCCGCCAGTGTGTTTCTGTCTGGCGTATTAACCGTTGTTAGTGTGCTATTTGCCGAGCTACGGCGGCGCGGCGGGCTGCTGGTCACCGCCGATGCCCATGTTACATTGCTGACCGGCCTGACGTTCATTTACCTGGCCACCTTGCTGCGCCGTGGTAAGCGCTCGGCCTGGTATGTTGCCTTACCAATCTATGGCTATATCGTGGTCCGTAATTTTAGGCACTACATTTTTGATCTGCCGACCGCTCACTTTCATCCGTTGCCGCTGCTACTCAATCTGCTCGTGCCCCTGGCTGCCTTAAGTGGCTTGATTTTGTATCGCAACGTTTTTACGGTTAGAAGCGAGGTGCGCAACTCAGGTCTAGCCTTGCGCCGGGCCCTCTTGGTTTTGGCAGTGGCCTTTTTATACGGGATAGCTGGCTTCCAATTGATGGATAACCGGGACTTTCACCAGGAAATATCCGTGCCTGCCAGCGCCCACTACGTGGTTGACCAGTTCGGCTTGACTACTAACCAGCCCGCCACCCCTTATACCAGGCGAGCAACATTGTTTTTAGATTCCTTAGCCGTAATTAGCTTAGGCTCGCTGTTTTATGTGGCCATATCATTCTTCAATCCGATTCGTTTCCGCCTTATACGCCAGGAACGCGATTACCAGGACATGGCCCGTTTAATTAAAGAGCACCCTGACAGCAGCGAAGATTTCTTTAAGCAGTGGCCGCACGATAAAGCCTACTTTTTCAATAGCGAGCGCAGCGCTGGCCTGGCCTATCGGGTCGCCGGTGGCGTGGCCCTAAGCGTTGCCAGTCCGGTCGGACCGGCAACAGCGCTGGACGGCCTACTAAAAGATTTTGTGGAGTTTTGTTACATCAATGACTGGGAGCCGGCCTTCATCCATACCCTGCCCAACCATTCAGCACTCTATGAACGCTTTGACTTTGAAGCCCAAAAGATCGGCGAAGAAGCTGTCGTCGATATTGCTAATTTCATCAGTCACGTCAAGCCAACCAAGTATTTCCGGCATATTACCCGCAAGTTTGACAGCGAGCACTACAGCTGTGAAGTCTTGTCGCCACCACATAGCCCGGCCACGCTGCGTCGCTTAAAAGAGATATCCGACGATTGGCTGCAAGTCCCAGGCCGCACCGAGCGCGGTTTCATGATGGGTTATTACTCGGCCGATTACATGCAGCAGTGCGAGGTCATGGTGGTCCGCGACGAGGCCAAGACCATGCAAGCCTTCATCAACTTGCTGCCTGTCGTCGACCGTGAAGAGGCTAACTTTGACCTGTTGAGGCACAGCCGCGGCAGCGCCGGCAATATCAATGACTTTTTGCTCATCAATCTTATTAATCATTTGCACAGCCAAGGCTTTAAGCGCCTCAATCTGGGTCTCTGTCCACTATCCGGTTTGCAGGCCGATGAACAAACTGGCGGTGGCGCTGTTGACAGCGTCCTGCGCTTTGTTTACGCCAACGGCAGCCGGTTTTATTCTTTTAAGGGTTTGCGCCGCTTTAAGGCCAAGTACGAACCTGCCTGGCGCAGCCGTTACATCGTCTATCGCGGCGGTCTTGGCGGCTTTACGCGTACCTTAAACGCCCTCCGGCGTGCCATGGGCGTGCGCCACCATCGTCAGTAAAAGTATAGCTACTCCGTATCGGCTGCTTCGTCGGCTTGCGACGGCAATCGCCGTACCTTATCGGACCGCCGTGGTTTAACGTCATGGATGAAATCCAAAACCTCAACATGGTCCCGGCTTTTGTTATACATACACACCTCCTCGCCAGCCTCTCACCACTGGCCGTAGGCAGTCTGACAGACTGCCGGTGTACCAGCTATAAGTTATCTAACAAGACTACTATTGAACGATGAGTGTACCGGTGTCACTGGTATTGTTGTGATTGTGGTAGCCATGTGTGCCGGTGGTCGTGACGGTTACTGTCTTGCTTTGGCCGGGGGCAATTACGCCGACATTCAGTTCAGGGTCATCGGTGTGGACTGGGTGGGGGTTAGAATCAAACTGCAACACGCTGGAAGAAGCATTCTTAATGGTCACCGTAGTGCCAGCTTTGACCGTCAGAGTGGCCGGACTAAAGCCATTGTCGGTGTATGTAATGGTGTTGGCGGACTGTGCCGGGCTGGCCGTGTTGGTTGAGCTGCTGGCGGTTGGTGTCGTAGTTGACGTGGTCGGGCTGCTGGATTTTTTGGTGAGCGCCCAGACACCGCCGGCGGCGGCCAAGACGATAACGATAATAAGCACGACAATTCCCTTATTCATAAAACCTCCTAATTAGCTTTTATATTGTACATTATATTAACTACGACTAACCATTAATCGGCAGACGGATGGTAAACGTCGAGCCTTTGGCCGGTGTGCTTTCCACAGCGATGCTGCCATTATGCAACTGTATGATGTCACGAGCAATCGCCAGGCCCAAGCCATAGCCGTCGGCCTCCTGTTTACTGCGGGCGGCATCAGCCCGGTAAAAGCGTTCAAAGATTCGTTTCAGTTCGCTGGGTTTGATGCCGATGCCCTGGTCGACGATAGCGATTTCGACCTGCCCCTCAGTGGCCTGTGCCGTTACCCGCACCGGTGAGTGCGGTTGGCTGTATTTGACAGCGTTGTCCAAGATGATGACCAGCGCTTCAATCAGGCTGGCGGCCTCACCGCTGACTTGCAGACCTTTGTCCAGCTGCGTTTCCAACGAGATGTCTTTCTGTGCGGCCAATGGTTTGAGTTGATTAACCGCGCGTGACACCAGTGTCTTTACCGCCACAATGTCATGCGTGATGCCGTCATTTTCCAGCCGCGCCAGGCGCAGCAGGCCGTCTGAGAGGGTAGTCAGTTTCAGGACTTCTTCCAGGTTGCTCTGCAGTTTTTGTTTAGATTCAGCCAGCGTCAGTTTGGGGTTCATCAACGCCACTTCGGTTTCGGTGCGCATGGCCGACAATGGTGTGCGCAGTTCGTGGCTGGCGTCGGCCGTAAATCGCTCAAGCGCTTGATGACTTTCTTCAATCGGCGCCAGTGTGCGCCGCGCTAGGTAATAACTCAAAAAGCCGCCGCCAATCAGAATGAAAAGATTAATGATAAGCAGACGCTGCAGCACCCGCCACTTTGCTTCGTCAAACCGCTCCTGTTGTTCTTGCAGCAATTGGTTTCGGGTATCTGGATCAAGTCCGAAGCCTGGGCCATTCTGAATGATAATATCTTGCTGCCTAAAACCGCGGTCAAATTCTTGGGTCGATAGCTGGTAAACACTCAGGCTAAAGAACAGGCTTATAGCCATCAGCACCGTCAGGTATAGCCCCGTCAGCCTAATGGAAGTCTTATGAAACATTAGCTTTAACTCCGAAATAATACCCAAAACCGCGTTTGGTATGTATGAGGCTCGGTCCCTTGAACGGCCTGTCGACCTTGGCACGTAGGTAGCCGACATAGACCTCGACCGTGTTAGGCAGCACGTCGGCGTCATAGTTCCAGACGTGTTGGATGATGGTGTCCTTGCTCACGATGCGCTCCGGATTACGCAGTAGGTATTCCAGCAGGGCGAATTCCTTGGCCGTCAGCACCAACGGTTTATGGGCGCGTTCGGCCAGCAGTTTGGTCGGGTCCAACTTGAGATCGTGGTAGACCAGAGTAGTATCAGTGCCCTCGCGCGGCCGGCGCAGCAGCGCGCGTACGCGGGCGATGAGTTCGATAAACGCGAACGGTTTGACCAGGTAGTCATCCGCGCCGGCATTGAGCCCGTAGGCTCGGTCCAGCACCTTGTCCTTGGCGGTCAGCAGCAGCACCGGTGTGTGGTTGCCCTCTTTGCGCAACAATTGCAAGATATCGATGCCGTCGGTAGTACCCGGCAACATCCGATCCAGGATGATGAGGTCATACGGCTCGGTGGTGGCCATCGATAGCCCTTTGTCGCCGTCATAGGCCACATCCACAGCATAAGACTGCTGTTCCAGCCCCTGCCTGATGGCATTGGCAATCTTGTGCTGGTCCTCGACAACTAATATGCGCATGGTCGTATTGTAGCGATTCTTAGCTGAGAAGTAACTGAGAATTAATCTAGCTACCTCAGTTATCGCGTTTAAGCTTCGCCTCAGCCTGCCGTCATATGCTGGAGACAGTCCGCGCTAAAGGACAAAAGGAGAAGCATGAGATTCAAGCGTAAAAAGAAAACACCATACCTCGAGCCATCTGACAATGACATTCTGCAGGCTTATATCAATAAAAACTCCTACAACCGGGCCATGGCTCGCCGCATCAAACGCCAACTCCGTAAGCTGGCTTATTTCTAAGCTAGCTCTCAGGTGGTTGTTATAAAATTTAGAATATAAAGGAGAATGTTATGCGACCATTTTACAATGACGGCGGCAGTTTCCGCCGCGAACAGCCCCACCCGGTAGTCGGTGTCATCTTTATGGTGATGATGGTTATCTTCTGGGCTGTGGTGGTCTACGGCCTGTGGTTGTTAATCAACAAATACGCCAAAAACAACGATACTAAAAGCAATGATGCTTTAAGTATTGCCAAAACCCGCTACGCCAAAGGCGAAATCAGCAAAGAAGAATTCAGCGCTCTCAAAAAAGACCTGAGCTAGTACAATCTGCCGCCGAGCGGCACATTTTTTTCCGGTTCGATTAGAATGCAGTCACCATTCTCGTCCGGCACCCCTAGTGTCAATACTTCTGATACGGCTGGGCCGATCTGGCGCGGCGGGAAGTTCACCACCGCCAGCACCAGCTTGTCATGCAACTCTTCTTTGGAATAATTTTTGGGCAGCTGCGCACAGGATTTTTTAATACCAATCTCGTCGCCAAAATCTATCTTCAATTTATATGAAGGGTTATGCGCCTCTGGAAAATCCTCGACCGCAATAATCTTGCCGACCCGCACATCCAGCTTTTGGAAATCATCATAGGTGGCCATCAACCGTCTCCTCAATCCATTCTAATAATTTTTCATTACCATCAATCAAGCTGAATATTACCGACGGGACCTCTTCTTCGGACACTTTGAGTACTTCATCGATGATAGCTTCTTTGTGCTTCTCAACCGTCCATGACCAGGTCATGTAGTAGTCAATATCGTTGATGGCGCCTTTCCATAAAAAACGAGCCGGCGCGTGGATAATCTGCCCGCCGGTAACTAATTTTTTGGCCAGCAGGGCATTGAGAATATCATTTGCCTGCTTTTCAGTATCGGCACTGACCTCGACTTTATAAAACCTCGTCATACACCAATCATAACAAACGAACGATTAACAAGCGTAGTCCTGATCCAACGATCCCTTGTATTGGATCAGCCAGGTACCGCCGCCGGTGAAGTCATGGCCGGAACAATATTTGGCGGCTTGTTTGGCAGTCTGCCAGGTGGTGGCGCCCCAGTTGGGCAAATGGTTTTGCCAGGCGTTGGTGATGCTGCCCCACTGGGCCGTCGTACTGTAAACGCCAACGGTCGTGGCGCCACGGCTGGTTAAGGCTTCGGCCTCACCCTGCAAGCTATTGCGGTTCTGTTGGTAGTCACTAGTCCAGCTGTTGGCGGTTTCAACGTCCAGCCACCAGGTGTTGGAGGTGACGCCTTGCGATGAGGCATACTCAGCGGCGTACAGGCCGGCGTTGTAGCCGTAGTTGTAGGCTAGACAATTTAGGTCGCTGCTGCTGCAAGCCCGCGGACTGTTCTGGTATCGCAGACCGTAACTTTGACCTGGGTAGCCGGTGTTGACGTATAAAGATTTGTTACCAAACCAACCGGCTTCTTTGCTCAAACAGGAATTTTGGCTGAAGCCCAGCCCACCGGTGACGCCAACAATGCCAAAGGCTGTCTTAGGCGCCCGAGCACTGCAGTTTGGCCATGAGACATCGTTGCCAACTGTACCGGCTTGATAAATCCCCTGGGCGTGAACGGTGCTAGTAAGCAAGAATAAACTAATGAACGAGGTGCTAAAGAATGTAAGTAATTTTTTCATGCCGCCCTAGTATAACAAACCGGCTAGTTACATCAACCTGAGCGATCTTATGGCCTGAATTGAACTTCTAGTGCTGGATGACGCCACGAGCGTACGATCAACAGAGCCTCCGTCTGCCATTACGTCTAAAACATCGCTATAGGTTGTTAGATCCAGAATGGTGTTGTTAATGATAACTGAACCAATCTGTAAGCTCGCCCTACCGCGGTAGGTAAGCTCAACTCCCGCTTTGGGATATAGGCTCACTGTATCGGCATTGTGGTGATCTGGTTCGGTGATGGTTTCGAAGTAATCGTCGATAGCGCCACCACGTTCTAAACGTTCAACATCCCGAGGCGCTCCCAATCTAATGCGGAAAGCTAGTGCCTGTGTGGTGCTATCACCCAAAACATTTGGTAGAGCGTTTCTAAGTGCTTCTGCTCCCTCCCAGTCGAACCAGCGAGCCTCCTCTATTTCTTCGATTACCTCTTTTGTTATATCAGTGTCCATCCCGTACTGTACGAAGTGATAACCAACCAAATCGTCTCTGGTGAATTTTACATCCGGGCGAACTTCAAGAAGTTTAGTTACCGTTTCCCCAAGTTGGGCACAGGTTAGGCCCCATGCGTCAGCAAAGTTTAGACCGCCAGGGTTTCGAGCTTTAACCTCCTCAGGCGAGAATGTTGTCATGCGTCTAATTCTAGATGTGTTAGCCACGTATGCAAGCATAAGCAAACAAAAAAGCTTCGGCTATTTATTGAAGCGTTTGCGCTTGTTGGGGTCGAGTTCGCGCTTGCGCAGGCGCAACGACTTGGGCGTGACTTCCAACAATTCGTCGTTTTCAATAAAGTCCAGGCACTCTTCCAGGCTGAAGATGGTGGCCGGCGTCAGCTGCACCACGCCGTCGCTGGAGCTCGAGCGCATATTGGTAAGGTGCTTGGCTTTGCAGACGTTCATTTCAATGTCGTCTTGACGCTTATTCAGCCCGACTATTTGGCCGGCGTAGACCTTGTCGGCCGGGTTGACGAAGACGATGCCGCGGGCTTCGGCCATTTCCAGTGCATACGGTGTGGTGATACCGGCTTCGTAAGACACAATCACGCCGTTGCGCAGTTGCTGCAAGGCTGCACCCAGCGGCGCGTAGCCAATCATCAGCGTATTCATAATTACCGTACCCTTGGTGCTGGTCATCAAGATGCTGCGCAGGCCCAACAATGCCCGAGTTGGCAACTCGTAAACCAATTTGGTCAGGCCCTTGGGGCTGGCAAATTGTTCTTTGAGGGTGGCCCGACGGGTCCCCAGTTCCATTTGGATAGCACCAACGTGTTCGGCCGGCACTTCGATGATAAGTTCTTCAACTGGCTCCAGCGTCTTGCCGTCCTCCTCTTTGGTAACGACTTGTGGGCGGCCGACTTCAAACTCATAGCCTTCGCGGCGCATGGTTTCTATCAGCACGCTCAGGTGCAACTCACCGCGGCCGGAGACGTTGAAGCCAATGCCCTCGTCCGCCACACGTAGCCCCACGTTGGTTTCCAGTTCGCGTTGCAGGCGCTCGCCAATCTGCCGACTGGTCGTAAATTCGCCTTCTGTGCCCTTGAACGGCGAGGTGTTTGGGCCAAGGTAGATTTTCAGTGTCGGCGCTTCGACTTCCAGCACCGGCAAGGCTTCCGGACTGGTTTCGTCAGCGATGGTTTCGCCTATTTGGGCTTGATTAATGCCGGTCAGTTGGACGATGTCACCGGCCACACCCTCGGTGACTTCAAACTTTGATAAGCCATGGCTCATCAGTACGCTATCGACTTTGGCCTTGGCTTGTGTACCGTCTTTTTTGCATAAAATAACTTGGTCGCCCGGTTTGATAACACCGCGGCTGATGCGGCCAATGGCGTACTTGCCCTTAAAGCTGTCCCAAGCCAACGCCGTCACCAGCATTT
>CAZVBA010000002.1:0-40307 GCA_964625325.1 uncultured Candidatus Saccharibacteria bacterium | reverse complement strand
TGCGCTTGCCCCAGTTGTCCGTCGCGGTAACTTTACCACCGTTGTCGGTGAAGATGTTAAGCACCCGCTTCTCGGCCTTATCCAGATCTATCTCTAAATCCGGGTGATATAACACAGCAATTTCATACTGATTCATAGCTCTCCTTCGATTGGTTTGCGCCTACACTCTATAGGTGATGTAAGCTGAAGTCTTTATGACCGGTGAAGTATAACTTACTTACCCCTGTTGGTCAACTATTCCTCGGGTTCGTCGGGCATGTCATCGTAGACTTCTTCGCCTAACGACGACTTAGCTTCGACCGGCTCATCAGCGCGGCCAAAGACTTCGTCCATACTCTGGACCAGGACTTCGCGGGGCCGGCTGCCGTCGGCTTGGCCGACAATGCCCTGCTCTTCCATGGTTTCAATCAGGCGAGCGGCGCGCGCATAGCCGACGCGCAATCGCCGCTGCAACAAGCTGGTGCTGGCCTTACGGCCCTCAATGACTACCTGCACCGCGTCTTTCCACATATCATCGTTAGCCTCGTTGTTGCCATAATCGGCCACTACGCCACCGCGGCCATTGAGTTGGACGGGCTGAGATATAACTTCGTCGTCATACTGCGGCGGCCGCTGCATGCGTAGAAAATCGGTAATCTTCTGGACCTCGTCGATTTCAATCAGGGCACCTTGGACGCGCTTGGGCTTAGGCATATCAGCCGTCGCAAACAGCATATCGCCCATACCCAGCAGCTTCTCGGCGCCCATCATATCAATAATCGTGCGGCTGTCGACCTGGCTGTTGGTCGTAAAGGCAATCCGGGCCGGTACGTTGGCTTTAATCAGCCCGGTGACAACGTCCACACTCGGTCGCTGCGTGGCAATCACTAGGTGAATACCGACGGCACGGGCCTTTTGGGCAATGCGCACAATCAACGCTTCGACGTCGCGGGCGGCCATCATCATCAGGTCAGCCAGCTCATCAATCACGATGATAATATAGGGCATGCCCTCGTCCTTTTTAAGATCATTGTATTCATTAATATTGCGCCGGTGGGCTTCGGCCAGCGTGCGGTAACGCCGTTCCATCTCGGCCACGGCCCATTTCAGGGCGCTAATGCACTTCTCCGGCTCGGTTATGACCGGGGTTAGCAGGTGAGGGATCTCATCATAGGGCGTCAGTTCGACGTGTTTGGGGTCGACCAGAATAAGTTTGAGGTCTGACGGGCTGTTGCGGTACAGCAAGCTGGTTAGCACGGCGTTGATCATAACGCTTTTACCAGAGTTGGTCTGGCCGGCCACCAGCAAGTGCGGCATTTTATCCAGGTCAGCGATGACCGGCGCGCCGGAAATATCTTTACCAATGGCGATACTCAGCGGACTTTTAGTTTCGGCCCACGTCGGCGCACTCAGGATACTGGCCATCCGCACCGTCGCCGGTTTCAGGTTAGGCACCTCAATACCGACGGCTTTTTTGCCCGGAATCGGCGCTTCAATCCGAATCGATTGAGCCGCCAAATCCAGTGCCAGGTTATTTTCCAACGCAGCAATCTTGGTCAATTTAACTCCGGCCGGCGGCTTCAGTGTAAATTGAGTAACGCGCGGGCCAATGTTAGCCCCTTCCATGTCAACGTTGATGCTGAAATTGGCGAAAGTCTCTTTAATAATGTCGGCGTTGCCCTCGACGTCACCGGCGTCAGCCTTGTCCTGTTTTTGGTTCAGCAGGTTGAGCGATGGAAACTTCCAGTCCGGGTCGCTGGTGGTAGTCAGCGCCTGATGGCTTTCACTGGACGCCAGCTTTTCGGCGGTGTTTTTGAAGGTACTCAAGCGAGCCGGGCTATGATGCTCCACTGGTACGCCCTCATTAAGCTGGAAGCCGTGTTCCGGCGCCTTGGCCTTAAGTTCGTTTAGGTCAGTGTCCTTATCGGGCCGCTTAAGGGCTTCCAGTAGCTTGAGAAAGATTTTAGGCGAGATACCAAATGCAAAAAAGAAGCTAAAAAGCGCGAATATAAAGAATGTCAGACTGGCCGGCATTTTATCTAAGATATTCAAGGCCGCCCCACCAATCGCCTTGCCAACGCTGCCACCGTGGCCACCAACAAATAAACCATTGGCATCTTTGCTGACGAAGGCGACATGCAGCCAACTGGCACTGAAGCCTAGTACACCGAGCATACTCATAAGCTTGGGTAGCGGAATCTGGCGGTCTTCGCTGACAAATTTATGGACACCCCAAAATATCAGCGCTAACGGTGTTAAATAGGCACCCCAGCCCAGTGTCCAATAAGCTCCGTGGAATAAGTTTTTAGGCAACGGGCCGCCGGTACCAAAACCGCCGAGCAGCAAAAACAGCGCGCCCACCAGAAGCAAAACGGCGCCGGCAAACGGCCAGAAGCTGGACTGTTCGCTGACTTCGACCTTCTTTTTTCTAGACTGCTTTTTCTTTTTGGCCATAAGCGTTTATATTATACCCTCTCTTGGGTGATTCAACTAGGGTCGTCTTGGTTGGATGTCGAGCGTTTTCTGAGCCAGGCGCGGCGGCGGCTACGTTGGATATTCCGCTTTACTTCTGGCAAAGCCGTTCGAGCCAAGGCGGCTTCCGCTTCAGTGCGAGGGCCTTGCGACTCAAAGTATTTCTTAGAACCGCTGGCCGGGTGGCGATCAACAGCTAGCTCTACCTCTACGAGTTCACGGCCGGCGGCGGCTATTTTATCCTGCAGGTCGCCTGCTTCTCGAGAATTTTGGTGTACCCAGACGATACAATCATAGGTGCGCCGCAGGTGTTGGTAGACTTTTGGTACCAATTCAGGGTCGCCTCCAGCTAGCTCGGTAGCCCTGGTGAGCATTTCGTCCTCGAAACTTTCCGGTAACGCCGGTACTTCATAGCGGCGTTCCAGAATTTCAGTGGGGATGTGGGCTTCGGCCGGATAGCCGGGTACGATGTTATCCATGAACCATATTGTAGCAGATTTTACACCGTTTGTCAAAGATTAGGCAGCCGTCGGGCTAGTTGGCGGCTTAGGAACAGGTGGCAGTCCCCGTTTGTACCAACCTGGCGCCCGACTGATGCGCACCACATTCGCATATGGGTCAAGCGGCTGGTGCTGGCGGGCCTCGGCAGCGTACCGGGCGATATCAGCAATAAAACCCGGCTCCTGGCCGGCGGCCGCTTGCAAGTGTTCGATCGCACTGTCGAGTTGAGGATCGCTGGGCAATATATTGCCAAAGTTAGGGTTTGTAGGGTGGTTTTTCATGTTTATTCTGCTAAAAGCTAATACCTAGTATAACAAATGCTTGCCATTTTGTCAATTAAGGCTAGTCGCTTTTATTTAGGCTCTGCTCCCCCGAAGGATAGCCCTGTTTTTTGCCAAGAGATACACATTTTGCGAGATGTATCTTCGCAAATCCCCGCCCCCTCGTCAAGCCCCTTTTCCGGCTAGCATATTAAGAAGCGTGAGACGCCAGCGTTTGGATGGAGTGCAAGGAAGAATTGAAGCACGGAACGAGGCGTACAGGTGGTACGTTGAGTGAGTACTGGAGATTCTGACGTCGCAATCCGCCAAAAACGCCAACAGTACGCTCAGTTTAGCTGAGCGTCAGGTTGGCGCGGCGCTGGTGCCTCAGTCTATTCGGGCGTCTTGGTTGAGTAACTTGGCGCGCATGGCAGCGAAGCGCTTCTGCAAATCTTCAGCCTGCTCTTCATGGGTCTTGGGTGCCTCGTTGCCGTTCTGGCTGTGCGGCTTCTCGGAGTTCTTGCCAATCACGTTGACCACTGGGATGACAATCGGGCTACGGCCGGTCTGCTCAAACAAGAAATGCGTAACGTGTTCTTTGAGTTCTTGCTTGAAACGGTCTAAATCGATGCGCTTGAAGCGTTGGCCGACAGCACGGCGTAGCTCGGTGCGAAAATCATTCATTAGCTCTTCACTATCACGCATGTAGATGAAGCCGCGACTGATGATATCCGGGCTGGTTAGCAAGGCACCAGTCTTTTTGTCTAAGGTTAAGACGACCGCTACCAGGCCTTCTTCAGCCAGCATCAATCGGTCCTTGATGACGATGTTGCTGACGACAGCGCCGGTTTGGTCCACCAGCACCGTACCGTGCGGTACCTGGCCGGCTGATTCCATCTTGTCTTTGCTCAGTACCAGCACCTCGCCGTTCTCGGCATTGATAGTGTTCTTGCGCGGAATGCCCTCTTCAACGGCAATCTCCAGGTGGCGCTGCTTAGAGCGGTAGGCACCGTAGATAGGCACGAAGAATTTCGGCTTGGTCATGGTAATCATCTCACGGTACTCTTCGATGCTAGCGTGACCACTGACGTGCAGCGGTCCGGCGCCGTCCAGTTCGTGGGTTTCATGGCGGTAGACGTGGACGCCTTTGCGCATCAAATCGTCGACCATGTTGCCAATCAAAGCGTCGTTGCCGCTCTCCGGAATTGGCGTCGAACTCAAAATCACCGTATCCTGGGCTTTGAGTTTGATGTGCTTGTGGTCGCCTTCGCTCATGCGCACCAGCGCTGAGTTGGGCTCGCCCTGGCTACCGGTGGCTACGATGACGACATCCTGGTCCTTCATGTTTGGCACGCTGGCAATCGGCACAAAGGTGCCCTTGGGCACTTTAATGAAGCCGTTGCGCACGGCCATTTCCAGCGTACTCATCATGCTGCGACCGTCCATGGCCACTTTCTTGTTGTGGTGCACGGCGGCATTGATGATCATCTGAACACGGTTCATGTTAGTCGAGAACAGGCCGCAAAAAATGCGTCCCGGTGCCCGATCCATGATGTCAATGAAGCTCGGCTCAATGGTCGACTCGCTAGGCGTACGGCCTGGTCGCTCGCTGGTGGTACTCTCGGAGAGCAGCGCCAGCACGCCTTCAGTACCGAGTTGCTTTAAGCGCTCGGTATCGGTGCGTTCGTGGTCTAGTGGGTTAGGGTCAAAACGGAAGTCACCGGTATTGATGACTCGCCCGACTGGCGTATCCACCACTACCACGGTGCTTCCCGGGATAGAGTGGGTTACGCGTACCAATTCAATGAAGAAGCTACCCACTTTTAACCGTTCGTGGTTGTCTTCGTTCATGATGACGGTTTTTAGCTCGAAGCCTTGCGGCATTGGCAGGCCGTAGTTTTGGAAAATTTCCTCGACACGGCCGATAGTAAAGCGGCTGCCGTAGACCGGTATGCCCGGGTACTTAGGCAGGATGTGCGGTAACCCACCAATGTGGTCAAGGTGGCCGTGTGTCATCACGAAAGCGCGGATTTTGTTAGCGATGGTATCCAGGTAACTGGTGTCGCAAATACCGTAGTTGATGCCTGGTAAATCAACGCCAAGGTCGTTGCCACAGTCGATGACGACGGCGTCATTCATGTACTCGACGACTATCATGTTCTTGGAGCCGCCGCCGTCCATGCCGCCGAGACCGATAATGCGCAGCCGAGGGCTGTCATCTATCACGTTGGCGCGTCGGGCTTCTGGGGCCGCGTTGGTACTGAGGTACTGATCCATTTTAGTGGTTGCGTCCTCGTGGCTGCGCCGTTGGGCGCGTATCGCCGCGCCGCGACTAGCGCTGCGCATAGGGTTAGGGTTGTTATTTGGTTTTTTGGGATTGTTTGGACTCATGTAATTCCTTTCTTGGTTTTATAGAGTTATTAATTTTCAATCTTCTTTAATATGACCGGGATCTTGGCAAAGTCGTCAATTAAGGTCTGCCGCATGCCGCCGTTATATAGCGCGGCGGCCGGGTGGAACAGCGGCAGGAATACCCTGCCCTTGTACCGTTTGGGCTGACCATGGACTTGGGATATTGAAAGATCCGGCAAGAAACAATTCAGGCTATGCCGACCAAGTGTAATGGTCAGTTTGGGTTGAATTACCTCTAGCTGGGCCTCTAAGTATGGCAAGAAGGCCTCTTTTTCGTCAGGCAACGGGTCGCGGTTGTCGGGCGGCCGGTATTTGACGATGTTAGTAATGTAGACATCCGGCCGCTTGAGCTTTATCATCGCCAGCATTTCGTCCAGAAATTTGCCGGCAGCGCCGACGAACGGCTTGCCGGTCAAATCCTCATTCTTACCCGGCGCCTCGCCAATCATGACGATGTCGGTGTCGGCACTGCCGTCACCAAACACTAGCTGCGTGGCCGTGGCCGCCAGCTGCGGGCAGACTTTATCGTCAATTATCTTCTGACGAATCTCGTCGAGTTGTTGTTGCTTAGTCTTTTTTGCCATATCTATGGTTACGAACTGCGTGAACAATAAACTTAATGCCAAGTACCAAGGCCACTAGACAGCCCAGGTATTCCCAGTAGCTGCCGGTGTCCAAAGCTCTAGAGCCGGCAATGTAGGCCAGCACCAGGAAGACCAAACCTATGACTAGTTTTTTAGGATTTGGGCTTTTCACCACTTTCCTCTCGGGCTGCTTGTCTCATGCTGAGGTTCAGGCGGCCTCTCTCGTCAACGGCCACTAGTTTAACAGTGACTAAGTCGCCTTCTTTGACGACGTCGCTCGGTTTGTTGACGCGCTCTTCCTTCATCTCGCTGACGTGCACCAGGCCGTCTTTGCCGGGCATGATCTGCACGAAGGCGCCGAAGTCCATGACGCTTACCACTGGTACGTTCTTATATATCTTGCCGATTTCCGGCTCGGCTGTCAGGGTTTCAATGTACTGGCGGGCGCCGTCAATTGATTTCTTGTCAGGACTGGCAATGAACACCGTGCCGTCGTCTTTAATATCAATCTGAGCGCCGGTCTCGGCGATAATCTTATTAATAGTCTCGCCGCCCTTGCCGATGACTTCACGGATTTTATCGGGGTTAATCTTGATAGATTCGACGCGCGGCGCAAATGGGCTCATTTCAGTCCGTGGTGCGGCCAGTGTCTCAATCATATGCTTGAGAATGTGGGCACGGCCGATTTTGCCCTCTTTTAGGGCTTTGGCCAAGACGTCCACCGGCAGACCGTGGACTTTCATGTCCATTTGCAAGGCTGTAATGCCCTTGGCGGTTCCAGCGACCTTGAAGTCCATGTCGCCAGCAAAGTCCTCGGCGTCGGCAATATCGCTGAGCACATAGTATTTGCCGTCATTGACCATCAGACCCATAGCAATACCGCTGACCGGTGCCTTCAGCGGCACGCCGGCGTCCATCAGTGCTAAACAGCTAGAACAGGTCGCCGCCATGCTGGTGCTGCCGTTCTGGCTCATGATTTCGGTAACCGAGCGGATAGCGTACGGGAATTCGCCTTCTTCCGGGATAACCGGTAACAAGGCCCGTTCGGCTAGGGCGCTGTGGCCGATTTCACGTCGTCCGGGACTGCCCAGGCGTTTCACCTCGCCAACCGTGTAACCGGGGGCGTTATAGTGGTGCATGTAGCGCTTTTCGCTGTCGGTGCGCTCCATGGTATCAAGCATCTGAGCAAAGCTCAGCGGTGCCAGTGTAACTATATTTAAAGCTTGTGTAACACCGCGGGTAAACAGGCTGGAGCCGTGGGCCCGGGGCAAGAAGCCGACTTCGCTACTCAGTGGCCGGACTTCGTCGAGTTTGCGACCATCCGGGCGGATATTATCTTTGACGATGCCGTCGCGCACGTCTTTATGCAGCGACATGGTGAAAGCTTCGTCGTATTCGGCCTTCAGTGTGTCGAACTCGTCGCCAATCTCGTCGGCAAAGTGCGCAAACATGGCGTCTTTGAGCTGATTAACTAGATCATTGCGCTCCGGGTATGGACGGCGCAAGCCGGCACCGATTTTGCCGGCCAGCCAGGTGTCGACCCGTTTTTGGATGTCTTCATCGGGTTTCAAAAGCTCGTATTCAATCGGTTTGACACTGACTTTAGCAATTAGCTCTTCTTGCAACTTGATAGCCGGCTGCATGGTGGTGTGCGCAAAGCTCAGCGCTTCAATCACCTGTTCTTCGCTGACTTCGTTGGCACCGGCTTCAACCATCATAATGGCTTCCTTGGTGCCGGCCACGACGAGGTCGAGCAGACCGGTGTTCAATTCCTCAGCTGAAGCAAATGCCTTGAGCTTGCCGTCAACCATGCCAACTCGTATGCCGGCAATCGGGCCATCAAACGGTGCGCCGGTCAGACAAAATGCTGCGCTCATGGCAATCATGGCGACCATGTCGGGTCGGAATTCCGGGTCCATACTCAGCACGGTCGTGACGCCCTGGACCTCTTGACGGTAGCCTTTTGGAAATAGCGGACGGATAGGACGGTCAATCAATCGGCCGATTAAAACGGCGTCGTCGGATGGGCGACCTTCCCTTTTAATGAAGCGTGAGCCGCTGATCTTGCCAGCTGCATAAAATTTTTCTTCATAGTCTATTGACAGCGGGAAATAGTCCATGCCACTGATACTTTTGGGGCTGACCATGGCGGTGGCCAGCACGACGGTGTCGCCGTAGCGCGCCAAAACTGACGCCGTACTGCGAAAGCCGACGCGGCCGACTTCCAGGCTGAGCTTGCGCCCGGCCAAATCGGTCTCTACTTTTATGATTTTCTTACCAAATGGGTTAATTGTTCCCATGTTATCCTCTCTGTTCGGGAATAAGATTGAAGCTTCCGCATTGAAGCGAAAACCTACTGTCCTACGCCCGAATAATTTAATGTTCCCTAGAAATGTAGATTCTAGATTTTGGAAACTTTGTTAAAGCGTCCAACGTTCTAACATCTAAAAACTAGCGGCGAATGCCTAATTTCTCTTTAAGAGCCAAGTATCCCTTACTGTCTTTACGGGCTAAATAATTTAGTAAACGCTTGCGTTGGCCAACCATTTGCAGCAGTCCGCGTTGGGCGGCGAAATCCTTAGGGTTCTTCTTCAAGTGGCCGGTCAATTCCTTGATATGCGCGGTCAATCGGGTAATCTGAACAGGGGTGCTGCCCGTATCCTCTTTAGCCGCTTTTTTAGGAGCAGCTTTAGTTTTATCTTCCGAAGTTACCATATGCTAAGAAGTACCTTACCACACTCTCATCTGTTAAGCAAGGTGTTGGTTCAATCCGTCTACTTCAGCCTGCTTTAAGAGAAGTTCGTGGGTAATAACCAGAATTCTGTATGCAATCTGGATTTCGCGTTCATCCTTGAGGCGTAACTGGGTTTCAGCAAAATTTTTTACCGCTTTTCCTAAAACTGGGTTCGCCCTATCCATGCGTTCAAAGGCAACCCTAAAAGCTTCATTGGGGCCTAGATCCTCAAAACTACCAACGAGTCCGTGTACAGTATCACTTTTTAAGATTGGTAAAGGGTACTCGCCAGACTCATGACCAAGATTACTCATGAGTATATATTTTAATAGCTTTATCTATTTTTGTCAATACCCTAGAGATGTCAATACCCTCGATTTGCTGGGCCTCTTCTATTGTAAACTTGCCCACTTTGGTGCGGCGAAGGTCGGACATATAGGCGCCGGTACCCAGTTTGGTGCCGATATCCTCTACCAGCGAGCGGACGTAGGTGCCGCTGCTGACTTTAGCCGTAAACTTCACTTCCGGGTATTCGTATTCGGTAACCCGTAACCGGTAAACTGTAACCTTCCTCGGTTCCAACTCAACTTTCTGCCCTTTGCGGGCCAGCTTATAGGCTCGCTGCCCGTCAACTTTGATAGCCGAATATTGTGGCGGCGTCTGCATAATCTCGCCTTCAAACTCCTTAAAAACCGTTTCTATTTGATGCGATAGCACAGAATAGGAGTGTTTTACTGTTGTGAGTTCGCCTTCGGCGTCGCCAGTGGTACTGGTCTGCCCCAGCTTCATCGTTACTTCGTAGGTTTTATCGAGTTTGGAGAATTCAGCCGCCCGTTTTGTGTAATTACCGATTACTAAAACCAGTAAACCAGTGGCCAGCGGGTCCAGCGTACCAGTGTGCCCTACTTTCGGCTTGGCAACCCCCGATTGCTTCAACAGGCCACGAACCTTAGCAACGACGTCAAACGACGTCCAACCAGAAGGTTTATCAATAAGAAGTAGGCCGTCCATGACCCACAGTATAGCGTTTAGAGCGGAGCCAGTGGCTGCGATGGAGTATTTTCGTCGTCGGTTGGCGGTTGGCCGAAGGCTGGTGGCATCATTGGTGGCGGCACTGGCGGAGGAGGCGTGGCCGGGCCGGAAGCGTTAGTTAGCGGTACGTTTGAGCTAGGTGGCACAGTCAGGTGCGGCGGTAGTGGCACACTAGGCACCGGCGCGGGAGTGGACGCAGGTGGTGGCAAAGGTGCTGGCGGTGCAAATGGTTGGTTCAGGGTCGGCGGGTTCCCTACTGGCGCAGCTGGAGTAGGCAGCGTGACACTTGATGGTGTCGTTACATCAGCCTTGCCGAGGTCAACCGTCTGGGCGTTTAGAGCGGCTATCGGTTCCAGCGGCGGGTTGGGCGCGGACTGGAGAGCTTCGTTGATGGCGTCGCGAGCAGCGTCCGGGCTGGGAACCGTCGGCGCGGCCGGCGTAGATACTATTGGATTACCAGCCGGTTCCTCGGTGCCACTTAAGGCCTCGTTAGAAACCAGTGGTTTCGTATTGGTAGGCGCAAAACGGTTCAGTAATGGTGATGGAACCAATGGTAGAGTAAGCGGATCGGTGCTCGGATCGTAGCGCTCTGGTTCGGTGTTAGCTGTCAGTTTACTGTCCGATGTCGGCGATTCAAGTACTCGGCGGGGGGCCTCGTCGTCTTTAGCGTCCAAATTGTCGTCAAGCAGCTCTTGCTTTGATTCTTTGGCCTTGTCGGCCGCCCGTTGGGCTTCCTCATCAAGTCGATGGAGGGTGCCCTGGGTATCAATCCGTATCTGGTCATTAGTTTGTTCTTCACTTAGCGCCGGTGGCGGTGGTGTGTGGTCTATTTTTAGCGAACCGTCAGTATTGGGCTTCTTCTCTTCAGTTTTAGGCTTTTCTTTAACCAATTCGTCCAATTTTACCTTGTCAAATTCCTCAGCCGAAGGTGTTTTAGGCTTGTCGGCCTTAGGTTGCGGCTTGGGCGGCTGTTTTGGCGCTGGTGGCGGCGGTGATTTTTCCAGTTTGGTAGCAATCAGCTGCTGGTTAGCACCCATGCTCATAAGCCGGGCCGCGACGGTCATGGTGTGCGGACTGGTTTTATCATTACTAAAGCGCTTGGTCTCGGCCACAATGCCGGTCAAAAAGGCGGTGGCCATTTGGGCGTCAAACAGATTGGGGCCCAGTTCTTCGCCCAAACTAACCAATAATTCACAGAGGCTGCTGTAGAGCGGCTCGCTCCAATTGATGCTGCCCAGGGTACCCTTGTCCTCAACGTTGATTGAGATAACCGTAGCATCGTGCAAAATCCGGCCGTGAGTGATAATAGCTGTATCAAGGTCTTTCGGTTCACGAACGCCAAGGGCCACAACGACATCGACGTTAAAATCCCCTTGGCTGAAATCCAGGTCTTTTTCAGAAAGGCTGGCACGGTACGGGGTAATGAATATCTTGACCACCTTGTCTTCAACCTTGTAACGCAGCTTATCGGCCTTGGTTTTATCCAGGGCAATTATGAAATCGCGCAAGGAGTCAGTGGTCTTCTCAATGGTGGCTTCGGGGCGCAGAAATTCCAGGGTCGAAGGCACGCTGCCACTGAAAACGGCGGTACCGTGCTTACCCAGCTTGTTTAATAACAGCGTAAAACCAATGGTGGCCGCCAGTTGGTCAACCGACGGGTTGGTACTGACCGTAACCAGTACGTTATTAGCGGTTTTTAAACGCTCCGCAATCTGTTGCTTGGCTTGTTGATCCATGTTGTGTTTATTTTAGATATCTTACTCGCATAAGGTATCATAAATCTCTCAGTTAGTAAACATAAACATATAGGCATAACACTTTACAAACAGCGACGACCTCTGTATAGTTGAGCCTCGACTAAAATAGTACGTTTAAAGAGGACAATCCCTAATGCCGATTATCAAGTCAGCCAAGAAACGAGTGCGCGTCGCCCGCAAGGCCGCCAGTCTCAACGCTAAGACCAAGCGCAACCTGAAAACTGCCCTGAAAGGCTTTCAGTCCGCTGTTAGCGGCGGTAGCAAAGTGGCTGAAGCCCAGTCCAAAGCCCAAAGCGCCCTAGCCAAGGCCGGCAAAAAGAATGTAATGCACAAGAATAAGATTGCTCGCAAACAGCGCCAGCTAGCCAAGGCTGCCAAAGCGGCCGGCACCAAGGTTCAAAAAGCTGCACCAAAAGCCGTCAAGAAAGTCGCACCCAAGAAAACTACCGCCAAAACCGCCCTCAAAAAGACTGCCCCAAAGAAGAAAGCTTAGTCGCCACCGCTAGAATCGGATAGAGCATGCCAGTCTATATCGTCGAGTAAACGAACGCGAAAATTGCCGGCTGCATTATAGACCCAAACTTCATCATTGATGGAGTCATATCCAACATCGTGGCCCCAAAATTGTCGATGATTTGAATCCTCTGTGATATTTGCCCGATAAGCTATACCCCCTGGACCAGACTTATCCCATGTAGCGCCACCAGTAAGAAGTTCATGTAATACTTCGGCCTCGAAAGGATCTTCGGAACGTTTTGTTTCCAATAGAATCACCGCTCCTTCGGGCACTGGGTAGTCCTCTAGATTAAGTAGATCGATGCTTTTACGTATTTCTTCTGCTTGTTTTTCAAGTGCGGTCGCTGCTTTTCCTAGATTGAGAACGGCCTGGAATTGCCTCATGCGAGCGCGTGCTTCTGCGACTAATTGTAGTTCGGCTGCTTCTGTATCAGTGGTCATAGTATTTCCTGTTGTGTACATTCTTGCACACCCCAAACGGTTTGCAAGCATGAGCAGTTACTGAGCAATTGTGAGCAACAAGTGCTGCATGGCGTCGTCGGCGTCGATACTTTGGCTCTTCAGCTTGATATCCAACTCCAGGACTCGGGCAACTAGATCTTTGAGCTCGGACATGGTTAATTTCTTGACCAGCGGCAAGTTTTTGCGGACCACGTAGGGGTTCAGCTTGCCTTCCCTGGCAATTTGTTCGGGCGACCTACCTCCCGCTGATTTGATGATGGCCATGGTGTGCAGCTGCCAGGCCAGCATGGCGATAATCTGAATTGGTTCGACTTTTAATTTGCGTTGTTCTTCGTACAGTTCAATCGCCCGTTTGGTGCGACCGTTGAAGGCAGCATCGAGCAGTTCAAAAATGGTGCTCTGCGGTGACGGTTCGGTTAATAAATCTATAGTTTTGCGCGTAACGGCCGGGTCATAGTCCAGCAGTTTGGTCAGTTCGCTATGTAACATCAATTGGTTGGCTCCAACTCGCTCCACCAGATAGTTGGCGTCCCCTAGGGTTAGGCTGCCTTTACGCTCCCTGGCCGCGTCAACTAACCAGCGGGCCAGTTGCGGCGCATCAAGCTCATTAAACTCTTTGAGCTCAGTCTTGCTCTTCAGCGTCTTATAATACTGCGTGCGTTTATCCAGCTTGGGTTCGACGATAATAACATCGGTGGTTTCGGCAATTGTCGGCAGTAATTCTTCAAACTTTTCGGCAAATTGCTTATTTGCACCAGGCGAGCGCAGCACTGCCAGCTTTTTGGTGGCCAGAAATGGCAGGCTTTGCAAAGCTTCGGTCAGGCGGTTAAACTCGGCCTCTTCCCCATCCAGGCGCTCCAGCGCCATATCGCCGTGCTCTTTCAGAAACGCAGCAACCCGCCGATCCAGCTCGGCTTTCAGCGCAAAACTATTACTCCCCGTTAACGTAATTACCATGTATCTAAAGCATAGCAGCAACTTTAAGCTGCGCTATTTAATCACCAACGGCGTATTCCATGATTTCTGCTAATGTAAACGGCAATCCGGACTGTAAACCATTTAACGCAATCCCGCAGCCGGTTTCGATTTCTTCATAGCTATACCGGTTTGCAACGCCGGCCCGATAAACCTGCATAAATTGGTTTGTAATACCTACGAAATCAAGCCGAGCACCCCTGTCGATTGCAGAACTAACTCCACCAATCCGAACATCAAAAATATCTCCATCTAGCTGATCTGCTTCCGGTGGTGACGACAATCTATAAGCCTGGTCCGGATTGTAGTATACGGCGTTACCCGCCGCCAACTTGGCGACATATGCCGAAACCGTGGTAAAAGATTTGGTTTTATGTCTGTCACATACCTCATCGTGGGCGTATGGTGATAAGATGTCTTCCGCTTTCCCGACCAGAAGTGCGGTTCCATCACTCTCTGGTACCAATAAGGCTGGTGTAACGCTTTCCGCCGATTCGACATTTTCACCAAAAATATAGGGGTACTTGTTTAATAGGCGTAAAGCATTAGGAACATTTAGCTGGGCCCTGGTTGGGTCATTAAGTCTTCGCTTTGGCCTCGTAACCAATGCCGGGTCAAACTCACCTTTCGACATACTCATAATTTCTAATATAATATCATGTTTTCTTACTTTATAAAGGGTTGGCACTTTGGGCAGATGTGGGTACCACGGCCGGCGACACGGATTTTCTGAATCAATGTATCCGGGTGTCGTGGGCATGGTTGGCCTTCGCGGCGGAAGACCTTGGCGAAGCTTAGATAGCTGCCCTTGCGGCCTTCGGCGTCGACATAATTGCGGTCGGTCGAGCCACCTTTTTCAATTGATAACTCCAGCACGGCGCGCAGCGAATCATACAGCTGATTAAGCTTTTTAACAGATATGTTTTTGACCAAGGTGGCCGGGTGAAGCTTGGCGCCCCACAGGCTTTCGTCGGCGTAAATGTTGCCGACGCCGGCTATGACGCTTTGGTCCAGCAGCGCCGCCTTAATATTTGTGTTCGGCCGTCTGGCCAACCGTTCGCGGAAATCTTTTTGGGTAAAATCTGCACTCAAAGGTTCCGGTCCGAGCCGCTTCATAAAATCAATTTGCGGCACCTCGGCCGTCGGGATTAACCGCACCCAGCCAAATTTGCGTTGGTCATTGAAAAACAACTTGCTGTCACCCAAATCAAGTGTCACATGGGTGCTTTTATCCGGTAAATTCCCGACTAACGAACCACTAGGGTGACCGGCGCCAAATTTCAGTTGATCGTCATTGCTGCGAAATACCAGTTGTCCGGTCATTTTGAGGTGAATCACCAGGCTGTATTTGCTGGAAAGTTCGATCAATAACACCTTGGCTCGTCGTGCAACCGCCATGACTTTGGCGCCAATTAAAAACTGTTGGACATCTTCTTTGGCATTGGGAAACGATTTCTGCCAATCGTGCGTCACGCCAACAATTGTCTTCCCTGGCAGCAGCGCGCTTAACCCACGTCGAACTGTTTCAACCTCTGGTAACTCCGGCATAACCCAAGTTTCGCACCACAGCAGCCTGCTGTCCAGCATAGCTGGTCACGCCGCTGCTGTTCTTGGCGCATTACGGTGTCAGCCGTTCCAGTACTCAATCAACGTACCATTTGTACGTCTCATTCCGTGCTTCACGGCTTCCTTGTACTGCATCCAAGTGCGAATCTTGTGGGTAAAGGTACAATAGAAGCATGGCAACTAACCTGGGAGATTTACTGGATAAATCCAAATTTGCCGAACCGCCGGAGATAAAACAGATTAAGGGCTATGTTCGTGAACAGTTTAAGGCTGAAGTTGAGGTGGCGGTTGGACCCAAGCAAATTATCATCGGCGTGCACAGCGCGGCTCTAGCCGGTGCCTTGCGGCTGCACTTGCATCAGCTACAGGAACTCTGCGAAACAGACAAGCGGTTGGTGATCCGAATTAGTTAAGCGACTTGAAGAAATGGCGCCGCTGCCTCCGCATAGGGAGTCGTCGGGTGCCTTAGGGCTTCAATGGCTCGGGTTTGCATCTCGCCAATATCTGCAACGGGCTGCTTGGCCGGAATGTTTGGATCATGGATAACCGTGTAGCAATCCACGTGTTCGATGGTACAACCGTGTCGAACCGCCCAAGCGGCAAAGCTCATTAGAGGATAGCCTAGCGTAGCTTCTCTGTCGCATCCGGGTCGGAATGGGCCAACTTCAAATGTAGTCGGCATCGTGAGGTTCCTTTTTTATTTTATAAGGATACTTTCCGGTATACGCCTATGGTTCGTTGGCGTCAAGATTGATAAATATCACAGTCCGTATACCGCCCGTGATATATCACCGGGCCAATATTTGCTCGAGTTCTTGCTTCATCTGCGCGAAATCCTGATAATCGATAGTCTGCATACCCAGCTCCCGCGCTGCCTCACAATAGCGCTCGGTATCATCAATGAATACGCATTCTGATGGCTTTACTCCAAGCCTATCAGCCGCCGCTTGGTATATTTTAAGGTCAGGTTTGGTAGTACGTTCTTCATAGGAGAAGATAAATGCATCAAATAAATTCTGATCTTCTTCGTCTAGTAAGTAATCGCGCACCCAGTTACTGGCCACATTGCTTAGAAGGCCAATTTTATAACGTGGGCGAAGCTGCTTGATATAACTGAGGAGCTCTTCATTCTTGTTACTATCACCAACCAGTATTTGTTCAACTTCTCCTGGGTCACGAGCCGTCAGTTGCCTCACCTTTTCAATAAAGTCAGCCTCGGTAATGCGGCCAGCATCGTAATCATGATTAAAGCCACGGGCCGGTTCTTTGTGCTCCTCCGGCAGTGTGGCGACAAATTCTTTCCATTTATCAACCGTCAGCACCCCGAAACAATCAAAAATAACGGCTTTTATCACATTACTAGTGTATCAGCTGAGCTGGCAAGGTCTCTCGGACGCCCAGGGCGGCCATATATGTTAATAAACGGGCCATGGCCTCGGCTTGGAGCCAGCGCTGGCGGCGCTCTAGAAGCGTGAAGAACTGGCTGTCAAGATTGGGCACGCGCTCAAATTGCCCGCCCGGTAATGTCAGCTCAACCTTACCGGCAGAAACGATCAAATGACCCATTTCTTCGCTGGTAGCTTTCGGCTGGCGTGCAAACTTCAACTCCATTAAGCTGTTAGTTCGCTCAAGCATGTTCGTGACATACCACGGCACCACTTCACCAGTTTGCAGGTTGGCTGTAACTATATAGTAGGCTTCGGGTTGTTCGCGGCTGACTTCGGAACTGCTGCGTACCAAGAGTAATTTGCCCGATTGGGTAAAGCCGAGATACATGCGGTTTGGATAATTAATCAGCATGTCGCCGTGTTCCCGTAGCGCCAGCGGTGCTTCACGGCTATCTTTTATATCGCCAACGTAGTCGTAGAAAAAATGGTCAAAGGTCGTGTCGTACTTGTCCAACCCCTGGCGACCTTGCGCTTCGCGGGCTTCATCGACCAGTTGAACTGGTTGAAACTGATCGAGATGATAGGCCGCGTCGGCCTCAAAGTAGGCAAGGTTTATATTATTCATGTTTGCTTTTAATACAGCACTAATACCGTAATACGCTTACGGTTGAGCTTAGTCAAGAGGCTTTATGGACAATCAGTCGGACGTGTTGAGCCATTGGAGCACGGCCAGGGCGCTACGGGCTTCATGCATTTCACCGTCGGCTATCATGGACTCTACTATTGAATAATCAAACCATCGGCTTTCCCTAAACTGTTCGCCGGCTTCCGGCTGGGGGCCTTGCGAGCGTTCGGCCCACTGTGTGGCCACAAAATAATACAGATCCCATTCGACGGTGGCGCCGTCCACCATTTGCTGTAAGAACCGCGGCTCGACTACCGCCATACCGGCTTCTTCGGCGGCTTCTTTGATACCTTGGGCGCTGGCCGCAGCGATTATATCACCGCCGCTCTGTTCGTAGGCCTGCCAAGCCTCGCGGCTGTCAAAGATTTTGCCACCCGGCAGCCGCCAATCCCAGTCGCGCAGCTCGCGGCGGAATTCGCTGGTCAGTAAGATGCGGTCCTGGGCCACATCGGCAATGATTAGGCGGACGCCGGGTGGGCGCCGCACGAACTCAATGCTGCCCGCCCCTTCTTCTTCCAAAAGAATATGCTCAAACAGTCGCCCAATGGGCGTGCGGGTTTCTTTGACCGACGGATGCGGATCAACTTCGCTCATGTTTATAGAAAAACGCCTAGGAGGAGCTTATTGTAGTCCGGTATCTGCTTCTGGAATAGCAGTTGGGCCCGGATAGCTGCACCGCCAAAGGTGCCCTGGCTGGTACCGCAACTAGTCGACCACAATCGGGTTACGTCTTTACCGCTATCGCGCAACTCATAAATAATTCGTGAGCCGCTGGCGCATATGCCGCGCTCGTCGGTTTGTTTGACGCCGGTTTTTTCTTTAATAAAATTGGTCTGGGCTAGAGCCCGCAGAAAGTTGTCATAGGCGGCCGGCGTGTTGGGATAGGTCTGTTGCCTAAGGACTTCCAGGTTATAACCTTTGTAGACGGTCATGGTTCGTGTGTCTTTGCTGACTATAATTTCCGTAGCACGGTGGTTTTCCTCGGCATTAATCTGGCCATCTGTAAACAGGTGAACTTCGCTGTTTTTATCGATATAATCGGTCAGCACTACAGCTTTGCTGCCATTAGCCGTTTTGGGCGTCGTGGTTTTGGGACCGCCATGCGTGACAATTACCACCACCAGGATGAACAGCGCCACCACCGCTAGTAAGCCTAAAAAATACCTCATAACAGCTATATAATAACATTAACTGTCAATTTTGGCAATAATTTCAGTATTAGCTGGCTTTGTATAGGTCAATTACCTTATCTTCAGGGTCCATAATGTCAAAGTCTTTCTGCTTCAACGGATAAATCCATTGATAATCATCATGTTCGCTGCTGAGTTTTACTTGGTCTGTCTTAGGAGTGCATACAAAAAAGACGGCAATAATTTGGTGAGGAACACCACGGATAACCGGACGCCATTCACCGACATATAAAGGTTGTTGGATGGTAATATCTAAGCCAGTTTCCTCTTTGACTTCACGTCTCAGGGCGGCTTTATACGTTTCGCCCGACTCTACCCTGCCGCCCGGCAAATGGTACCGTCCACGCTGCGTACCATCCCCATATGTCGCCGCTTCACGGATTATAAGGACTTTGCCGTGCTTGACTATCAGTGCCTTCATGGCGATTCGTTGGACCATTTTATTCATTATCAATCAACTGTAGCCATAATTGAATGTTGTTCGGCGGGTAATTTATTCAGAAGTTCGCGAGCAGACAGCTTACCGACCGGGTCAATTGCATCGGGGTTGAGGTCGCAGAGCGGGCGCAGGACAAAGTCACGTTCGCGGAAGCGGGCGTGCGGAATGGTTAGCCCCTCTTCCTCGATTACCTTATCTCCGTAGAAAATTATATCGATGTCGATTTCGCGTGGGCCCCAGCGGAACCGCCTAACTCTACCGGTTTTTTGTTCAACCGTTTTAACAAATTTCAGTAGTTCTAGCGGCGTTAAATCAGTCTGGCCCCGAACTACCGTATTCAGAAAATCTGGTTGGTCAGTATAGCCGACGGCTTTAGAACGGTAGAGCGGTGCTGACTGTATGTTACTCAGCGATTCACTCAACGACTCAATAGCTTGAGCTATAAATGCACGGCTATCACCGACATTGGAGCCAAGGGCCAGATACACCGTTTCCATCTGACAATCCTATCACGTATCATGGAGCAATGGTTCGTTTAATCGGCATCCTAAACGTCACGCCGGACAGCTTCAGCGACGGCGGCCGCTTTTTTACGCCCGTAAACGCCCTGACTCAAGCTAAACAATTATTCGCCGATGGCGCCGCCCTCATCGACGTCGGCGCCCAGGCCACCAATCCGTTTGTACAACCAATTTTAGCTGATGAGGAATGGGCCCGGCTAGCTCAAGTACTGCCAGCTCTGCTGAATGAGTTCCCCGGCCGCCTGTCGCTGGACACTTTCAACCCGGAAGTTGCTGAAAAGGCCCTGGCGCTTGGTGACATTATCATCAACGACGTTACGACATTTAGGAATCCCAAGCTTATCGATGTAATTGCCAGCCACCAATCGGCTTGTATAATCAGCCACCTGCCCTTGGCTGCTACTTCAATCCAAGACGCCCACCAAAACTATAAAATTGATTCAGCCCAACAGGTTTTAGACGAGCTTATGCAGCAACGCCAAAAACTTCTCGACGCCGGCGTTAAACCGGGAAAAATCATGCTCGATCCAGGTATCGGCTTTGGTAAAACCATGCGTCTCAACTGGGAGCTACTCAGCTTTGCTCAACTAGTGCTGGAAGATCAGGCGGTGGTCATCGGCTTTTCCCGGAAGCGCTTCCTGGCCACCGACCAAAGCAGCGGCGAACCCTTGCCCGGCGCAGACAAATTAAGTAAAGAGCGCAACCTCGAAGCCGCTACGATTGCCGTGCAATCAAGCAAAGATCGCCCGCTTTATCTGCGAGTCCATGACGTTGATTGGTACAAAGAACTTATGGCCTAAGTTTGGTTGCCGGCTTGGCCCATCTCTTTGTCGTAGGCCTCGGCAATACGTTCTTCAACCGATAATGCTCGACGTGGACCTTCTTCATCCCAGAGGCGGACAGCCCAGGGTTTGGCGCCGTGAGTTTCAGCCATGTCCTGCAGGTGTTCACGCGAGCCTATAAAGACATCGGGTAAGTCGTCGGCATCGGATTCAGGGATAAACTGCTTCCAAGTGGCGTCGACTACGGTATTGCCAAGTACCAGGTAGCGGTGTTCATCGACATGCTCACCGCCCCTGGATACAATTTCATATTTAACGCCAGCTTTGTATAGGGCAAAACTAATGGAAGCGGTAACTAGTCGGCACTCAGGTGATCTGGGGACCAAATCTTTATCGAGTCCTTTAAAATCGGCCACGTAGGTATAGGCCGCATCGGCGGCGGTTTCAACACGAGCTTGTAAGCGTTCATCTAATGCCATAAGAAACAGTACTATAATACATTTAATGCGCTTATGTCAAGTGGTCTTGTCTCAGCCTTTGCTGTTGTACTTTCTATCCATTACGTTATGATGCAAGACTTCTTTGACGGCCACTATTGGGGCATCGCCGTTATTGGTTACGACCGTGTATATAATGCGGGTCCGGAAAGCAACCGATCCACTGGACTCCACCTGATCATTATGCCGGACTGTCGCTCGCCGTAGGTCATATTTCTTACCCTCAACCCTAGCGAACTTGCCTACCAACGTTTTAGTACCAGTACCAAACGGCGCAGTCATAATATGTTCAACAAGATCTTTGAGGCTGCGCTCCAGCTCCGGTTCAGGATTGGCTTTACAATACCTTGCTATCATTCGGTTTATTTCATCTTCGGAGCCTTCTGTCTCAACCAAGGAAGTCTCTTGCTTCTGTTTGAGTACGGCCTTAGTTGCCTTCTCCGGTTCAGCTTCGGGTCTAATCCCCAGAGCGTCTTTAAGTGCCGTTTGAGCCCGAGCCCCACCTGTAACCCGTCCACCTTTGGCGCCACGCCGTCTGGCTGTCGAACCGGTTCGTTCTGGTAACACTTCGGCGAGAACTCTATCTAGGTGTACCCTGGTAGGTGTTTGCCGTGAACGATTCACGTACTTGCTTAGCACCGTTTTCATTCTGGCATCGAACTCTTGTGTAATACCACGGTTAAAGGCTTTATATTCGATTTCGAATTCCGGTGGCCATTCACTACGCATTTCGGCAAAGCGGTCATAAAACTCATCTTGTTCTGCTTCTGTTTTCTCGCCAACGCCGCTGAGCTTGCTAATAAACTCTAGGGTTTTCTTAGTAGCAGGGTTAACAATATCTACGTTGCCTTTGAGGGCGTGCTCACTAAAAGGCCTGACAAAAAGGTCGTTGGCTTCACTTTCTAAATGTTGAATAGCCGCCCGGAGGGTGTTGGAGGCATCGTTCTTTTCCAGCAAATCGTGTGCCAGCAACTCCAGCATTGCCCTAAAATCGCCGTCTTGCTCCTGGTCAACCTGCTCCAGCCAGCCTATAAAAGATTTTGCTTTACCCACGCTCAACCGAACATACTCGGCAGTGGCCCGCAAAAGCTTGGGGCTCAATCGATAAATATGATCATAGACTCCTAGCAGGTCCTGGGCGGCGTCTGTCGCAACCCTACTCAACTCACTATCAAAGCGCTCTTGCTCGTCTTCATCCGTTAGCGCCTCCTTCTTGGCTTCAAGCGGCGCGGAAATCAATTTGGAAACTTGGCCAAAGCCGCGGAACCGGTGCGGGTCAGGTTTTGCTGCGCCATCATGCCTAGCGGCATAGTGTTCATAAATGCCATACCTCAGTACCAAGGCCATACTCTCCACCCCAATTTGAATCGCCCGCTCGTCCAAATGTTTTTTGCCGTCTCGCCTATCTTCGCGATTAATGGCTGGGGCGCTTTCGTCATCAAGGCTGGCGGCCAGGGCTAGGTCAGCCAGTTCCTCGATAGCAAACTTCTTAATACGCTCACTTCTTATCCAGCTGTCTTCCAGGTCAGCGGCTATTGGCCTGAATGCTTCAGCCAGGTCTGCAAAAGTATTGACGAGGACTTTGCCGTCAACTATTGTCTCTGCCGATTCGCCATTTTCGACAGCTTGAACAAGATTCCCATCACTTGGATCAGTAGCCATAACGGCTGATTATAGAATATTTATGCTATTAAATCAATGGCTAAGCTTTTAGCCGTTTGCGGATTTTGGCAATAATAAAATCGTAATAGTCGCTGTGGGGCACATAACGCTCAGCAGTTTTTGGATTATGAATTTCCATCTCAAGCTTATCCAATGTTAGCCACTGCAGATCGTCGACTTCTTCAGGCTGTATGGCAAATTCTGAGGTCGGTCGATCGAGTCTGAGTAGATACACCCAGACAAATTCATTATGCTGCCAGTTGCCAGGCTTCACCGTTCTATGTCCCTCTCGTTCGCCGACAAACTCAAGCACTTCCCCGCTTATGCCAATCTCTTCTTCGAGTTCGCGGCGGGCACCAGTCAGTGGAGTTTCGCCATAATCTATGTGCCCAGACGCCGCGATGTCCCAACGTCCCGGATACGACAACACGTTACGGCCTCGTTTTTGCAATAGTACCTCACCTTTGCTGTTATAAACCCAGATGTGCGCCGTGGCACAGTACAAATCCGGACGGCTGCGGGGTCCATGAATTTCTTGCCAATCTAGCCTGAGGCCGGTGTCATGACCGTCTTTATCCAACGCTTTAGGCGTATTACCCTTGTTCAAAATTCAACCTCTATAAAGTCGGCGTTGTTGATGGGTGCATGGATGTCAAAATCCTCAAACCGTTTTTTACCGTGCGATACCTGCACGAGATACCGGCCTGACCCTCCATGGCCGACGGCTAATACCAGACCATTCTTGGATTCCGCCTTAATCTTACTCAAGCATTTTTGCATGCGTTTAATGATGTCCGGGCGCAGCTCCATGCCCTCTTCCCCATAGGTCGTTTCATACCATTCGGAATCATGAACCTTTGGCGTTAGTTCAAGTTTGCCGAGCCGGCGCTCGTGCAGTTCCTCAATAATTTTAATATGCGCCACATCAATGCCAAGCTCGCCGGCAATTGTTTCGGCCGTCTGTTGGGCACGCAGGAATGGCGAGCATACGACGGTCTTGATTCCCATGCCGCGCAACTCATAGCCGGTCCGGCGAGCCTGTTTCAAGCCTTCCTCCGTCAGCGGCGAGTGCGGGTCAGCCAGAATACCATCGGCATTAGCCTGGCTCTGTCCGTGCCGCACAAAGATGAATTTGCTCATCGAATGTATACCGTCATTAGAATAGCTGCGTGCGACAGCACGAAATATGGTGCTTGAAGGTAGAGATGGTACTCTTTGGCTTTTTTGCTAATCAGGAAAAAGAGTACCACCGCTGTATCGTAGGTAAATGCGACAATCCACATTGTTCTTACGAGCGTCGGTAAACCTGACGCAAGGCACATTATGAGTGAAAGAGGCACAAAGGTGGCGGCCGCTGGATAGGCCGCCCATTCGTGTATCTTGTGTTTCAAACCAGGGACATCCGGAATCCAGGCCGCCACAAGCAAGCCCAGTGCCGACAAGCCAACCAGTACGCTGAATAACGCGGGCAGATTGAAAGTCGGCACGAACCATTTATCAACGAATAAGAAGAACCCGCCCAATAAAAAGGGTTCAATAATCGCCATCATAGTAAAAGCGGTTTTGTTGGCAGCGGCGTGTCGACTGAAAGACATGCTTTTGTGTCCGCGCCATTTATAGACCAGGAAACCTAGCGATAGCCATGTTAAGGTTATCGTAATTACTCCGAGTGGCTTAAAGGCCTCTACCGGTTGCATGGTTAAAGTTCGCCCCAGTTTTTGCCGATACTGGTGTCGACTGTCAGTTTTACGGGCAGTTTATGGACATTCTCCATGGTTTCTTTGAGTAGCTTGGCGGTTTTTTCAGCCTCTTTCTCGTCGCATTCCAGAATCAGGCTGTCGTGGATTTGCAGCAGCACCTTGCAGTCCTTACTCTCCAGTTTTTTATCGACGGCAATCATAGCCAGCTTCATAATGTCAGCGGCGCTGCCCTGGAAGGGCATGTTGACGGCCTGGCGCATGGCGGCCTCGCGCACCGCGAAATTGCTGGAATGGATATCCGGCGTTGGGCGACGTCGGCCAAAAATATTCTCAACATAGCCGTCCTTTTTGGCTTTTTCCTGGACCGATTCGATGTAGACCCGCAGCTTGGGTCGAATCTCAAAGTATTTATCGATAAAGTTCTTGGCTTGTTCGTAATTCAGGCTGGTTTGCTGAGTCATACCGTGCGGACCAAGACCATACATGACACCAAAATTCAGGACTTTAGCCTCTCGACGCATATTTTTAGTAACATCCTCTTCGGCCCGGCCATAAACCTCAGCCGCAGTGGCCAAATGAACATCCACATCCTTGTTAAACATATCTATCAGCCGCTGGTCATTGGATAAATAGGCGGCAATGCGCAGTTCAAACTGGGAATAATCAGCACTGACAAACATTTTGCCCGGACCGGCCACAAAGGCGGTGCGGATTTGCTTGCCCAGGTCGGTGCGTACCGGAATGTTCTGCAGGTTAGGATCATTTGAACTCAGCCGCCCAGTTTGGGCCACGGTTAGATCGTAGGTGGTGTGCAGCCGCGACTTCTCATCCACCATCTTCGGCATGACGTCAACATAGGTGTTCTTGAGCTTGGTAACCTCGCGCCAGCTGGTGATGAGATTGATAATCGGATGGACGGGGCGTAGTTTATCCAGCTCGCTGGCGGCGGTAGAGTAGCCGGTCTTGCCTTTCTTAATCCCCTGCGTCGGCAGGTTGAGTTTGGTGAATAAAACGTCAGCCAGTTGTGCCGGTGAACCAATATTGAATTCATGGTCGGCGTGGCCGTAAATCTCTTGTTCGATCTTCAGGATCATATCGTCCAGCTGGGCGCTCATTTTCTTCAAATACTTAGTGTCCAGCTCGATGCCCTCGTACTCCATGCGCGCCAGCACCGGAATGACCGGCCACTCGAGGTCGCGGGCCAGTTTGACGAGCTTAGGTGTCTTGGCCAGTTGCTTGGTCTGGTAATCATAAAGTGCCGTCAGGACGCCGGCAATCTCGGCCGCCCGGTTAGCCAGTTCATCCTTATCCAGGTCTTCAAACGGCGAGCCGTCGTAGTCCAGGTCGGCTGTGGCCAGGTCAGTCAAGCTCTGGGCGCGCAACAAGGCATTGATCAGGAAAGCACCTACCAGCACATCATGTCCCACCGGCGGCAATTCCACGCCTAGTTCAATCAAGACTTTGAGGGTGTATTTCAGATCATAGCCGACTAATTTGGTTACAGGTGACAGGTTACGGGTTACCGCGTCACGCACGGCGTCGCGGCTAAGCTTTTCCAGGTCCAGCACCACGGTTTGCTTGGCTTCGCTGGAAAGTATCAGGAGTTGAGGGTCACGACCGTGCTTACTACCGGCCCGGCTATGCACCACCAACGCTGGTGTGGCCGCCAGTTTAACCTTGCTAAGGTCGTCGTCGTTGGTTATTACCGTTCCTTTGCCGATGTTGAGCTCGACATCAAACCGTTCCTGCGCTTTGGCGTGATCCTCCAGACTGACTTTCATGACCTCCGGCAGCTGGCGCAGCAGGCTGCGGAATTGCAGTTTTTGCAGCAGTTTCTGCAACCGCGCTGGGTCCACCTTGGTGCCGTCAACTTCTTTCAAATCAAGCTTAATCGGCGCATCCGTCCAAATCGCACCTAATTTTTTGCTCAAGTACGCCAGGTCCTTGCCGGCTTCCAGCTTTTTGCGCACACTTTCTTTAATAAGGTCCAAGTTTTTATAAACATTATCAAGCGTCTTGTACTCTTTGAGCAGCTCCAGCGCGCCCTTTTCGCCGATGCCAGGCACGCCCGGAATATTGTCCGAGCTGTCGCCTTTCAGGGCTTTTAGGTCTAAGAATTGCTCGGGCGTGATGCCATATTTCAAAATAAATGTTTCCGGGCGGAACAATTCTATGTTGCTGAGGCCCTTTTTAAGGGCGTAAACGTGGACTTTGGGGTGGACCAGTTGCAACATGTCTAAATCAGAGGTAATTAGCATGGTTTCAATGCCCTTTTCGGCCGCCTGAATGGCTAAAGTACCCATGATGTCGTCGGCTTCGTAGTCGTCCAGCTCATAAAGCGGCCAGCCAAAGGCATCCAGCAGCTCGTGCAGTACCGGCACTTGTTCGTAGAAATCAGCCGGCGCCGGCTTGCGGCCGGCTTTGTATTCAGGATAAATCTTTAGGCGTTTGCGGATGTTAGTTTTGGGCTTGTCCCAGGCCACGCAGACGTAATCCGGCTTGAGCCGGCGCAGCACTTCCAGAGCCATGGTGGCAAAGCCAAAAACACCGCCGGTCGGCGTGCCATCAGGTGTCGCCAAATTGGGCATGGCATAGTAGCCACGGTAGAAAACCGACTTCCCATCAATAATTGCTAGTTTTTTTAGCTTGGCCGCAGGCACCTTATCCATAGCCGTAATTATACGCTAACTTCGGTGATCTGCTGTATATGCCGTAAAAATCTTTGGTGTTATTCGGTTATATCGCTTGAGCTTTGAGCTATTTCACTGTGAAGATTAAGGAAAGTTTTACGGGCAGTGAAAGCTTCGCCAAGCATATTAGCCAGCGTAGGAATTGCCGGCTCGTCCTCTCCTTTAACCTTCGCAAGCCTCTCTGGACAGTAGGCCACAATATCAATCTTTGGAACAATTTGTCCTTGTTTCAGAGCACTGAAGCTGGCGCGGACAATTTCTCCCAGCCTAGAGGGATAATATGTTGAACTTGTAGCAACCGCGCCTTCGGCGTGTCCTAGAAGCCTTGTAAAGGCAACTATTTGCTGTCCGGCGCTGGGTTGCTGGAACTCCTGGATCTCCCTGGCATTCAAGATGGGATTGCCCTCTTCGTCAAAGAGATATTTCCGCGGCACATCAAAGATATAGACAGGTTGCATCCCCTCTTTGATCGTACCAATATGCAGTAGAGTGCCAAACACCTCGTCTTCGCCCAGATTACCCTCAGCGGTCAGTTTGCCAACTTCTACCGCCTCCGGCAACGGCTCAAACCCGTCGAGATTTTGGGCCACATGGTAAACCATGTCATATTCAGTTTCACCTATTTCTTCATCCGCCAGTTCAAAAATGCGCGCTACGGTAGCTCGTTCATCGCCGGCAATTAGCCGGTTAGGCGAACCCGAGAAAATAACTGGCCCGGTACCCAACAGGTGGGTCTCGGCGACAACCTTATGTCTTTGCCCGCCTTCAAGTAAGACGACGGCATCGTTTGATAAACCAGCTTCAGCCAGACCCCTATCAGCGGTCATGCCGATGCCTATTTCCGTCAGTGCGGCTCTAATAGCTTTTTCTTTAGCCCGGCTAGTTACGGAATCAGGCGGTAAGATAGTGGAATCGCGCAATTCTGCGGTTTCAGGCAGCGGTGCCCCCAAGATAGTTTCGGTTAACTCAACCACTCCCAGCCCGATAGCTATAATTTCAGTTGCGCGTTCTTGGGCGGCCGCTAAAAATTCGGGGTTAGTTTGGTTTAGTTCCTCAAAATCAGGCATAAAACTCCTACGTGAACCATATTATAACATCTGTATCTGGTGTGGTCAATCTAGCTGGCTAGTGAATTGATTAAATTCTTAGCCTCGGCCAAGAAGCCATCTAGATTATTGCTTTCATTAACCAGCATTTTGGTGGCGTGCTGTTTAACGTAACTGGTATTCATTTGAGCATCGGCTGGTATACCCGGCTGGGGCTGCCATTGCAGCGCTTCCTGGCGTTTAAACTCTTCAAAAGGAATGTCGACCTCGCCTTCGCGCCGATGCTTGGTATCACGCGCATAACGCACCTCATCACTCGCTTCAACCCAAATCAGCTCCCCGCCGTGTGCCAAAATCCAGTCCACTTCCACTGGTACGCGAACGCTAAAAAGCACCAGACCTTTGTAGTCTTTGCCGGCCGCTTGGGCTTCGTCAAACTCTTTGAGCGCTTCTTTGAGAATAATGTCCGGCCCACCGGTTTCGCGCAGCCAGTTGGAAGTCTCGGTCATATTAGCAACAGAGATGGGATCAGGCTTGTCGGCGTGCCGTTTACGGGCGTTGTCTCTGGTAAAATCACCGAAAGAAAAGCCAAAGTAGCCGGCCTCGATAAACAAATCGGCCAGCGTATCCTTGCCGCTCCGCGGCAACCCGCCAATTCCAACAATTTTCACAGTCATCACTAGGTTACTCTAGCAGATTAATCTTTTACAATTAACTATTGATTTATATTCAATAATGTGTTAGAATGTACTTCATGAATAAAGATCCTGGTTTACACAGCGGCAACAAGAAACGCCATACCCGAGCATCAGGTGTTGCTGCAGCCACCCTACTGGCTTTAGTTGCAGCCTGTACCACAGGTGGAGGTAGTGCTGAGCCTAAACCAACCACTCCAAGCACCGCTTCAGCCAGCGCTGCTCCTGAAAGCACCACTACTACCCTCAACCCCGAAACATTAGCCAATCAGCACAATAAAGAAGTTGCTGAAAAAGTCTTAGCCTCAGCTGAGAGTCGAATGGGGGATTTACCAGAACGTATTTTGGCATACGCTAAACGGCGTGGCTATGGCATAGACATTTATGAAACAGGTGGTAACGCAACTACTCGTACGCCTGAAGAGAATATTGATGGCCTGAATAGCCTGACAGTAGGTACAGAACAGAATATCTTAGTCGAGTCATATAAGGCGATAAAAGCTGGTGACGCTACCGTAGAATCAAACTTCTTGCTCAGATGGAATATTCTGCCCGACGGTAGTCGCAAGCTGGTGACACTGGACTTCTTTCAATACGATTACACCGATGAAACTTCGTTTAACGATCCACAACAGCATGGTTTTAGGACCTTGGATACGATAAGTATTACCCGGGCCGAAGATGGCAGTTACAACGCAGATTACACCGATGTTGCTACCGGCCGCACCGCCGGTATGTCCACCTCTATGGGCTCTAATGGTAAACCTACAACAGTAGATCCGGCTATGGTAGAGAGCAAACTTGCCGGCTTTGATACTATCCTAGCCCAATAAGTTTTCTTGGTAAAAGATAAATTACGAATAAAAAGGGCTGATTCTTTGTTTCTTTAGGCCCAAGGAGCACATGATTAGAACTGAAGCGAGCCCCACCCTTGTCAGACATCTGTAGGTTCCTGAAAAACTGAGCGAGTACCTCGTGTTTTCAGGGTCTCCCATTGACTAATTGTTACTTTTATGGTAGTATTTTTGTATTGGAATAAGATAAAAATGCCAGAACAACTTACGTCACAAAGCCCAGAAAGTATGCAACCTGCCAGACAACCTTGGCGAGAGCGTGCTACAAATGCTCTGACACCAGAAATTCGTGAGGAGCTGTTTCATAGTGGAACTTTACGTGTGGACACACTTGAAGACACTATCTACTTAAATGAATCGGTGGATACTCGTGTGCCAAATGTGAAACAAGCGGAGGAAGTATTGGAACCATTACTAGCGTTCGGTTCAGAGCGAATATTGGTTGGCAACACTGAGTATTTTGCCACCAGGTTTCCCTCAAACGAACAATTAAATAAAGTAAAAACCGAAGCAGACCCTGGTACCCCACTTAAATTCAAAGCTCTTGAAACTGGTTTTATACCCTATGAAACGTATGCAGAAAGTTTCAGCCGTGGAGAAATTCCTTTAGCAGACACTGCAACCTCTGCAGAAACACAAGTGGATGCACCTAAAATTACAATGCTTTCTAATTCTGAAAGCAAGCCCCTAATTGAAGTAACGCATGACCGACAGCCAGTTGGCCACACCTTAGGTTGGTTTGCTATGCCTAATGCGGTTGGTGAGCTTCTTAAAGAAGCTGGGGACTCAGCGCTCAGGCTTCAGGAAACTTATTCTGCAAGTGAAGATCCGGAAAAATCTCCAGTAGCGAAGTTTTCAAAATCAGTTGATGGACTTAGCGGTTTTTTGGGCGCCTTTCATGCAAAAAAATTAGGAATTACTAGTGACCAATATGGATATTCACAAAGTGAGCTCGAAAGTTCTTATAAAAAATTATCTACACTTATGGAGGATATGGACATGGGAGACCCTCCCCCATTCGAACAATATGAACAAGGTGTCAGCGAACAAATTGCCAAATTTGTTGCTCTACGCGACCACGCACGCTCTGAAGCTACATCCTCAGCAGATCTAGCCCTTGCCGCCTAGTGAAATTTCACCTTTTCGCTTCTAGGAGTAGTTCTTACTTAATATAATCGTGTAATTTCTTTGCATCCTTATGTTTCCTGAGTTTGGCTAAAGCTTTGGCTTCAATCTGGCGGATGCGCTCGCGGGTGACCGAAAACTCCTGCCCTACTTCCTCAAGCGTGTGACTTTTGCCGTCTTCCAGGCCAAAGCGTAGCTTCAGTATTTTTTGTTCTCGTTCGGTGAGGCTTCCTAGCATGTCTTTGACATGTTCTTTGAGCAGTTGTCCAGTAGCTGATTCTTCTGGGCTGACGGTGTCTTCATCAACGATGAAGTCACCCAGCACAGAATCTTCCTCGTCATCACGCACGCTGGCGTCGAGCGAGGAAATGTCCTGCTTGATCTTCATGATGTGCTCAACCTTGTCGACGTCGATTTCCATGGCTTGGGCGATTTCTTCATTGGTCGGTTCGCGGTTGAGCTCCTGGGTCAGACGACGCTGGGTGCGCAGCAGTTTGTTGATGGTCTCAACCATGTGCACCGGGATACGGATGGTGCGGGCTTGGTCGGCGATAGCGCGGGTAATGGCCTGGCGAATCCACCAGGTGGCGTAGGTCGAAAATTTAAAGCCCTTGTCCGGGTCAAACTTCTCGACGGCGCGCAGCAATCCGGTATTGCCCTCTTGAATTAGGTCCAGCAGATCCAGGCCGCGCCCAACGTATCGCTTGGCAATCGAAACAACCAGGCGCATGTTGGCTTCAGCCATCTTGTCTTTGGAGCGTTTATCGCCAGAGACGACTTTTTGGGCCAAGGCTAATTCTTCTTCGGCGCTGAGTAGCGGAATCTTGCCGATTTCACGCAAGTATAGACGCACCGAGTCGTCGGCAATGTCATCTAGATAAACTTGTTCTTCCAGGACGATTTCTTCGGTGTCGTCGCTTGTCCACTCGTCATTGGCACCGACAATTTGCAAGCCAGCGTCGGCCAGTTCGGTATACAGCGAATCCAACACGTCGACATTCTCTGGTGTGTCGGGAATTTTGGCAAAGATATCGCGCTGGTCAATCTTGCCGTCTTTTTTGGCCTTGTCGAACAGCTCCTGCTTGACCGCGTCCAGGGCGTGGGCGTCGGGAGCATCATCGGTAGTTTTATCATCGGCTGGTTTGGCTTTGTCAGTCGCCATGCGTTATCTCCTTGGTAGCATCATTAAGTAGTGTATCGAGCGCCTTGGCTTCAGCTAGCAATGAGGCGTTGCCGCCACGGTGGGCTTCACGCATTGCTGTAGCCAGACGTTGTTTTTGCTGATGGACGTATTGTGTTATTAACCGGGCCTTCAGTCGAGCGGCTTCGTAACGAAGCTCTAAAGTCTCGAGGTCCTGGTAAAGTTCCTCAAACAGTAATGCTAACATTTTAACATAATCGCTAAGCTTCTGCAACGTGGCAGGCACTTCTTTGGCGGCGGTGCGGGAAAAGTGACTACTTATTTGTTCAGCAGTGCTTTCAGGGTGTTTTTTAAGATAGGCCGACATTTCCTGGGCCTGATCGCCGCTTAACATATCGGCTTCAATTGAACCTAAAAACTCCCGCAAATCAGGCCGCAACAGCGTGATGGCCAGCAGATGGTTCTGAGTCTTTATCTGGTCGGCTTCTTGCCTGGTGGTTTGCGGCGGCGCGGTGTGTTTGCGCGGCCGGCTAGTAGCCGCCTGGCCACCGCGCGTCAGTTTGGTCTCCAGCGCGCTCTTGCTAACGTCGATAATCTCAGCAATTTTAGTCAGGTAATGGTCCTGTTCGACGCTGTCCGGCAGTTCGCGGATAGTTTTCAGCAACACGTCGCTGAACTGCCGCTTACCGACGGCGCTGGTTAGGTCGAGGCGCTTTTTGTACTCGTCAATCAGCCAGTCCAGCACGTAAATCGGCTTGGTGATGACCGCTTCCCACTTCTTGGGGTCTTGTTTAATAAGTTCGTCGGGGTCTTTGCCGCTTGGCAAGGTGATAATGCTGAGGTTGACGCCGACTTTGGCGGCAATCGGAATGGCTCGCTCAGTCGCGGCCACACCGGCTTTGTCTTCGTCAAAGCAGAGCCGGACATCGTCTGTGAACCGGCGCAGCCCCTTGAGCTGCGACTCAGTCAGGGCCGTGCCGGCGGTGGCCACGGTTTGGGTAACGCCGGCCTGGTGGCTGGCGATAACGTCCAGATTGCCTTCGGTCAGTACCACATAGTTACTTTTGCGAATGCCCTCTTTGGCCAGGTTCAGGCCAAAAATGTGGCGGCTCTTGTCATACACAATGGTTTGCGGCGTGTTTATGTACTTCGGCGCATCGGGGTCGTCGTCCAGTAACCGGGCTGTGAAGCCGATGACCCGGCCGGTAGCGTCCATCAGCGGCACCATCAGGCGGGCGCGGAACATGTCGCTACCGCGCTGGTTGCTCAGCCCGGCCTGCTTGATTTCGGTAGCAGTAAAGCCTTTCTGTTTCATAAAAGTTACCAGCGCGCTGCCGGTGTTCGGCGAATAACCCAGCCGGAACTTTAGGGCGGTATCTTTGGTATAACCGCGCTGCTTAAAGACGTATTCCAATGTAGATTGGCTCTTGCTAAAGTGCACCTGGTAAAACTTGGTGGCTAGCTCCAGCGCTTCGTATAACCGTTCTTTTTGCCTGCCGCGCTGCCCGTCACCCTGCTGGTACTGGCTGAGGTCCACGCCAGCCTTGCGGGCCAGCAATTCCAGAGCCCCCTTGAAGTCCAGCCCCTCCATTTCCATTACAAACGTAAAGCTGTCGCCGCCCTTGCCACTAGAAAAGTCGTGCCAGATTTGCTTCTCCGGGCTAACTATAAAACTGGGCGTTTTTTCAGAGGTAAACGGGCTTAGGCCTTTGAAGTTGCGGCCTGAACGCTTAAGCTCGACGTACTCAGCAACCACATCCTCAATAGCTAGACGACTTTTAACATCCTCGACGGCATCCATATCTATCAAGTATCAAGTATCAGGGGTAAAGTGGCAAGCATAAGAAAAGAGCCGGATTGCTCCGGCTCTTATTCGAACTTATACTTTGCTTAAGCGGCTTTGTTTGGAGATTGTATGCTTTGGTGGAGCCTTTCACGCATAGCATCCATCTGAGCCTGGCCTTCTACAACTCGTGAGGCTTCAATAGCACCGATACTACCGTTTGGCGTCACGTCATAGTCAACTTCTATAATTTTACCGTCAGGATTAAATTCAGTTCTGCGATATACATCAGTTTTATATTGACCCTCTCCAGCTTGTACTTCGCCCTCTGCCTTATATACCACACCTTTTTCGCCTGTTTTGATATCAGTGGTGGCTAAGCTAAGCGTTTCAATGGCTCGATTACCAGATTTTTGATCTAGAACACGACGTACAGCATCTGTCCCAAAACGAAACCAACCCGTTGCGGGGTCAATCTCACCAGCAAGTAGTTTTTCAACTTCTTTAGCAAACCCTTTATTATCGAGTTGTGCTTCTTGCGCTTCTGGATTGTGGCTGGGTACTTCTGGCATTTTTTTGCTTTCTTCGTATTTGTTATTTACGTTAGAGTCAGTGTATCATACTTATGCTCATTTGTCAAAGATGTGGCTTATGCTTCTAGTTTAAGGTTTCAAGTTTCTGTATCCTAGAGGAATGCAACCGAATACACCGGCGCCTACTCCAGCTGATTACGATTTTATCCTCAATCATGGCGCCAACGCCCCTAAACGCTCATTACTGCCCGGCTTTGGCGGTAGCGGTAGGCAGCGCTATATCAAAATCGGCCTGGCTGGCGCCGTCTTACTGATCATTATTGTGCTGTTGTCTTCCCTGCTGTTTGGCGGTTCTAAGAATGAATCATTGGTCGGTATCGCCCAAACCCAGCAAGAACTCATCCGTGTCAGCACTATCGGCGCTCAAAAGGCCCAAACGTCAGCTGCCAGCCAACTGGCCGTTAATACCGAACTCACCGTCATGACCAATCAAAAGGATGTTCTCGCCCAACTGAAAAAAAGCGGTCAAAAGGTTAATACAAAAGTACTGGCACTTAAGCAGAATAGTCAGACCGATGCCGCCCTTACAGAGGCCGCACTAAATAATCGCTATGATGAGGCCTTTATCCAGGTCATGCAAAAACAACTGGTGGATTATCAAAAATTACTCAAAGCGACTTACGATACCACTAGCAGCCGGGTCTTGCAGCAAATTTTGAATAACGAGTTCAACCAAGCCACCGTTCTATTGGCCTCAACCAAGTCTACTTAAAAGTCGGTATCTCGGAATCGTTTTTGGCGACCAAGTCATAACTGTGGCGGATAAAGGCCTGGATTTCTTCCCAGGGCAACTGTCCGGTCAGCACAATGGTATTCCAATGTTTCTTATTCAGATGGTAGCCGGCCATGACGGTTTCGTATTTTTCACGCAGTAGGACGGCCAGCTGCGGGTCGCATTTCAAACTAAGGCGCACCGGCGTCTTCTTTTCCTGGATTAAGGCAAACATTTTATCTTTTACCTTGTATACCGCCACATCCTCGCCAAACGGATAGTCCAGCTTGGCATTGGTCATACTTAAAATGTAATCTTCAACGGTTTTGTGGTCCATACGGACCAGCATAGCAGGTCTATAGGTAGAGGGCACCTAGATGATAAGTCAGCGTTGGTTTTACCATTTCTTCTGCAGTTGGTTCCAACGGCGCTTCCACCGGTACTCGCTCAAGTTGTACTGGCAAAGGGAGTAGTGGCTTACCGTCCACTACTTTAAAATGACCCCTATCTGAAGATACAAAACAAACTTCCCTTAGATCCAATTCAGGTGCTATGTGCGCCCGGCTCAATCCATCATTACCGCAGTGTTCGATTCCGTATAATCCCATGTTGTTTTTCCTTTTATCGAACCGTTAAATATTGTCTGGTAAGTATATTTATCCTGTTTGAACCGTTTGTCAAGAGCCGCTTGTGTTTTGTTTGAACCAATCAAGATAGTACTGAAGCTCAGCGATTGAAGCCTGGATGTCATCAAAGGCGCGGTGGCTGTTGGTTTTTTCATAAACCACGCCGTATTTGCCCTGCATTAGTATCTTCCAGGCGCTGACATCGAGCAAGCGGTAGTGCAGCTTGAGATCCAGCAGCGGCATCCACTGCTTGATGAAGCTTTTGTCACTGTAAATGGTATTCCCTGCCAGCACAGCCGGCTCGGTGCCAAAGTGTTTGTCCACCAGCGCCACCAGTTCGGCCTCAACTTGGGCCAACGGCTTGCCGTTTTCCAGGTTTTTCAGGAAGTCTTCGCGGTTGCCCGGAAAATCCTGCCAGAAGGTGTTTTTTTGCATGCGCTCGGTCACTACATCACGCTTGTGTTTGACTGTTGACTCGTAGCTTTCCAGCGTTTTCAAATCAAAGTCGGTAATTTCGGCCGCTACCTCTAAAATAACGTCCTCGCGCGGGTCCAAGCCGGTCATTTCCAAGTCCACCCACAGCAACTTGGTCGGGATTACATCCTTATTCTTCATTCGCTCTATTGTAGCAGTATCAAAAGAGTACTACTCAAACCTTAGGAGTTCCTCGTTTTTATCAACATCTGCGGCAGTAAATATGCCGCCATTCATTGATAGGTAAACACCTGGGTCAATACTCGCAAATGAGGCGATCGCAAAACCTAAATTGAAGCCTGCGTCTGACGCGGTAAAGCCCGTTATAGGAATCATTGAACCGGTCAAAATTACTTTCTTGTCAGTTAGCCCCTGTTTTTCTAAGAATTCGGTCGTCTGTTTCATTGTAAAGGTTCCGTGTGTGACTATGATATTGGTATGCGGTGTGCTCTGTATAGCTTCAGCTAGTTTGTTGCGGTCACTCTCGTCGATATCACGACTATCCTTCGTTATGACTGTTTCAACACTAAAGTTGAAGTGGGGCTGGATAAGATTCTGAAGATAGCTTTCGATAGTGGTATCAAGATGCATGAGTTTCTTGTTCATTGCATCATAGGCTGGGTCAATAAATTCAATAGTGCCGCCCATCTTTATGATGTGTACATGACTTTTAACCATAGCTTGATTATATCTGACTTTCTACTTTTCGGCTTGAAGTCGACCGTGCCGTCGCGTCCATACGTCAGGCCCTACAAAACACTGCTCAGCAAAAAAACAGTAACCCAAAGCCAACCATAGAATAGATTGGACTTTTTGGTGTATTTATGTTAATATACTCTCTAAATCAGGTGTTATTTATTAGATGAAAGAGTAACTCAAGGACCATGCCAGACGGCAATCCCCTACTTTTAGCAACCACCGAAGTCGTTAATGACCTAAGGTTACGGGCATATGTTAATGTTGCTTCGAGAATGCCGGCCGTAACAATTGAGCCAGTGGCTATAGCCGGCGATTTAGTTACCATCGACACTTCAGAAATAGGCGCTGGTGTCCGGACCGGTAATGCCAGAGATCGTGGCACACTGATTGGTGTTAATCTAAAGGAAGTGCCCGAAGGTGAAGCCATTCATACTTTCGAGACTGAAAAAGATCATCAGGTGTTAGTAGTTAAGCGACCGGCCGTTCTGGATCCAAACACCGGTGAACCTTTGCCGAGTTTTCTTATGAAACGTTTTTACGAGCAAACAAACAAAGAATACAAACGTCTCAAGGCCGAAAAAAACACTCCTCAAGAATAAGCTACTTTTTAGTTTTTGGTTTGAAGTCGAGGGCGCACGAGTTCACACAAAAGTGCGTTCCATTTGGCGAATCACCTGCCTCATTGAACACATGACCCAGGTGAACACCACAGTTGGCGCAAGTTACTTCGACACGGTGCATGCCAAATGATTTGTCCTCGACAAGCTTGACTGAGCCCTTGTCAGCCACATCAGCAAAACTTGGCCAGCCTTGCAATCCCGGCGCTTTTGAGTCAAATTTATCTTTACTGTCGAACAGTTCTGCGCCGCAGTTGGCGCAAGTGTACATGCCACTGTCTTTATTGTGCAGGAACTTGCCGGTGAACGGCGCCTCGGTCGCCTTGTTGAACAAGACATCCTTTTGGGCGTCGCTCAGTTTAGGATTGGGTTTTGGCACGACCGCCATTGCTTACCTCCTACTCTATTTGCTAACCATGCCGTGCAGATAGACGTAAAGCCGTACTAAAATTTCCAGACCAATCAGGCCTAGTATCATGCCGACAAACGGCTGAATGTACATAACCTGAAAACCGTTGCCCGGTCCGCCGTAACCGCCGACGCTGCCGCTCCACTTCCAGAGAGCAATTTTGCTGGCTAAATCTTGCAGACTAAATGATAGAAATTGGCCAACGAGCATGGCAACGACCACGCCCACTATTAAAGAGGACGCGTCTTTGCGCTTTAATACTTTTACAACGTACATTTTAGGTTTCTCCTATTATTACTACCCTTAATTATATGCTTACTGATACATATGCAACAATAGTTTTGCTACGCTGCTTAAGTTTGTAAAAGTCTTAGTTTAGTTTTATAGTCAGTTTCGCCATGAGTGATCAACGAGGTGAATCAGCGGCGCCACCATATGATGGTGTCATCGAAGTCCCTTTCAATCCTGAAGACCAAGGCGTGTTTGGCTTGAGTGCTGAACGGGTCTGGCGTTTTTTGGCGAACCGTTATGTAGATGAATCTATTAACAACACCAGCGGGCCAATAGATATTGTTACGGTTGGCGCCGGCTTTCCTCTACAGGCTGAGATGCAGCGACTGGAACAGCTCAAACGCTGTGATAGTATCGCCGGCAGTGTGCAGCGGGCGCTAAACACGCCGTTAGACACCATGAGCATTGGCAAAATGAAACGCATTCTCGGGGAAAGCTGGGTCTCGACCGGTATGATTGATGCGGCTCGTCGAACGGTTCACTCGAACCGGCCTTTGGTGCGAGCTACCCTGGTTGACGCTTTGTATAATGCACCGCCTAAGATAAGTGGCGATGCAAAAGCGACCAATGAGCATATTGCCCGTTATGAAACTGCCCTGGTCAACACCGACAAACAGTATGTGCGCGAATATGAGCTTGAAACCAAACCGGGTGAAGGACGTTGGGAAACCTTGAAGGCCGAGCCAGTTGGAACGACTTTGCTCTACGAATTGACGGCTGCCATGATGAACGAGACGCGGGCCCGCAGCTTTATCCGCTATCTGGCAGGTCAGTTGACTAATTTAAGCCATACCCATATGCGACCATTCAAAGTAACAAGCCTGGACTGGCGCGATCCAAGTGATTTACGGGCTGCGGCTCAGCTGGCCCTTGACCACCCTGACATTTTTGATACCCAACTCGTGCAACGGGCCGCCGAGTTTAAAGACCATCAGCAACAGGCTCATCCGTTTGACCTCAGTGCGCTACCTGATAAGTCGGTCACATGCCTGCTCGTGAACCATTGGCCACGTTATGATGATGTCTTTCACGCGACAGGTGATGCCCGCGTCAGTCCGATGAACTTTATTATCGAACTCAATCGTGTCATAAAGCCGGGCGGTACGGCAGTATTTTTCCCATGGCAGTTGCCGACACAGGTCGTCCAAGGTCGGCCCAGTTTTATTCTTGGTCAGGCCGAAGATATCTTGATGAAAGATGGTTTTGAGGTTCGTGCCAAAGCCGATAGTGCGGCAGCCGTTATAAAGGCAGCCGCTTCATATGGGCGTGAGGCGATGACCTTAAGCCCACAGTTGCGGGCGGCCGGTCATATTATTACGTTCGCGGCCACCAAACGTTTGCAGACGCTGGCTGACCGGGTAGACACTAGTCCTTCTTCTTATCCAGACGATCAAGTTTGAGGCTTTTGACGACAAAGTAGACCACGGCGGCCACAATCAGGAAGCTCATTAGTGAGTTAATGACATTACCGTAACCTAATTTGCTGGCACAAGTGCCAACTTCATTGTGCCGTAGGCAGATGAATTTGCTGCTGAGGTTCGGGCCACCGCTGAGTGCGCCAATAATTGGATTAAAGATGTTATCGACCAGTGAATCAACCACACTCTTGGCGGCTACACCTAACACAAGGCCGACGGCCAGGCCGACAACGCCTTGCTCACGTATAAAGTTTACAAACCCGCTTAGCGGACCTTTTAGTTTGGCGGTGGGTATTTTGTCGAGCTCATCTCGAGCAATTTCGACACTTTTGAGAATGGTTGCTTTAGTCGGTTCCCGATCGGCCATGGTTTATACCTCTTAACAATATCTGCAATTGTACCATGCGACTAACCGGCTGGCATTTGGCGATTGTTGAGAATACGCTGCATGGCTAGCGACAGGGCGGCGTCTTTAAGTGATACTTCTTCCTTTTCGGCGTACTCGTAGACGTCGCGAGTAGCTTTGACCAGGTATTTTTCCAGCTCTTTATTAACCTTGGCTTCGTCCCAATGCTCGCCGCTTTTATTCTGCAGCCACTCCAGGTAGCTGACTATCACGCCGCCGGCGTTGGCTAAGATATCTGGGATTATCACCGTGCCACGGGCCGTCAAAGCCTGGTAAGCTTCTTCGCTGACCGGACCGTTGGCCAGCTCCAATACCATCTTGGCTTTGACCTGGTCCATGTTGTCTTTGGTAACAACATCGCCCAGCGCCGCCAACACCAGCACTTCGACATCAAGACCAATTAGTTCATTGTTGCTGATGGTTTTGGCCCCATTGGTCTGGTAGTCCTTAAGCGGGCCGGTGCGTTTTTTGTAACTGTCGACTTCCTCGGCGTTAAGGCCGCCGGGTTTGTGCGGACCACCGCTGGAATCAGTGGCTGCCACCAGGCGCCAATTGGGCTGGTCTTGCTCGGCTACTATGCCGAAGAAAGAGCCGACATTTCCGAATCCCTGCAC
>CAZVBA010000001.1:41581-63619 GCA_964625325.1 uncultured Candidatus Saccharibacteria bacterium | reverse complement strand
ATCGATAGGGGGGCCATAAGCCCCCGCGAGGGTTCGAATCCCTCCCTCTCCGCCACGTTGCAACTAATATCGACCTCACTTGAAATTTTGGCAATCAAGTGGCCAAAATTTAGTGAGGTTTTGTATTGTTGCTCCTTACCCCCACAAAATGCACTGCGTTGGCATTTTGCGGGGACCCCAGTAGAATAAGCTTCGTGGAGGGGTCGCATAGTCCGGTCTAGTGCAGCGGTCTTGAAAACCGCCAGGCCGCAAGGTCTCGTGGGTTCGAATCCCACCCCCTCCGCCAGCTCAGTCTTGTATTTCGGCTTCCGTAAAAACAATATGGAAGTCGTTTTTACTTTCAGCCTTCAACAAGAGCCTCGCTTAGCCCCGCGAAGAATCCTCTCTTCGCGGGGGCCCCAATCAATACTTATTGGCTTCGCGCGAAAACGGCGGCCATAACCTGTTTGGCGCCGGCTCTTTTGAGGGTGCGGGCGGCTTCCTCAAGCGTGGCGCCGGTTGTCAACACGTCATCAACCAACAAAATAGCAGCACCCTTAATAACGTCAGTTTTCAGCGGCCGGAACGCGCCGCTCAGCTGCGTAAGTCGTTCGGCACGACGGCGGCCGACTTGCTGGCTTTGGCCTCTGCGAGCCAACAACGTTAAATGGCGTCGTTCCAATCGCTGGGCCAGACGATTAGCAATTAGTTTTGATTGATCGTAACCGCGCCGCCGGACGTGCGAGGTGCTGGTCGGCACGTGAACTATAAGTGTTTCGGGCGACAGATACGGCAGGCTGTCGTGCATGAGGTTGGCGACGACCTCGGCAGCGGCACGGTTGCGGCCAAACTTGAGCTCGTAAATTAACTGTTTGACCAGGCCGTCATATTCAGCCGTCAACCAAACATAGCTAAGCCGCGTTTTGGGGCGGCAACGCTGGCAGACGCGGTTATCGGGACTCAAACGGTGGCAACGATAACACTGCGCCGGCAGGGGCAGAGCCGCGTCCGGCTGGCACCAGGAGCATAATAGACTACCTTCTTGACCACAGCCTAGACAGCTATGTGGCGCCAGGACGCTGATGACTTTTTCCAACAAACGCATATTTCCATGATACTAAGGCCCAAGCAGTTAGACACAAGCGTAACTACGGTAATTTTGGCGTGTTGTAATCATTATGTTGTAAATGTGTGTGCTGTACCATTGCACCCTGTTTGTGCCATAAGCTATACTGCTAGTAACACAAATAGTTTGGACAAAAGTCAAAACATTACTACTTGTGGAGGGTAACAACTATGGCTCGACGAAATCGAGACGAAGATTTACTGATGGAAGATGAGTTGACCGCCGCCTTCCTGGGCGACGACGAACCTGGCGATGCGGCTAGCGCGGCACCGTCAACTGATGATAGCGCGGCACCGTCAGCCGATGAGTGGGATGAGGATGAGGCCGTACCGGGCCAACTAGCCGTTGATGTTTATGAAACCAAGGATAAGTTAGTCGTTAAGGCGCGCACCGCCGGCGTCAACAAGAACGACCTGGATGTCAGCATTGCCGATAACACACTGAGCGTGCGTGGCACCCTGTCAGCCGGCAATGAAGACGACGTTGAGAACTATTTCGTGCAGGAATGTTACTGGGGCGAATTCTCCCGCAGCATTGCTCTGCCCGTACCGGTTAAAGAGGATGAAGTCGAGGCCGTATTGAAAGATGGCGTCCTGACTATCTCGTTCACCAAATTGAAACAAGACACAGTCAAGAAAATTCAGGTTCTATAGCCGATAGATCCACCAAACAAAAAAGCCGCTCCCGATGAGCGGCTTTTTTAATACTAGATTTTCGTATTAGGAACCGGCGCTGGGAGCAACCTTGGCGAGGACAAAGCGCACTATTACCTGGGCCAGAGCGACTACCACTAGACCGATGATGGCATAGAGGATAGTGTTTTTGGCACCTTGGACGTTGGTTGAATCACCCGACGAGGTGATGTACTTGAGCCCGCCGATGATTATCATGATGACCGAGATGACACCGACAACCAGGGAGAAAATGTTAATGACGAGCTTGATGATGTTGTTGACGCGGGCATTGGCGTCGAGACCGCTGCCGTCATCGCAAGTCGTAGCTTCCGTTTGCAAACAGGCGCCGGCGTTTAGACAGTCCGTAACGTTCGCAGCAGCATCAGTACAATTAGCCGCGGCGGCCGAAGCTACGCCCATGGTACCGACAATTGGAGCGAAGAATAAGCCGAGCAACGACGTGCTGATTATTAACTTTTTAAGTGTTTTTAACATTTAGTTGACCTTTCTTTATGATTCTACCTGTTTATACCACAAACAGTTTAGGGGATTCAAGCCCGCAGGCAGGCTATTTACACGGGCTGCCATCCGGTAGGGTCGTTTTAAAGGGAGGGCAAGGTGGTAGCGGATTCACTCTATTAACGACGAAATGCAGGATTGTCTGGGCAAGCATTACCACCACTAGACCGATGATGGCGTAGAGGATAGTATTTTTAGCATTGTTAACATTATTGGCATCACCCGCTGAGGTAACGTACTTGAGGCCGCCAATGATGACCATAATAGTGGCAATTACGCCGATAACCAGTGAAAAACCATTGATTGCAGCCTTTAATATGCCATTGACCTTGCTGTTGGCCGAAGTTTGGTCGCAGTTAGTGGCCGCGGGTGTAGCCCCTGGGGCGGCGGGCGGCGTATTATCTACCGTAAGGCCTTGGCAAGCCTGGTTTTTGGCATCGTCAAATAGCGCCGCAGCCGGTTTGGGAACAACCAAAAACATAAAAACGAGGGCGATGAGGGTTACTGTCATTATTAGGTATTTCATATAGCTCCTTTAGTTGGGTAGTCGGCTTAGTATTAACCTAACAGCTAGTTGCGCGCTCATTGTTATCACCAGGGCAATGACAGCGTATAGAATTGTATTACGGGCGCTATTTACGCTTTGAGGTTCGCCCGACGAGGTTATAAACTTAATGCCGGCGATTAAAATGACAAAGACCGATATGACACCGACAGCCAACGATAATATGTTGATAAGCGTGGTTAAGATGCCGCCCGGACCAAAGATGGGATTGGGTGCATTCGGATCGGGCGATTGATTGGCCGGATTTTTGCAGGTATCCGATACTTGGGTTGAGTCGGCATTATGGCAAACATCGCTAATATTGCCAACGGCAGCAGCGGCTAACGGGGCGGTGGTAACAGGCACCATGAACAATACCAGGAAGATGGTGGCCAGTAATTTTTTCACTCTAAAGCCTCCCAATGGCCAGCGTCACGATAGCCTCGGCGCCGAGCACTATAACTAGGCCAATTGAGGCATATATTATGCTATTGCGGATACGGGCATTGGCTTGGGGGTCGCCTAGGCTAGTGGAATAACGGATTGCATTAATAATGATGAAAATAACCGTTACTGCGGCGATGGTGCCAAAAACCAGACCAAGTATCTTCTGCAGCGAAGCATTATCGGCATGGACGTTTGGAAATGGGTTATCGAGGGCTAGTCGCCAAAGCATTAGGGTCCTCCTCCTAGGTGATTACCTATAAACGCTACCACTGTTGCCCCGACTATGGCAATAACTAGACCAATCAGCGCGTCAATAATAGTGCCTTGGGCGGCTTTGGTTTGATCCGGTTCGCCCTGGCTGGTGATGTAGCGCACGCCGCCGTAGATTACAAATACCACTGCCACCAAACTGGCAATCCTTAACAAGTCTTCGAACAGCACAATGCCGATTAACCATAATTTGTTAATGTTGCCTTCATTAGTGTTCTGGCTTGAATCAGTTAATGCCAGGTCAACCACGCATTTACCGGTGACTGGTCCTCCCGGCAAATTTTGTGGCGGTCTTTTCAGTGGTAAGTAGTAATACCAGGGTTTGAGTCCGAAGAAAGACGGTTTCGGGCAGTCAGAGCAGTTCGCCGTATCACCACCAGGGGCATCACTGCCATCAGCACACGTTACACTAGCGGTTGCTGCTTGGGCTGCGCTGGGCCGGGCAAGGTGGACGCTCAATACCGATACAAAAAGCAGGAGGGGAACAGTTAACAAACTTAAGCGTCGTAATGCAGTCTTCACTAGAATAAGCCTCCTGGCACTAAGAACTGTAGAAGGGCATACATAAAGATAAACACCAGAAGCGCCAAAAGAGCGTTAGAAATGCGTTTTTTAGCAGCATTGACCTTTTGGGGATCGCCTCCAGCCGTTGAATATTGAACGCCGGCCGAAACAACGATAATCGTAATGATAAGACCGAAGCCAATCGCCAAAAAGCGAATCGCCGGATCGATATATTTAACTTCGAAATCGCAAAAAACTTGGCCGCCTTCACAGGGCGTAGATGTAACTATTGGATTAATGGTAGTAGTGTCTGTACCGGTTGGCTGGGTTGGTGAATCTTTGGTCTGATGACCATCACAGGCATGGTCGGCCGCATCGGCTGTGCTGGCGTTTCCGAGAGTGCCGTCAGGACAATTGACCGAAATGTCAGCATAAGCGGGGGATGACTTGAGTGCCACGATCAACAACGTTGTAACGAGCAGAGATAAAATAAACAATGGGGTCAGAACGTTACGTAGAATTTTGTGTTTTAGCTTGAACATTTAGTGCAATTATAGTGAGATTAAGAATTTGTTGCAACGGAATTAGAACTGGGCTTAGACAATTAGCGTTGGCGGCTCGCCGTAAAGGTGTCCACTAGCCAACTACCGCCCTGTTTGCTCAAGCTCATAGTCATCAGGTATTTGGTTGTACTAGTTTGTACTAGAAAAGTTTCTTGAGCTGAATTTTTTGTTGGGTTATGAGATGCATTGGTGTCTTGAACCGGGGCATTTTTATAAGCTGGTGCAGCGGTATAAACAAATGACCGCCATTGCCCTATAGTAGTCGCACCTCTAAATGTCTGGCTTGTCAGTTTATAAGACTCGTCGGGGTTCTGGGCCACAATTTGTTCGGCAAAATGTCTTCCTACGGTTGCCGGATTGTTGCTGGCCTTGTTTATCACAGAAACAACCGTCAGCAGGATAGCCAAAATGAATAAGATAATAACGAAAGCTAACAGTAATTGCTTGCGTTTACTCATACATAAGCTCCATTATTCATTGTTTTATCTTGGTTGCCGACTAACATTTACTTTAAACCGCTTTCTTATATAGTGTTGGGGTTGGTATAATTTTATTGACATTTGACCATAAGCACAATGATTAAAAATATCTGGGCAATTTTTAAACAAAAACGAAATATCGTTTTGTATCTATTAACTGCAACCCTATTATGCAGCTTGCTTAGTCCAGCTTTTATCAAATCTTTAGTACGTGCAGATGCTGTGTCAGATCTCCAAGGTGCTGGCGCTAAGGCTTTCCCCACCGATCAGATAAATGACTTGCACTTAAATTTTTCAGGTGATGGGCGCTCCATAGTGGCGACCGGTACGCACGGCGGCAGCGTTGTCGGCGGCGGTAGTTTACCACCAGCCAAGTTTAATTTCGACGATACATTCAAAGTTTACATACCCGATAAGGACACCAAGAGTAGTCTTGACGCATTGTTTGGCACGCATAATGTAAGTCCCTACCTAAGCCCGGGTTTTGCTTCGCCTTGTGAGTCGGTAAACATTCTAAGCTTTACTCCGAAAGGCCCACTTAACAGCGACAAATTAGATGCATATGTAGACGACATAACGCTGGCTCCTAACCAGCCCTATAACGTCATTTACTGCACTGGTTCGATCCAGTCGAGTTGTCCCATAAGCGACGCTCAAAAACAGCTTGGTGGCTACGAACTATCCTGCAATGCGACATTCTCGCAAAGGTATGCCCTAAAAATAGATAATTCACCGGATCCTGGCGTCGGCAGTGCCGGCGGTAATGACCAATGGTATGAAGCCGCAACCAGTTCGCCGGCTGTTTTACCCAAAAGTTCTTTTGACCGCTTCACTTTCATCTCGCCTTTAGAAATAGTTGATACGCAGCAAAATTACAGCAACGGCAAGCCAATCGTCTACAAAATCCTCAATCCTGATCAGGTATTTAACCATGACGGAGGCGACCAGTTATTTAATGACGGCGTTCAATTTTATTGGCCGGTTAAGGATGATGGCAAGACATTATGGGATAAACAGGGTTCTAGTTGCCTGGGCGGTTTTGCGGTTGAAACGTTTAGCCAGGACCAATGGAAAAACTATGCACCATACGGTTCTATCTTTCAAATACCTACTTTTAGCTCAGGCAGTGACCAGAAATGCTACTTTGGCAAGACCCAGAGCAATGTCGTTATAGCCACCATCAGTCACTACAACAGCCATCTGTCTGGTCTCGGTGTTGATGACGATACCTTGGCTAACAATTGGCGGCTGGATGACACGGTTTTATCAAATCCTGATGGCAAAAACCGGCGTATGTTTTATGCCTTATTTTATTGGATAAATGACAGGACAATTGGGTCTTTCGGTAATGGCGGTCAAAACGTTATGCGTAGCGACACTGAAGCGAACGCTATCACCAGTTCGGTCCAGGGTCTGCACAGCAGTGAAGGTACGCCACGCTTCTATACGGCCTGTCAGACTACGCCATTTTATCCGTTCATTGAGGTTCCCTATAACCTGAATAGCAGCGCAACCGATTTGGACACTGATAGTTCCAATACCAAGGGTTACACCTGGATCGAGAATAATGGCAGTATGAAGAATTTATACCAAGGAAATGACGGTAAATGTTTGACCGGTCAGGAAATTAAAAACAACTGGATCGGTTCTGTTCCTTACCCTCCTTATGCCTACATCGCCTACCCCTCACTGGCCTCAAATAACAAAGCCGGGCACCTTGGCGACGACGCTTTGTTGGCGATTGCTAACAAACCCCCTAATGCCCAGTCTGATATACCGGTCGCTCACGTTGATTGCGATTGGTCAGCCAACCCGCTCACCTGGTTCATGTGTCCATTGCTTGATTTGACCCAACGGATAATAAATCAAGTTGGCGGCTTTATAACCGACCAGCTCGAGATCGATGCTAATAAATACTTCACAACCGATTCGTCTAATCCGATCTATCAGGCCTGGAACGGTGTCCGGCTGATTTCTCTGAGCATGTTGGTCATCATTGCTCTGATTATGGTAATCGCGCAGGCGCTATCGCTTGAGTTTGTCGATGCGTATACGGTTAAAAAGGTATTGCCTCGTTTGGCAATTGCGGTTATTGCAATATCTTTGTCCTGGGAACTGTTGCGCCTATCCGTGATACTTTCCAATGACCTGGCACGAGCCGTTCAATCGTTAATATTGACACCTTTCGGTGACCTTAAAAATGCCAGCATTGGCGGTGGTCAAGTTAGCTTAGCAGCCGTTGGCGGGCTGGTTGCCAGTCAGGCATTGGGCATTCTAGGTGCCCTCAGCTTCTTAGTGACAGCAGCTGCAGCGTTACTCATCGCCTTTTTCGCCATAATCCTCAGGCAGATGCTGGTCATATTACTGGTAATCGTGGCGCCGTTGGCCATAATCGCGTCAATTTTGCCCAATACCCAAAAATTATGGAAGATCTGGCACGAATCCTTCTTTGGTGCCTTGTTGGTTTACTCAATCATCACTGGTTTTATAGTCCTGGGCCAGGTGTTCGGCAAAATTGCCGAAGTCGGGGCGGGTGCTGCCGGACCATGGATTGCACTGGTGGCCACTTACATACCGTATTTCTTGATTCCCAAGGCCTTCACCATGGCCAGTGGACTGGTTGGTACGCTTGGAGGCATGGTCAATGACCGCAGCCGTGGTGTCTTTGACCGGCTGAAGAAAAGCCGACAGGGCATTGTTGCCAACCGTGGTGCCCGCGCCAAAGCCGGCGGTATTTATGGGACGAACACGCGGCGCGGCCGTTTTGGGAATAAATTAGCGGGCTCGGTCTTTGAACCACACAATTATGCCACTCTCTACGGTAGCAAAGCCCTGGGCGCCATGGGCTTTGCTAATAATCCGCTGGCCCGGCGTTCATCACAAATCATGGGTAAAATCCAGAACGCTAAGGTAGAACAATCCCAAGAAGTTTTCCAACACCTCAACCAGAATGATTTTAATGACAAGGCTTACCAGGCTCTTACCGGTGCCCACCGTTTTAAGGGTAATCAAATCAGCGGTCAGTACGCCGGCAAGAGCACTAGAGAGGCATTGGAAGCTGAAGGGTTGTGGGGTAAGGCACCGCAAACCTATGAACAGTATAAGAGAATGGGTGAAATTCTATCTAACAGTGATGACGATACCGAATCGATTGGCGGCCGCGCTCTAATGGGCCAGGCTGGCTACTTGTCCACCCTGAACTCGAGCGAGAAGACCAATCAGGCCAGCGTTATCGCCGCCGGCGCTATGGGCTGGTCGCAACACGGTTTTGCCTCGGCTGATGACCTGGCGGCTGTTCATGACCGCCTGGCCTATGATGCCGCGCCTGGCCAGCGGGTTGGCGAGCAAATGGCCGGCGCATTGATTTCGCGGGCTCAGCTATTTGGCCAAGAGAAGCGTTTGGATGCCAAGTTGGGTTATGGTGACACCAGGACTGAAGTAAATGAGAAGGGCGAACGCCGAGCCAAGAGCGTACTTCAAAATCCAAAGCGTTTGACAGATCTCATCAAAACCATCAAACCGCACGATTATATAGGTGCTAAGGGCGGCAGCATTGAGGACCTGGCATTTGACAAAGATGAGAATGGCGACTGGATCAGAAATGCCGATGGTTCGCGCAAAGCGCGCGAGGGCGGTCTACTAGCTGTAGCTAGGGGTGAAGCCATAGGCGGTGATGGCAAACCGGTTTCGGCTGACCATCAAAAAGCCGTAAGAGACGCCATCCTTCAAGGCGCCTCAGTCTTCGGTGGCGGCGACCCAGATGCCAAGGCTGCCTGGCTGGAGATGTCTCGCCAAGCTGGCCTAGAAGATACAGTTAAAGAATTTGATAAAAGGGAAGAAGAGCGGCGGAGGTTAGAAGGAACAAGCGGTCGGCCAGGTGCTGGCAGTGATCCGACGGCTCCTTATGTACCACCGACCGGTTTGCCAGGATAAGAACACTAAGGCGAACTACTAGACTTCTGTAGCCAGAGTTACTTACACTACCTACATGATTTTAGGTGTTTTAGCCGAACTGAGCGGACTGACGAGACATTTTAGGGGCGATGGCCGAAGACTTGGCTATCCAACCGCCAATATCGAGACCAACACCAAACTAAGCGATGGTGTTTACTTCGGCTATGCCGACTTGGCCAAATACAAGCACCAGCCGACCCTCATATTCATTGGCGCGCCAGTTACTTTAGGCGACAAAGACCGACGCCTGGAAGCCCACCTGCTGGATATTACCGACAAAGACTACTATGATGAGGAGCTGCGGGTAAGCATTCATCATTTTCATCGCCCAAACCAGAAGTTTGGGTCAGTCGAAGAACTTCTAAAAGTTATGAAGCAAGATGAAGCGGCGGCCCGGCAATGGTTTGATAAACAGGAGAGTTAATGTTCACGGGCATTATTACTGATACCGCCAGGGTACTTAAAACTGAGCCGCAAGACGGCGGCCTTGACCTAGACATTGTCAGGCCAGACGGGTGGGCAGAATTAGTTGAAGGTGAATCTATTAATACGGACGGGGTTTGTTTAACCATCAGTCTACTCACTAGTGCCAGTTTCCAATGCCATTTAGTGCCTGAAACACTCCGTAAAACCACCTTTGGCAAACAAGTACCTGAAACGGTCAATTTGGAGCGCTCGTTACAAGCTAGCGACCGATTTGGCGGTCATTTTGTCCAAGGCCACGTTGATGAGGTTGGCACAGTAACTGAAATTAAAGAGGGTAACGACCGCTTGGTTCAGATAACTTACAGCCCAAGCAATGGCGCTTTGGTTGTGCCCAAAGGCGCCATCACCATCAATGGTGTTTCGTTAACCGTAGTGGATGTGTCTGCAAAGAGCTTTAGCGTGGCGCTGATACCATACACGACTAAACACACCACTCTAGGCAAATTGAAAGTAGGCGACAAAGTAAACCTGGAGTTTGATATGATTGGCAAATACATTGTGAAAGGCCTAAAACTGTATGCAAACAGCTAAACTTGGTGATTTTCAACCGTTTGACGCCAGCACCTGGCGGCTGGGGATTGTGATAGCTCAGTTCAACCAGCCCATAACGAGCCAGTTGCTCCAGAGTGCTTTAAAAAGGGCCGGGGATTATCAACTAAAACCCGAGAATATCAAGACCGTTGAAGTGGCCGGTGCCATTGAACTCCCGCTGGTTTTGCAGCAGTTGGCCCAGACAAAGAAGTATGATGCCCTGCTAGCCCTGGGTTGTGTGATACAGGGTGATACGCCGCACTTTGACTATGTCTGCAAGTTCGTAACCGAAGGTGTTCTGCGCGTCCAGCTTGATGAAAGCCAGCCGATTGGTTTTGGTATTTTGACTTGTGCGACAGAGGAGCAGGCGACTGCCAGAGCTAGCCTAGGCAACCAATTTATCGATGCCGTCATGCAACAAGCTCACGCTTTGCGAAACTTGAAATAAAGCTTACGCTTATTTATTGACTATTACGCACTTTTGTGCTAGAATATAACTATGTCCGAAACACCAACGCCATCAGAATCAGAAATAGATTTATCAGCTCTCATCGGTGAAACTGATTGGACTAATGAAGAAAAAGCTCAATTCCTCTTGGTGGGCGCTAGACTGTTAATGAGCCGCGGTAGTGCGGATGTAGTAGTTGATGAAGTACCGACGAAAACACCCGAGGAAATTAATGCCGAGCGCTTGGTGCAAGCTGAGAAACAATACAATGACCTTAAAAAGGTCTGGACCGAACGTGGTTTTGACATCCCGACGCGGGAAGAGCTTATAGACCGCTTATTGAGAGCGCAAGAGGTGAGCGAAAGGTTGGAGAACGCCCAGCCAAACCTGGCAGGTACCATGGGTGTCGTACTGGTACCGCCTAGTGATGAGGTCGGTTGGCCGGTAAGAGAGCCTATCCGTGAAGCGCAAGGCCTAAAAGCGGGCCGCAACAAAAATAGACTGTTGCGCCGACAACGGGGCCCCATTACTGACCATATCGCCCCCGGCACAGCCCCCACCAGCGAAAATAGCGACTGGCGAGTATTGGTTACACGCACCGCCGAACGGGGCATGTGGGCCGGTAGCGCCAAAGCAATTCTTGAGCAGGAGAATTACATGATCGACGGTATAGATACCCGTGGTATGGGCTCACGTGAATACGCCGCCTTGTCTATTCAGTCGGGTGATAAAATGCTTGATAAGAAGTCCTTTACCTGGCTGCTCAAAGATTATGATAATGGTCCTATGTGCCCCCGCGCCATGAGTGAGCCGGTCGTCCATAATCCCTACCTTGTAGCCCCGCAGGGCCAACACTATAAATTCAATACGTCGCCGGCCAACCATCGCGGTGGCGCCTTCCGTCCAACCGTTGAAATTACAGATCTTCCAGCAGAACCTATTACCGGCCCGATCGCCATGCCGGCGGCTCCTACTCCCGAAACAGTTTAGTCGTTCATAACACAAGCGTCTTTTGCTACACTGTAAGGAGTGGCGACTTACAAAGTTCTCCAAGACATTGAGGCCGAAGATAAATTAATGGGGCCGCTGACGCTCAAACAATTTATTTTTGCGGCCATTGCTGCTGTTTGTTTATATCTGAGCTTCTTTGCGACCACTAAGCATGCCGCTTTTTTACTGGCGTTCTTTCTGCCAGTGGCGGTGGCGGCCGGCTTTTTGGCCTGGCCCTGGAGCCGCGACCAGCCGACCGAGATCTGGCTGCTGGCTAAAATCCGCTTTTTCTTAAAACCGCGTAAGCGCATCTGGGACCAAGACGGCATTCAAGAACTAGTAACAATTACAGTTCCCAAAAAGATTGAACACCACCTAACCAACGATCTGTCGCAAACCGAAGTAACGAGCCGTCTAAGGGCCCTGGCCGACACCATCGATAGCCGCGGCTGGGCGATTAAAAACGTCAACATAAATCTGTCGGCTCAACCGAGCTATGTTATGCCCGACCCGACTTCCGACCGCCTGATTGACCTGGCGACCTTACCGCAAGAGGTACCAGCCATAGACGTCGGCGCCGCCGATGATATGATGGACCCTCAAAGCAATCCGGTCGCCCAACACTTAGACCAAATGATTGGCGCCTCTACTAAACAGCACCGTCAGCAACTAATACAAAAAGTTAAGGATATGGGGCAGCAACCGGCGGTCACGCCGCCAACAAGCTTACCGGCTCCCCAAGACCTCTGGTTTACTCAGCAGCAAGTGGCGCCATCAAACGCTGGCCTTAGCCAACCAGTAGCCCCACCAATTTCTCAACAAGACGAGCGAGCTTTGTTGGCCCAACTCCACCCTGACAAGCCAGAGGTGGCCTACGGGCACATGAAGGTTATTGATCCGGCTGGCGCAGCTCAGCCGACACCGGCGGCGCCAGCGGACCAAGCGCCTACAGCACCTACCTCCGATCCGGCCCTGCTAGAACTGGCTAGTAATGACGATTTAGACGTGGCCACCATCGCCCGGCAGGCCCATAAAAAACGTGGTCCGGAACCGCCCGATGAAGTCGTCGTACCGCTTCGCTAAAAAGCCTGACTAGAATAAAAATAACCAGTATAATAAGAGGGTCTTGTGATGACGTCCTACTTACTAATTGCTACTTGAGGGTGGATATTCGTTAATGAATCCGCAACAAAACCAACAACCTAATGCCCCGCCACCCACGGCTTGGACCCCGCCCCAAGGGCCGCAACCGACCGCCGGGCCAGCGCCGGTTAGTGCCACCGTCGGCAATGTCAGTGGACCGCCGCTGGCCCAACCGATGCCGGTTAATCCCAACAGCACCCAGAATGCGTTGCAGATTGCCGAAATCCGCGACGGCATCGTTATCATGAACGACGGCTCTTTCCGCTCGGTTATCATGGTCAAGTCAATCAACTTTGACCTTATGAGCCCCCAGGAACGCGAAGCCGTCGAATACAGCTACCAAGGCTTTTTAAACTCACTCTATTATCCGGTCCAGATTTTTATCCGTTCGCAAAAGGTTGATTTGCAACCATATCTCGCCAAGCTCGATAAAATCCGCAGCGAGCACGACAACATGCTGCTGGCTGTCATGATGCAGGATTACATAACCTTTATTGACGCTTTGGCGGCCCAAACCAATATCATGGCTAAAAGGTTTTACGTAGTCATACCTTACTTCCCGGTACTGGACGCTCAGCGGGCCATAACTGCCAGCAAGAATCTCTTCACCGGCGTATTTGGCTTGTTTAAGAATAAACAGCAACACGTTGTCATCAACGAAGCCGACTTAGCCAAAGCCAAGGACGAGCTGCGCAACCGCGTACAGGCCACTCTAAGCGGACTATTGCAATCCGGTATCCAAGGTTTACCGCTCGACACCCAAGAATTGATTGAACTTTACTACGATACCTACAACCCAGATACCGCTACCCGCCAACAGCTCAAAAACTTTGACGATTTAGAAGCGCCGGTCGTAACTAAAGGCCAAGGCACCGCGCCGCAGCCTAACCTGGACAGGGAGCTGAAACCTTAATGGCTTTATTTGGTAAAAAGCAACCGCCGATGGATCCGGTCGCTATCGCCCAAGCCCAGCGGGCCCGCGAAGAGCAAGAGGTTACAGCCGCTTTCCAAAAAGGCATTACGGCGCTGCGCGACTTTATCGCGCCGAGTTCTTTGATTTACGAAGGCACCCACTTCCAGCTCGGCACCCGCTATGCCCGAACCTACTATGTCTACGGTTTCCCGCGCCAGCTCTTTACCGGTTGGTTGAGCAGTATGGTCAACCTTGATGAGATTATCGACCTGTCGATGTTTGTTTACCCGGTCGAAAGCCAGGTGGTGCTGGAAAACCTGCGCAAGAAAGTTACGCAGCTGGAGGCCGGCCTGCAAATCGATGCCGAAAAGGGGCGCGTCCGCGACCCTGGCAAACAAGCCGCCATCATGGACGCCGAAGAAATGCGCGACAAGCTGCAAGTCGGCGAAGAGCGCTTTTTCCGCCTCGGCCTGTACTTTACTATCTATGGTTTCTCGATGGATGAACTGGAGTTTGTGGCCCATAAGGTCGAATCAATCCTCGGCCAGCAATTGGTCTACTCAAAACCAGCGACATCCCAGCAAGAACAAGGTTTTAATAGCACTGTGCCGCAGTTTACCGACCAATTGCAAATCCGCCGCAACATGAATACTGGCGCTCTTAGTACCAGCTTTCCTTTCACCAGTGCCGACCTGACCCAAGACAATGGGATATTGTATGGCATCAATATGCACAACTCCGGCTTGGTCATCTTTGACCGTTTCAGCCTGGAAAACGGCAACTCAGTGGTGTTTGCCAAATCTGGCGCCGGTAAGTCCTTCACTGTGAAACTGGAGGCACTGCGCAGCCTGATGTTCGGCACCGAAATATTTATCATCGACCCGGAGAATGAATATGAGCGGATGGCCGAGTCCGTTGGCGGTGCCTATGTGCGCCTCAGCCTTAATTCGGCGACGCGCATTAATCCCTTTGATTTGCCGCAGGTCGTCGATACTGAAGAGGCCGACAACGCCCTGCGCTCTAACTTGATTACTTTGCATGGTCTGCTGCGGCTAATGATGGGCGGCGCCCAGACACAGATGTTGGGCGGATCAGCCGTAATGGCGCCCGCCCTGACACCTGTCGAAGAATCCGATCTGGACGCCGCGCTTATAGACACCTATGCAAAGGCCGGTATTACCAACGACCCATTAACTCACAACGGCACGCCGCCAACGATTGCTGACTTATACGATTCGCTGCTGCACATGGGCGGCACCGGCCCGCAGCTGGCCCAACGTTTGCGCAAATATACCAGCGGCACCTTTGCCGGCATATTCAGTCAGCAGAGCAATATCAATATCAACAACCCCCTAGTCGTTTTCAATATCCGCGACCTGGAAGACGAGCTGCGACCGGTCGCCATGTACATCGTGCTGAACTACATCTGGAATAAGACTAAGAGCGACCAAAAGCGCCGCATCTTAATCGTTGACGAGGCCTGGCAGCTGATGAAGTATGAAGATTCGGCCAACTTCCTGTTCAGCCTAGCCAAGCGGGCCCGTAAGTACAACCTTGGTATTACTACCATTACTCAAGACGTTGAAGACTTTATGGGTTCTAGAATGGGCCGGGCGATTGTGGCTAACGCCAGTATGCAGATTTTGCTGAAGCAATCGCCCTCTGCCGTTGATGTGCTGTCGGATGTTTTCAAACTGACCAGCGAGGAGAGAAAACGCCTCAGCCAATTTCCAATCGGCCAGGGTTTGTTCTTCGCCGGCCAAAACCACGTCCACATCCAAGTAACGGCTAGCCCCACCGAGACAGGCCTGATTACTACCAACCCGGCACAGCTGCAACAACTTGAGCAGGCCGGTGAAATAGTCCAAGGCCAGGGCACAATTGACCTAGCCAACCGGTTGACGCCGGGCGTATAGGATAGAAACACATGGCTCAAACGGCGCAACAATTAGGCCCCCAAGACCCGGAGGATGATGAGAGCTGGATGCGCGGCCGACAAAAGGCCGACAAGCGCTGGGGCATGGAAGAAGACGGCTCCTCAGAAGATGAAACGGGCGAGGGTGAAGACGGTGATGACGCAGCTGATGGTGGCCACAATAACGTTGTCGGTCTCGATGCCGAACGTCGTAAGAGGCGCACAAGTTCAAGCCCGGCGGAATTACAAGAAGATGAAAATAATACAGACGCCGCCCGATCAGAGGGTGGTGATGCCGGTGAAGCTGAAAAGTTAGATAGCCTCAGCGACACACAGCAGAAAGAACAAGGAACGACCAGCGCCGAAGGAGATGGCCGCATTAGGCGGGCGCTCACGCGCCTACAGAGCCGAAATCCTTTCAACCGGCGACGTTTACTCTTCGGCAGTATTGGTGGTGGTGTTGCCATCCTTATTATTACAGTCATGTTCTTCTTTTTGTTTTCGCTTAAATTAGTCCACCTCGCTGAAAATATCACCGTCTATAACATGGCCCGCGCAGCTCGCAACTTCCGCGAAAGCGTTTCGTCAGTCACCGAAGAAAACATTGCCACCGAGGATATTTCGGAGGGCCGCTTTGCCGCCCTCAAGGAACGCTTTGGTGAAACCCGGGTAGCCAAAGCTATTGAGACCATTAACGGTTACCGCCCCAATAAGGTCTTTGCCAATTTAAATTCTGAGACAAAGCTCCAATTTAAGGATGGCGCAGATTTTAAGTTCTTGCCTGGGAAGCGGCAAGTTTTTACCGGTGTCGAGTACAAAGGCACCTTTGTCGAAAAAGCCGACAGTCGCTTTTTCCATCCGATAGAAAATTACCGCGAAAAGATCCGTTTTTCGGCCGAGCTTGATTCAATTATTGAACGTGAGTACAAAGGAACCAGCAACCTGGTACGTAGTCAGGTGCTTAAAAAAGAGTTGGCTGAACGAGGTATCCGGCTTTTCTGGTGGGAGAAGAAAGGTAAGCTCTATTCAGGGCTCAAAGAAGACTCCGCTGAATATCTAGAACAGAAGCAAGCCTGGGAAGAAAATCATCCCAAGACGCCCCGGGGGTGCGCCTCATCGGGGGTCTGCGAGGCGGCCGATGCCGGCCAAAAGACCGCCGATACCGAGTTAGCCAAGCCGCCCGTCGCGGGTGAAAATGCCGATGGTGTAGGTACGCGGGTTGCCGATAAGACTGGCCAGACAATAATTAATGAAACGAGTGATTCGGCCTTACAAACCGGTGTCAAGACGCTTTCGGCTGTCTATGCCGTAGCAGTGCCGCTTTGTTTGGTGTATGACGGTTCAATAAACCAAGCGAGCGGCACCATCGATGATAGTGAGACATCGCTGGAAAAGAATTTCTTCATGTTGCGCAGCGCAGCTGACCAGCAGAAAGCTGGTGACACCACTACGCCGGCCGTCAGTTCATTAAACGGAAAGGTCGGCTCGATCAGTAATTCTATCCCGATTCGGCGTGCCAGCGGTGCAACGGTTGATTCGGCCAAGGAAATTAATCCGTTAGCCCAGCCGCAGTCGTCAAGCGCCGGCGACTATAGCTTGTTTGACGTTTTCCTGGGGCAGTGGATACCTCATGACAAAATAGACCTGGCCACCAGTATTGCCCAGAAAGGCTGCAGTGTATTGACTGATTTGCGCGTAGGCATAGTGCTAGCCGCTGCCGAGACGGCGCTCGGCTTTGTGTCTGGTGGTTCGTCTGAAGGGGAAGCCCTAGGACTCAAGGAAGGCGTGACACAAATGATAAAAACAGTGGCTGAAAAAATATCGAGCAGGTTTGCCGAGAGAGGTGTTGTCTCGTATCTTACCAAAGATTTAGCGACCGCTGGTGGCAAATTTCTGGTTAAAACTGGTTTGTTGGTCGGTGGCACGTTTGGCCTGACTGAGCTATCCAAAGCCGCCGTCCTAAAACATGCCAACCTTGATAACAGCGGTTTGTCTACCAATGAAACCTTAGCTAATCAGGCTGATATGGGCGGAAACCTCTATGGCAATGAGACAAATCGTAAATTCCTCTACGGTCGGCCACTAATCTGCAGTGCTTTGCTAGCATCCAATGAAGAAGATACAGCCTACCTACAACAGACCAACCGGTCTAAAAGTTTTAGTGAGCGCTACTTCGCCCTATCCAACCCAATGTCTCTAACTTCACACGCCGCTACAACCGCCTATGTACTCGGCGGCGATTCGGCTAACTGGTGGTCGTCACTTGTTAATATGGTCGGGCGGCTTGGCAATCTCTTTAGTATGTTTGGTAGCTTGTTAACCGGTCGCGTCCACGCACTTAGCCGGTCTTGTACGGGTGCGGGCGATTACAACATTGTGCAGTGGGGCTGGACCGATAAAGAAGAGGCTCTTTTGCAACAGCCTGATTTCGCACCGTTGGACAATAGTTTGGCATTGAGCGATGAAACGTACCAAGCTATTGAGCAAAAATACGGTCGGTGCTATACGGCCACTATGGGTGAACTACTATCAAGTGGAGACATCCAGCGCAATCCCGACGGTAGCCTAAAGCCGGATGCCGGCTTATGTGCCACTAATAATCTGAGTGCTGATAATAATGAATTTGGCCCGCAAATGGTCTTGCGCTGGCGACTGAAACACCGCTATGACAATACTTTGCAGCAATTGACTGACATCCAAGACGCGGGCGCATCAACACAATGAAGTACTTAAAATTACTCTTCTTATTGTTGTGTGGTTTCTGGCTCCTCGGTGCACCATTCGTAACTGCGGCGCCGCTGACCGCCTGTGACATCCATTCCATCAATAATGGTACAGCTTACTACGATCCCTGCGCTGAGAGCACTTGCCCCTCGGTGACAGGCGGCGAAACGAATACTGGGATCAATGGAGGTGGTAGTTGGAACAGTGGTTTGCAACCACCATATATCCTAGAGCAATTCGCCATTGAAACATTGAAAGACGTTGCCCAAAAGCGGGGTGTACCTGAAAATTCAGCCGTAAGCCAAGAGCACGTGATTGGGCTGCTAGCTTTTATGTACGGTGAGGGTGGCGATATTAATAATGATGATCTGTTTAATCCGCTCAACACTGGCATAAATGCACCCGAGCTATTAGCGGGTAACAATGCTACTAATGGCGTCCAGTCGTTTAAGTCCTTCGACGCAGGGGTTGAAGCAACCGCCCGAACCATGGTCGGCTCTAATCAATCCCGCTTGGCCGACGCACTTATTGACCCAAACACGACAGCTGACCAGTTCATGCATGCCTTGGCATACTACCAACAGTATCCGGGTAACCATTTCTGGGCCGAAGCTTCCGCACCACCGAACCAGGACGCCTATTATCAGCAGCGCTTGACCTTGGTTCAACAGGTCCGTTCTAATTATCAGGATATTGCTGCGCTGGAGATTGGTACACCTGCTCACGAACTAATTGAAGGTATTCGCGATATTAGCAAACTACGCTTCGGTGGAGGTGCCGGCGACAAGAATAGCCTTAGTAGTGGCTCCAGTTCGTGCGGTTGTTCGCCAACCGATAACCCGGCAGCCAGCACAGGCAGCAGCGTAATCGCCATTGACCCGGGACATGCCAACAGTGTTGATCCAGAGTCACGCAACCCACAGACCGGCCTATATGATACTGATTATCCAAACAGTAATACCAATGAGATGGCAAATGTGTGGACGGCCGCCGGTAAAATTAAGACCTTGCTGGAGGCTAAGGGCTATACTGTATTTATAACTAAAAATAGCGAAGATGAAGCTTTATCACTAAGTCAGCGGGCCCAACGAGCCAATGACTCGCACGCTGCGTTACTCTTTACGATGCACACCAACCGTGATGGTTCAAACTGGTTGGGCTACCCTGATGAGCAGTCCGTCCGCATTCCAGGCCCTAATAACGATCCGAGTCAACGCATAGATGCTAAAACCGGGTTAGTCCATCCGGAAATTATTGCCTCGAGCAAACAGTTCGCCCAAACTCTAGCTCCACTGCTAGCGCAGAGCCTTAATATTTCTGGCTACCAGGCCCGTTCTTTCCAAAATATTTACGGCGCCGATGGCTTGCTTGGGAATGGCAAGAACTACGGCAATACACCAGTACAAACGATACTTTCAGCTGTGCCGGAAGTATATAGTGAGATATCAAATGAGGACCTAGCCGCCAGTGACCAATTTGCTCAAGCCGTCTCTACTGCTATCGAGCAGGTCGTACCATTGGCTGGTGATGCGGCCAGTCAGACTTCAGCTAGCCAGCCTAATTGCCAGGGCAAATCTGCTTCGTCAATTGTGCAGCATGCTTTGCTCTATTCGTGGCCTGATGATAGTCATGGAGCAGAGAAGAAGCCCGAGTATCAACAAGCGCTGGCCGAATTCAACCCAGGCCTAAATGGTATTGATTGCGGCCAGTTTGTGGCGACTGTTATGCGGGCGAGTGGCGCCGATCCTAACTACCCGGTCAGCGGCACGGCTGCCCAGGAAGCCTACGTACGTACTCACCCCGAACTGTATGATGTGGTCGATTCGGTTTCGAGCACAGCCGACCTCCAGCCAGGTGATATTCTTATTGTCAATAAAGGTAGTGGCGAGGGGCATGATGGCCACACCTACATATATGTTGGGTCGCAACCGCCAAGCGGCTATAACGAAGCTAGTGCCTCACTCGGTACCCGGGCCGCTAATCTTGGTATGGCTCAACTTAGTGATATACGCGGTAATTATTTGCGGGCGAGGTTAAAATAGGCGTATGCAACGATTATTCATTATTTTTGGTAGTGCTTTTATAGTTTTCACGCTGCTATTCTTTGGTGTCCGCAGTACGATAGCCAACCGTGGTAAAACTGCCATTTTAAACATCGAAGTAGTCCCTAATGGTTCATCAATAACGATTAATGGCAAAGGGACGCGGGCCGGTAAGGTACCCGTTAAGCCGGGGGATTACAATGTAATAGTCAGTCATTTCGGTTTTATAACCGAAAAACGCCAAGTAGGGACCACCGCCAAGAAAACAAGCTATGTTGGCGTGTCGTTAGTACCCAACTCAAGCGCTACTAATGATTGGTACAGATCACATCCGGCCGACGCCAAAAAAGCCGAGGCAATTAGTAGCCATAATTTCGATGCCGCCTCGGCCGAACTAGCCAACAACCCATTGGTTCGCCGCCTTCCTTACATAGGGGCTGGCTTTGAGTTTAGAGTAGATTATGGGGCAGCCCGAAATCCCGATAAACCCGGGCAACCGATTATCTACATCCAGGCGGGCAGTGTCAGCGCCCGATCTGACAGCTTGCGTTGGATTCGCAGTTATGGCTATGATCCAGCCATGATGGACATTGTCTTTAAAGATGCCGTTAATCCTTTTAGTGGAGCTAAGCCATGAAGCGGTTCGCCTTTTTAGCCATAATTTTAGTTTTGATCGTAGGTGGGATCTGGTGGTTTTTAGCCTACCGCGACTCGTTCCAGTCAGTCACGCTTATAACAGATAGTCAGCAAAGCCTAGCCGTGTACAAAGGCGGCTACGAAGGTGATGGCCATACCGCATCATCCCTCGGTGCAGTCGTCCGCACAGTCGTGACAAGTGATAGTTTTAAGCTCAAGAAGGGCGGCTACACGATTGTCCTCAAAGATGACAGAAAACAATATGCCAGTACTGTTTTTAATCTACTAGTGGCCGACGACCCTGTCACCTTAGAAATTCACCCCGATTACAGCACCGCTAAGTTAGCCACGCTGCTGCCAGCCGAACAATCGACTATCTTGGATGAGCTGCAAACCAAATATGCACAGATTGGGAAGAGTTTTAACGTTGTATCAGGCAGCTTATATGGCCGCGGTGACTGGTATGGCGCCTTGCTCAAACCGAATGACCCGGCGATTGATACATATAGAGTGGTGCTACAAAAAAAGGATGGCAACTGGGTCCTGGCGGTTAGCCAGCCGGAAATTATCATCAGCCATATTAAATACCTGAATATTCCAACGTCAGTAGTCGTTGATGTTGATAACTTTAAGCGCTAGTCTTCGGCCACGGGGATAATGTGGCAGTCGCCCATAAAATGCTGGACGACAACGTCGGCGTCGGTGGTTGTGATGAACGACTGATGACCTTGCAGGGCGTCGGTTAGGGCCCGGCGACGGGCGCCGTCGAGTTCGCTAAAAACATCATCTAGCAGCAGAATGGCCGGCTGTTGGCGGCTGTCTTCAATTAGATCTAGTTCCAATAGTTTGAGAGCCAGTAGCAGGGTGCGGGTCTCGCCGCGCGAGGCACTGGCGCCAGCCGGCTTGTTATTGAGTAGCACTGTCATGTCGTCGCGGTGTGGCCCGTGAGTCGTAAAGCCGCGGGCCAGGTCGGTTTCAACACCGTGCTCCAACCGTCGCAAGAGCTGGCTGCTGTAATGGGCGGGGTCGCAGCTGCTATCGTAGCGCAGGGTGGCGCGGTGGTGCTTGTTGGCCAGCCGGCTGTAACGTTTGCCTAGGTCTTTGTTGAAACGGTCAATCAGTTGCACGCGCTCGCTCGCCAATCGCCCGCC
>CAZVBA010000001.1:0-41481 GCA_964625325.1 uncultured Candidatus Saccharibacteria bacterium | reverse complement strand
GGTCTTTGTTGAAACGGTCAATCAGTTGCACGCGCTCGCTCGCCAATCGCCCGCCTAGCTCACTGAGACGTATATTCCAGGCAAACAATTGGTCCGACCCACGCAGCGCCTTGCCCTGTTGACCAGCAGAGCCGGTCATACTGGCAGGCTCTTGGCGCATTGCTGTGTCAGCTTCCTGCGAGCCTCGCTCACCGTACCCGTTTGTACGACTCGCTCGGTTCTCGTTGCTTCCTTGCATTGCATCCAAGTGCGAGGGTCGGCCTTTCTGAAAATGCATGTTCTTGAGTAAACGGTTGCGCTGAGCCAGAACGCGGCGATAGTGGCGCCGCAGGGCGCCATAACCTTCAATGGTTTGTTCGAGGAGGTCGTCTAGAAAATTACGACGCAATTCCGGCGAGCCCTGCAGAAGCTGTAGGTGGTTGGGATCAAACAGAACCACCGGCAAACTACGGACAAGTGTCAGGCGTGACAATTTGTGGCCGTCAATTTCAAATTGTTTGGCCGTTTTTTCATCCGCGCCAACCGTGAGTTTAACCACCCGAGTTTGCTTGGCAGTATGGGCGTCCAGCCGCGCCCAGGCGGCTCGGAAGGCAATTAGGTCGCTATCCGGCCCACGGTAGGAACTGCCAATACAGCTGACTAAAATAGCCTCCAGTAAGTTGGTTTTGCCACTAGCGTTCGGTCCGACGATAATGTTGACGCCGTCATCAAATTCGAAGCTATCGTCTTTATAGGAGCGGAAGTGTTGCAACCGCAAATCAGTAACCATATATCTAATTGTACGTTAACTCTTCAGGGGCATAATCAAGTGTAGGTAGTCGGGGTCGTCGCTGGACTTGAGAACGCAGGGCTCGAGTTTGCCATTAAACGATAGGCTGACCTCTTCGCCGGTGATGGCATGCAGGGCCTCGAGCAGGTAGCGCGAGTTGAGAGTAATATCGCCACCGCCCTTAACTGCAGCGTCGGCCGAGGCAGTGTTTTCTCCCAGTTGCGAAGCAATCGCCCGAATACTGACATTGGCGTCGGCTTCGTTGACATGAATAGTTACGCTACCGGCGCTCTCGCGGGCAAACAGGCTGGAAACTTTGGTGATATTCATAAGTTCGGCGCGTTTCAATGTGGCAGTGGTGGCGAAAGAGGCCGGGATAAGCTTTTTGTAGTCCGGGTAGTTGCCCTCGATTAGGCGGGTAACCAGCTCGACGTCGCCGACCTGGAAGCGCACCTGTTGCTCGTCGTAAAGGACTTCAATTTGGTCGTCCGATTCGCTAATAATGCGCAGTAAATCTTGCAGGGCGGTGGCGGGCAGTAACAGGGAAGTATCGCCAGCGTTTTTGCCCAGGCTTTTTTCGGCCAAACGATAACTGTCAGTCGCCACCATGTAGCGTTTGCCGGCGGTGTTGTGGATAAAAACTCCAGTTAAGACCGGGCGGGCTTCGTCGCCACTGGCCGCAAAAATGACTTGTTGCAGGGCTTTTTTAAGGGTGTTGGCGGCCATTGACCAGTTCTCGCCTTCGCTAATAGCCGGCATCACCGGGAACTCCTCGGCGGCCACGCCGTTGATGGTTGATTGGTATTTGTCGGCGCTGATGTGTAGTTTGTTGTCTTCCATACTCAACTCAATCACGCCGGCCGGCAGACTACTAACAAACTCCTGCATTAACCGGGCCGGTACGGTGATGGCGCCTTCTTCGCTGATCTTGGAGCCGATTTGGTGGGTGATGGCAATATCCAGATTGGTGGCGGCCACGCTCAGGCGGTTTTTGACGGTTTTGAGAAGGACATTAGCTAGAATCGGCAAGGTATTACGGCTGTTGGCAATCCGACTGACGCTGGAAAGGGCCTTATTAAGATTTTCCTGGGTTACCTGCAATTTCATTAATAACTCCTAATTAATTTTAGATTAGTAGCTTCTTTAATAAGGCCTGTGGAAAGTGGGTACAAACCACCAACAACACCGCCAAACAAACTATCTAGCGGTGCAGAAAGCCGTGTACAAACTGTGCCTGTAAATAGTACAAGTCGCTTAGTTGTACGCAGGCCCCGAGCCGTAAAATGGACAATTGTGCAGAACCGGCCACTTAACCACAAAGCGCCCACAGCTTGTCCTCGGCTTGTGCACGACTTATGCATAAAGACGTTCCTTGATTTCGGCAATGGCCGAGCGAATGTCACTATCAAAAGCGGCTTCTTTTTCGATCTTCTCAACCGAGTGAATAGCGGTGGTGTGGTCTTTGCGGCCCAGCTCGCGGGCGATTTTAGGGAAGCTCAAGTGCAGCTCGCTGCGCAACATGTACATGGCCACTTGCCTAGGCACAACAATGTCTTTATCGCGCTTTGGGCCGAGAATCTCTTCCATGCCAATCTGGAAGTGCCGGGCCGTACGCTCAATTATTTGTTTGGCGCTCAGATGCTTGGGGCGGGTTTTAGCGCTACCGAGCAGCCCGGTGGCGATAGTTAGATCCGGTTCTAGCCCGCGCATTTCACAGAAGGCCAATAGTTGGTTCAAGGCACCCTCCAGCTCGCGGATGTTAGTCTGGATGTGGGTGGCTAGGTACTCGACGACCGGCTGGGGCAGATTGGCTTCGTGGACGTGGGCCTTGGATTGGACAATGGCGCAACGGGTCTCAAAGTCTGGTGCTTGCATATCAATGCTCATGCCCCAAGCAAACCGCGAGCGCAAGCGCTCCTCCAGTGTCGGGATATCCTTGGGTGGTTTGTCGCTGCTAATAATAATCTGCTTATTGGCTTGGTGTAGGGCGTTGAAGGTGTGGAAGAATTCCTCCTGAGTTTTGTCCTTGCCGGCGATGAACTGGACATCGTCGATAATCAGGACGTCGGCGTTACGGTAGTAGCTGGCAAAATCGGTATTTTTTTTGTAGCGCACGGCGTCAATGAATTCTTGGACGAATTGCTCGGTTGAAACGTAGACCACGTGGGCACCTGGTTTGCGTTGTAATAGGGCGTTGCCAACCGCTTGGATAAGGTGGGTCTTGCCAATGCCGACGCCGCCGTAAATAAACAGCGGGTTGTATTTGGTGCCCGGGTTTTGGGCGATGGCTTGGCAGGCGGCATAGGCCAGCTCGCTACCCGAGCCAACAATAAAGCTGTCAAATGTGTAACGCTCATTAAGCCCTTGGCGATAGCTATGAGTTAAGGTACTGGTCGGCCGTTGCGATGAGACGGGGGCAGATGGCAGGCCTAAAATAACCGTTTCTTGGTCATTCTTTTTAGGTGTGGCTATGGTGTGGATTTTGTATTCGATGCGATCCGGCTTGACGCCATTTTTGGCTAATATGCCGGTAATGAGTTCATTAAATTTGCGCTCCAGCTGCTGCTTAATAAAAACGTTCGGCACGCCGATAGTCAGGACATTGTCCTTGTGGCGCAGTAGCCGTGTATTTTTGAACCAGGTTACGAAGCTGGCCCGCGACACGGTCAGCTCAATCTCGCCGAGTACCGCCTGCCACAAGCTATTATCCTGCATAAATATCCCTACTCCCAACTACCCTTTGTTTAGAGAACTATACAGTAAGTATGACAAGTTTTCCACAGCCGATAACGGGTCGAAAATTAAAGCCTAAAAAGTCGGTCGTCCAGATGAAAGTTATACACAGCACAAATTCTCATCTGATAAAGTGTGGACAAGGTTGACGTTTCCGTGGAAAAGTTTCGAGCAATAGTAGGGTAATTGTAGTGAAAAGCACGTAGCTGGCGCTGAGACTAAGCGCTCAACTTGGTACGGGCTTTGGTGCGGCGACGGTTTAGAACACGCCGGCCGGCACTGCTGGCCATACGCTTCATAAAACCGTGTTGGCGGGCGCGTTTGCGCACTTTGGGCTGGTAGGTTCGTTTTGGCATAGGCTATCATTATAGAGTAACTCTCTTCTTAGCCCAAACACCTTGCACTTTATACTTTATAAACTTTTAACTTTATACTGATCTTCATGATATCCAGACAGCACCGTTTCCATGGTTTGGGCAGCTTACGGCGAGTCTACCAGCAAGGCCGCAGTGTCCGTGGGCCACTACTAGCGCTTAAAGTCCTCAAGAATGACCGCCGCCGCGAGTATAGAGCTGCCGTGGTGGTCAGCCGCAAGGTCAATAAGTCGGCGGTAGCGCGCAACCGGCTGCGCCGGCGCGTCTTTGAACAATTACGCCTGCAAGCCGACACTATCACCGAGCCCTATGATCTGGTTTTTACGGTTTTTAGCGAAAAGTTGGCCGATCTACCGCCAGCCGAGCTCCATAAACAGATTAACGACCTCTTGGAACAGGCCGGAATTGGCCCTAAAAACTAAACCGTAAACTCTCGTGCTTTGAACAAGGTGCCACCGCCTATATAATAGGCAGGCAATAGGAGCAATATGTTTACGACCATAATCGTCCGACCGATTTTTAATCTGCTAGTGCTGATTTACGGGCTGTTGCCCGGCCATAACTTTGGCCTCAGTATCATCATTTTTACGGTGGTAATTAGATTGTTGATGTGGCCGCTGGTCAAAAAGCAGCTTCACCAAGCCAAAGCCATGCGGGCCTTGCAGCCCGAACTCAAGCGCGTCAAAGCGGCCGCCAAAGGCAACCGCCAGCAGGAATCGGTCATGCTGATGGAGCTTTACAAAGAGCGCGGCATCAACCCGTTTTCCAGCATCGGTGTGCTACTACTGCAATTGCCTATCCTAATCGGACTCTACAGCGGTCTGCGCCGCATCATCGTTAACCCGCACAACATCATCAGTTTTTCCTATCCGGCTTTGCACAATCTGCCCTGGCTGAAAACGCTGGCCGCCAATATCCACCGTTTTGACAGTACCTTATTCGGTACCGTTGACCTGACCCGGGCGGCCCTCAACAAAGGCGGCGGTATCTACTGGCCGGCCATGCTGATTGTGTTGGGCAGCGCCACCGCCCAGTACCTCCAAAGCAAGCAGCTGATGCCGCAGGCCAAGGACGGCCGCAAGCTAAGGCACATCCTGAAAGACGCCGGCGGCGGCAAGCAAGCCGACCAGTCGGAAGTCAACGCCGCCGTCGGCCGCAGTACCCGCTTTTTAATCCCGGCGATGATATTTATCCTGACCGTCAACCTGGCATCGGCACTGTCGCTGTACTGGCTGGTTAGCGGACTGACAGCTTACATTCAGCAAGCCCGCGTGCTCAAGCGCGATGAAGGTGAGCTGGAAGCCGCCGCCGATAAACCGGCCGGCAAGACGGTGATTGAAGGTGAAGTTGTCACCAAGCCAAAGTCCAAGGCGAAGACCTCCAAAAGTAAGCGCAAGAGGAAGAAGTAATGGACGAGGCGATTTTATTTGCCAAGAAGTATTTAGAGGACTTGCTGTCTTTTTTCGGGTTGAACACCGACGTCTATGCTACCAATAGCGACGACGAGGTCATTGAGCTCGACGTGCCGAGCACTCACCTCAACGGCTTCTTAATCGGCCAGCGCGGTGACACCATGCGCGCCCTGCAGTTTATGGTGTCAAACGCCCTCAAGAACAACGGCCATACCGTTACCCGCGTCAATGTCGACATCGCCGATTATAAAAAGGGTCGGGCCCAACGTCTGGAACACACGGCGGCCGATTGGGTGAAACAAGTCAAAGATACAGGCGAACCAATGGACTTGAAACCGATGAATGCCGCCGACCGCCGCACCATCCACAAGCTAGCCGATGAGGCCGGGTTAACTACTGAGTCAGTCGGCGAGGGTATTGACCGACATGTTGTCCTGAAGCCGGGTAGTACCGACACAACGCAAGCTACTGATCAATCGTCTGAGGAAGTCTGAGCCGCCCGTTCGCCAAGCACTGTTTTATAAACGTCTAGAGTTTTACGAGCGGTTGCGGTCCATGAATATTCTTTGACCAGCAAACTGCCTTTGATGATTAATTTTTGGGCCAACGCCGGGTCGGCCAGTACATCGTTTATTTTGGCAGCCATATCGGCGACATCCAGCGGGTCAAAGTAATGAGCCGCTTCTCTATAGACCTCCGGCAGGCAGGTGGCGTTGCTGGAGACGACCGGCGCGCCTTGGGCCATGGCTTCCAAACCAGGCAAGCCAAAACCTTCACTGAGAGAAGGGAAGATGTAAGCCTTGGTGTGTTCGTACAGCCAACGCAACTCACCTTCGGTTACAAAATCAGTGAAAAACACACCGTGGATGCCTTTGGAATCGACCATTTTTTGAATGCGGCGGTAGTTGCTGTCAATTTTGCCAGCCAACACGAGCGTGAGACTGAAATGGGTTTCTTTTAAGGCGGCAAAAGCTTCAATTAGTCGTTCCAGATTCTTGTGCGGAAACGGCCGGCCAACGTACATAATGAAATCCTTGTGCTCAAGCAGCTTCATGGTTTCCGGCGGCACTGTAATTTTGTCGGCCGCCAAATGTGTTACCGTGATTTTGCGACTGTTAATACGCGCAAAACGGGCGACGTCATTTTTGACGAATTCGGTGAAAGTGAAAAGGGCGTCTGATTTGTGGGCCACCCAGAAGTTAAGCAGCTTGTAAATTTGCTGCTTGATAGTAAACACCAACCAGTTTTTACTCGGATTGCCAAAACGCGTGGTCGTCAGGTCATTCATGGTCGTAACAACCTTGCCGCGGTACAGCACCGGCTGTTGGACCATATCAAAATGCACTAAATCGGCCTTTAGCCGGTTGAGCTGACGCCACATGTCGACTTGCTCTGAAAAAGTAAAATCTTTGTAAGGGCAGGCGATCTTTTTAAAGTGGCGATTGGTCGGCGTCCAGCCGTTCATATCCTTAGGCTTGAGCAGCACGACATAGCTGTGCGTATGGTCAATTTCTTGTAGATATTTGAGTAGGTTCTCGACGTAGCGACCGCTACTCTCCCTGAGCATCCGGGCGTCAATGACAATCTTCATTATGTAACTATGGTAGCAGAATTTTTGGCTAAGGTGTTTTGGTGCTACAGTAAAGATAGAGAAAAGCTTATGGATAACGAGAGCCCTAGTAAACCGGACGACCCCATGGCGCAGCCGCTTGATTTGCCGGGCGGCGAGACGCAGCAGTCGCCGCACCAGAACTTCCAATCAACCAAAAGCCGAAAAAGCTTTAAAAAGCCACTGCTAATTCTTTTATTGTTGTTGGCACTCGGCGGAATCGGCTTCAGCATCTGGAAAATGCTAAGCAAGCCAAGGCCAACCGTACCGCCCCAAACCAACGAACCTACCGCCAAACCTCTCCCGACCCAAAGTGAAGCCGCCGCCAAAGGCTTCAAGAACTTTACGGCCGAAACACTAGCTGTTGAATTCAGCTACCCCGACAACTGGACAGTCGCAGAAAAGGACGGCACCATCACCGTCAAGTCGCCGACCTTCAGCTATCAGACTACCCAGGGCACCACCAATGGCTACTTCCGTATTTATATCCGCAAAGGCGCCCGCAGTGTTGATAGCAAATACATCGGCCGGGCTTACGCCGTGCAGCCGACTCAGCAGATAACCTACACCAACCCAGCCGTGTCGCAGCGTAAGACAACCAACCTATCTTTCTTCGGCTATGATGATGCCAGTAACTTCGCCTTCTTTATGATCACCGGTAACTTCAACCTTAAAAAGGGCGAGACGCTGGGGCCGAACTACGGCAAAGAAGCCGAGACCTACATCATCGTCGGCGGCTACAGCTCGGCCGAAGACAAAGACGACCTGAGTTTCCGTATGATCTCTCCATCCTCTTTTCAACAAGCCAATGCCTACAAGCAGGCTATTGAAATCCTCAAATCGCTCAAGGTTTCTTAGCGAATTAGATTAGGGCAATTGTTCGTACCATTCGTTATAATGGGCGCCTATGCGTCGTGACAGTCATAAAACTAGTGGAGCAAAAAGTTGGCGCACCAGGGCGGTGGCGCTGCTGGGCTCGTCGCGCTTTTTCTACGCCCTGATCGCCCTGTTTGTCTTGGAAGCCGGCTGGTTGGCTATAACCGGCCGTTACCCGATGGCCTACGACGAGAGTTTTCATCTGGGTTTGATTCGCCTGTACTCACACCGTTTATTGCCTTTTTGGTCTCACCAGCCGGATGGACCGGCGGTGTTCGGGCTGGTATCGCGCGATCCGTCTTATATGTACCACTACTTGCTGAGTTTTCCGTACCGTTGGCTGACCCATTTTGTCCACACGGAGATGATCCAGGTGATTATATTGCGCCTAGCTAATGTCGGTCTTTTCGGACTGGGCATTGCGCTGTACCGGAAAGTGTTGCTAAGAACCGGCGCCTCCCGAGCGTTGGTCCATAGTGTCCTGGCGGTATTTGTGCTGACGCCAACCGTACCTTTCCTGGCCGGTCAAATTAACTATGACAACGCCGTTTTCCCGCTGTTGGCTGTCATGCTGTTGCTGGCGCTGAAAAGCCTGGCGGCCATCAAGCAACAACGCAAAATCCCGGTCGATTACCTAATCTGGCTGGCTATAGTCGGCCTATTTGCCAGCCTGGTTAAATATGCTTTCGTGCCGATCTTTGCGGCCGTTGGCATCTGGATGGCTGTGGCTGTTTTAAAGTTTGGCCGTCAAATCGGCTGGCGGCAATTTAGCGGGCAGGTCAACAACTGGTTTAAAAAAAGCCGACTCGTCAGCAAATTGCTCCTGGCGGTTGTACTCATACTGCTCGGTGGCTTGGCAACCGAACGCTACGGCGTCAACATCATTCGCCACCAAACACCGCTGCCTAATTGCGAACAGGTAATAAGCGTCAACCGCTGCCTGGCCTATGGCCCATACCGCCGCAACTTCCTGACCTATCAGGACAAAATCCAGGGTAAATTAGCCCCCGGACCGCTGGTGCCGACCCGCCACGACCCCTTTTATTACACGGCGGTCATTTGGCTGCCGTTGTTAGGTCGCCAATTATTTTATGCCCTGAACGGCGAGGCCAGCCAATTTACTTACAGGCCGCCGTTACCAGTCGCCTTGGTGACTTCCCTAGTTATCGGCATTGCCGGCCTTGCCTTATTCTTATGGCGTCAAAAAAACCTCAGGCGGCAGCACCGGCTCAACTTGCTGATATTTGCCGGTCTGATCTACCTGCTGATGCTGTGGGCCCGTAACTACGCCGACTTCCATCATCTGGGCGTGGCCTATGCCATCCAGGCACGATACTTAGTGCTGGTACTGCCGATTGTTTATCTCTTGGTTGGTTTGGGTTGGGCGCAGGCCTTGCATAAATTGCCACGGCTCAAAGTAGCGTTGGCCGCCGTTGCTATCAGCGCGCTGTTACTGGAAGGCGGCGGCGCAGCCGTTTTCATAATTCGCAGCGACCCGTCTTGGTATTGGCCCAACGCGGCAATCATAAGAATGAACCAGTCAACCCAGCGGCTTCTTAAGAAATTCGTAATCGGCGCTTAAAGCGAATCAATCAGTTCAGACAGTTGTTGAGCGCTCTTTTGCCAGCTGAACTTTTGGGCTTGGGCCAAGCCGCGCTGTTTCAAATCGGCTTGCAATGATTTGTCGGCCAGCAGTTTGTTAATGGCGGCGGCGATGGCGCCGATGTCGTTGGGGTCAACCGGCAGGGCGGCGTCGCCGACAATTTCCGGCAGCGAAGTGGTATTGCTGCAAATCACCGGGCAGCCGCTGGCCATGGCTTCCAGCGGCGGTATGCCGAAGCCTTCAAAAAAGCTGGGATAGATAAAAGCCCGGGCGCCAGTGTAGAGGGCGGCTAAATCGTCGTCCTCGACAAAACCCAGTCGCTGAATCGGCAGCTTGGCTAGGTCGGCGAATTTTTGCTCAATCGACTCGTCGTTCCAGCCCTTGTTACCGACCAGTACCAGTGGCAAACGATGCGCTTCAAAGCTCTGCGCGTAGGCGTCCAACAGGCCGACGATGTTTTTGCGCGGTTCAATGGTACCGACGAATAAAAGATACTCGCCTGGCAGGCCATACTTTTTGAGTGCCGCTGGCGTCCGCTCAATCGCTTGGACGTTAAATATCCGCGGGTCAATGGCATTATGTATGACGCTGATTTTGTCAGCCGCCACGCCGTAAGTTTGGATTAAATCCTGCTTGGTGAATTCAGACACGGCTACCACGGCTGCCGAGCGGCGTAGGGATTTAGGCAACTGCCGACGCAGGTAGGCCAGATTCTTGGCTTGAGTAAATTCGGGTTGGTGAGCAAAGCCGATGTCGTGAATGACGGCGATGCGCTTTTTGCCCAGCAAGGATGACCAACTGACAAAGTTAGGGAACAAAATCACCTTGGCCCGTTCCAGGCCAAACAACTCCAGCGGCAGAGCAATGCCACTACGCATCAGCAGGCTAAAGGCTCGGCCTGGAAACCAGCGAATAAAATGACGGCTGACGTTTGGCGCTAACTCAAAATCCGGGTCCAGCCGTCGGCCCGGCCGCAAGAAGTTAAACAAGACAAAGCGGTCTTGGCGGCGCAAACTGACCAACGCCTGGGTAATCGAAAGGCCGTAGCGGCCGACGCCAGAACGCTTGCCGTAAAATGACGAGGCTTCAATATGAATTTTCATGATTGGCTATAACGGCGCGACAACGCCGTTCACTATAAGACTATAACCCATTGGTTCACTTCTCGGAAAACTGTTATTTTGCTATAATTCACCCTAAATGACACTGGTCAGCACATTGAAAGCACGCTATCGCTATTCAATTATTTTATTGAAGCAGCTGGTTAAGACTGACTTTAAGCTGCGCTACCAAAATTCAATCCTCGGTTATCTGTGGTCTCTGTTGCGCCCGCTGTTGCTGTTTCTGATTTTGTATCTGGTATTCACAGTCTTCCTACCGGTCGGCAAGGGCGTGCCCCACTATCCGCAATATTTACTGCTAGGTATTGTCTTGTGGAACTTTTTTACCGAGGTTACTAACGGTGGTGTTGGCGCTATTGTTGGCAAAGGTGATCTGTTACGCAAAATCAACTTCCCGCGCTACGTGGTGATTCTAGCGGTAGCCGCCTCGGCTTTCATCAACCTTATTTTGAACTTTGTAGTGGTAGCTATTTTCATGGTATTCGGACACGTCGCTTTCGGCTGGAATGACTTCATGCTGCTGCCCCTAATCGCCGAACTGTTTATTTTTGCGATCGGCATTGCTTTTTTCTTAGGAGCTTTTTTCGTGCGCTTCCGCGACGTCTCATATATCTGGGAAGTGGCCATGCAGGCCGGCTTTTACGGCACGCCTATACTCTATCCGTTGAGTCAAATTCATCAGCTTAGGTTTAAAAAGCTGCTGTTACTCAACCCGATGGCCCAGATTATCCAGGATGCCCGGCACCTGGTGATAACACCCTATTCGGCAACCATTCATCAAGTCTATGGCAATAACTGGGTCTGGGCCGTACCGCTGCTTGTTGTGGCCACGACCACTGTAGTTGGCATCACCTACTTCCGGAGCCGCGCTAAACATTTTGCCGAGGAGGTTTGATGGAAACCGCTGAAACCGTCATTGCCGTCGAAAACGTATCGAAAAATTTCAAGCTGCCGCATGAAAAAGTCAGCACGCTTAAAAGTGCCTTCGTACACCTCATCAGCTTTGTCCGCAAACGTCGTCTGTTTGAGGTCCAGCATGCCCTGCACGATATTAATATCGATATCAAGCAAGGCGAGTTCCTGGGCATCGTCGGCCGTAACGGCAGCGGTAAGAGCACGCTACTTAAAATGCTGGCCGGTATTTACCAGCCTACGAAAGGCCACATTAAAGTTAAAGGTCGACTGGTACCGTTCATTGAGCTGGGTGTTGGCTTCAATGGCGAGCTGACCGGACGGGAAAACGTCTACCTCAACGGTGCCTTGCTGGGCTTTAGTCGCTCGGAGATAGACCAGAAGTACAATGATATTGTATCGTTCGCCGAGCTGGAAAAGTTCATGGACCAGAAGCTCAAAAACTATTCCTCGGGTATGCAGGTTAGATTAGCCTTCTCGCTAGCTATTCGGGCGGAAGCTGATATTTTGCTAGTCGATGAAGTTCTAGCCGTCGGCGACGCTGACTTTCAGCGCAAGTGCTACAACCACTTCCGCAAACTTAAAAAGGACCACAAGACAGTTGTCTTTGTCAGTCATGACATGAGTGCCGTCCGCAACTTTTGCGACCGGGCCATCTTGATAGAAAAAAGCCGGATTGTTCTGGAGGGCAAGGTCAATAAGGTAGCGACAGCGTATACGCGTATGTTTATGGAAAGCGCCAGCGATCAGCAGGCGACCGACACACACCAGAAACGGATTGGCAATAAACAAGTTGAATTTATATCAGTCAAACCCCACAAACCAGATTTCCACGACATGGAACCCGTCCATATCACCTGTACTATCAAGGCTAATCGGGACACTGAAGACCTAGTCTTAGGCTTTTCCGTCAAGAACCAGGGCGATACCCAGATGGCCGGTGTCAACACGCAGATCCTGCGTCAGACAGTGCCGTCGCTCAAGCAAGGCCAAGAGCTGACATTTGAGTGGGAAGTGCCGAATATTTTTAACGACGGCTTCTACTTCATCGACGTGGCTGCCCACGACCGCGACGGCAATAACTTTGACTGGTGGGAAGAAGCCGCCGACTTCACGGTCTTTAAAGAAGAGAAAACGGCCTATGTAACCATGCCAGACATTAAGTTTACGCTGAGTGGTAAATCAGGCACTCAAACATGAAGCGAGTGGTTTACGACGTCACCCAGCTGGTGCATTGGCAGGGTAAATTAACTGGCATTCCTAGAGTCATGAAAGAGCTGGCGGTGCGCTTTAATGGTGATAACTCGCCGGTAATATTCGTCAGTTGGGTCAAGGAGATTGAGGCTTATTGCGCGGTTGATTTGACGGCTTCGCTGGGTAACAGCGTGGTTTACCTAAAAGCCGGTGAGACGCCCAAGGGCAAAGCCGGTCAGGCTGCTGAAGCCAAACAAACCGTTACTAGACTAGGGAAAGGCGTCCTGCGCCGGGGTGCCCGGCTGAGCCCGAAGCTGGCCCAAAAACTGGAGACTAAACTGCGGGCCGCCCGTTTGGCCCAGCTTGAACCATTGCTGCCAGAGCCAGGCGATACGATTTTTATACCTTGGGGCGAGTGGTGGGACGAAAACTTTATTAAAAAACTGCAGGCCGCCCAGGCAGCCGGCGCCCGTTTGGCCCCAGTTATTCACGACGTCGGCCCGATGGTTCAACCGCAATTTTCCGGCCACTCAACGGACAGTTTGAGCGACTACTGCCGCCGCATTGTGCCAATTGCCGACCTGGTCTTGGCGGTCTCCCAAAACACTAAGCGGGACCTGGGGACTTGGCTCAAGCAAAACAAGCTGGCCGTACCTAAGATTGAGGTTTTTCGCGAAGGCGATGATTTTACTGTAACGTCCAGCCGTCCACCGGCCGACCCGACTTTTGAGCACAGCGGTCTAAAGGGCGCTGATTTTATCCTCTGCGTTGGCACGATTGAGATTAAAAAGAACCATCAGCTGCTTTACTACACCTATAAACTGGCGGCCCAGCGCGGTATCAAACTGCCCAAGCTGGTCATTGTTGGCCGCCCGGGCTGGCAAACCGAAGGCCTGATTGAACTTATCCAAAAGGACCCCGGCGTTAATAAGGACATCTTGCTACTGACCAGTACCGATGACGAGGAACTGGCCTGGCTGTATGACAATTGCCTGTTTACTATTTTCCCCAGTTTTTATGAAGGCTGGGGAATTCCTATTGCCGAGAGTGTGGCCCGTGGGGTACCGTGTTTATGTAGCAATACCAGTAGCATGGTCGAAATTGCCGAGGGTATTGTCGAACATTTCTCGCCGGCTTCCAGCGACGAATGCTTGAGCGCCATCGAGCGCTGGCTCGATCCGAAAGCCTTAGCGACCGCCCGCGACCGCACCAAGCAATACCAGCCAACTTCGTGGGACCAGACCTATCAACAAGTAAAAAGCTATTTGGAGCAAACCGTATGATCAGAATTTTGCACATCAGCCCCCATGACGAAGACGACGGTATTGCTAAGTATCAAGAACAATATCTGGCCGGCATGGCTGATCTCGACACTGTCGAAAATAAATTTTTCGACGTTTCACCACTCAACTTACGTTTTCTATCGCCGCCCGAACGAGCTAAAACGCTGGAGCGGCTGCAGGAAGAGCTGCACGGCTACGACATTGTCCATATCCAACACGAATTCGGTCTCTACCACGACGAAGAATTCAGAGACGTCGTGCTGGCCGCTCGCGCCACCCATAAAAAGATTATTATCACCGTCCATCTGTCGCCGGGCTTTGCCATCAGACCGGTCAAGTTGGGTGGACTGGGGCCGCGCAGCTGGATGGTCTACTTGCGTCGCTGGCGCCATCGCCGCCGTATGGTCCAGCGTCATATCGTGCCGATGCTGCTGGCCGATCGCTTGATTGTCCACAACACCGTCACCGCCGACGCCCTCAAACAATTTGGCGCCCGTGACGAGCGTATCGTCAAAATTCCGCACCCGGTGCCCAAAATCGACCAACCGGCACCTTCAAAATTCATTAGCGAGCGGCTAAATAAAAAAGCCAGCGACGTGATTTACTGTTTAGTCGGCATGATGCACCGCTACAAAGGCGTTTATGACGCCATCAAGGCTCTCAACTTTTTGCCGGACAACTACAAGCTGGCGATTATCGGTGGCGTGCACGCCCTCAGTGAAGACGTTCATCTCTACAACCGGGCCTGTGATTTAATTGACCAGCTGGGTCTCAACGACCGGGTTTATATCACTGGTTTTGTCAAAGACGATTCGTTGATGAACGCTTATATTCAAGAGTGTGACGCCTGTGTCTTTCCGTACGACGGCAAGTACTACGCCCATCTGTCATCGGGCTCAATTAATTTAGCTTTGGCCAACGCTAAACCGGTGATTGCCTACCCGACGGCCGCCTTTAAAGAATTATCAGCTCAGTCAAACGGCGCCGTGGTGCTCTGCGGCACCTACGCCTACTATGAGCTGGCCCGCGAACTGGAGCGGATTAACGCCGACAAACAGGTTAAACTGGCGCGGGCTTACGCCACCAAAGTCAGCTGGCCCAAAATGGCCCACGTCTTGGCCGAGCTGTATCACCAGGTTGTCTAACACCTATCGGTTAACCTCCGACAACTGTATAATAAAACCAGCGCATGAAATACGAGGATACGTTCGTCATCATACCGGTCTATAACGAAGCCAGCGTTATCGGACCTGTCTTAAAAAGCACCCTGGCCAAGTTTCCCAATGTTGTCTGTGTTGACGACGGCAGTAGCGACAAATCGGCCGAAGCTGTTTTGAAGACTAAGGCCCACCTAGTCGGACACTCCATTAATTTGGGCGCCGGTGCGGCGACGCAGACCGGCATTGAGTTCGCTCTGCAAAATCCGGCCGTCAAATACTTCATAACGATTGACGCTGATGGCCAGCACGACATCAACGACGTCCCCAAAATGCTCGATTATTTGAAGAGCCACAAGCTGGATATTGTCTTTGGTTCGCGTTTTTTAGGTAAAGTCGAAAACATTTCAGTCATTAAGAGCCGTTTTTTGAAACTGGCGGCCGCTTTTTCGGGCGCCACCAGCGGGCTGAAATTGACTGACCCGCATATCGGCCTGCGCGTCTTCAACCGGTTTGTGGCCGAAAATATTCAGCTAACCATGCCCGGTTTTGCCCATGCCTCCGAGCTCTTGCACCGCATCGTCGAAAAGGACTTCAAGTACGCCGAACTGCCCGTAACGGTGCGTTATACCGATTACTCCAAAGCCAAGGGCCAATCGATGCTCAACGCCATCAATATCGCCTTTGATGTGTTATTACATAAGGCCACCAAGAAGAGGTAAGTATGTTGTGGATTCAACTGGTTCTAATCGTCGGTTTCTTAGCAGCTCTGATACGCTTTCTGTCGAGCTCCAGCCACAAGGTCAAAGCTTGGAAAAAGATTTTGGGCCTACTGTTCACCGTGATAGCGGTCGGCTTTATTCTGTTTCCGGATTCGTCCAACCGGGTGGCTCACTGGGTTGGTGTTACCCGCGGTGCTGACCTGCTGTTGTACTTTTTGGTGCTGGCCTTCATTTTTGTCTGCATTAACCTCTACACCAAATCGCTGGCCGACGAAAGGGAGCTGGTGCAACTAGTGCGCCGCGTTGCCATCCTGGAAGCCAATCAACGCTACCAACGATAATGCGACTGCGACTCTCCCGACCATTCGTCAAATACCTCATCGTTGGCGGCACGGCGTTCGTAGTCGAGCTGGGCAGCTTCGAACTGCTCTACTATGCCGCCGGCTGGCGCCTGCTGGTAGCCAATGCCGCCAGCTTTATCCTGGGGCTACTGACCAGCTTCGGCCTCAACCGGCTGTGGACGTTCAGCCACGGCGTTTATAAGAAAGGAATGCACCATCAGTTTGGCTACTACTTTATCCTGGCTGGTCTAAACTTGCTGGCGACGCTGGGCATAGTCGGCGCCCTAACGCGCCTGGGGCTATGGCCGGGCGCCAGTAAGCTACTGGCCATGGGCATAACTTCACTGTGGAATTTCGTTTTATTTAAGCGTTTTATTTTCCGGCACCAGCCGTCGGTCGAGGATGGTCGGCCTTAAACTTTTTGATGTAGTCTAAGATATCCAGGCTGGTCTCCCAGCCCAGCTCACTGCGGGCCTTTCCCGGGATGTCACCAGATTCAGAGCGACCTGAGTAACGCTCTGTAAAAACTACTTTACCGCCAAATGCTTTGGCGATATCGAGTACCGAGAACTGCTTTACATTATTGAGTGAGTAGCCATCACCTTGTCCTTTTTCGCCGACTAAAATCATGCCCCGCGCGATGTCGCCAACGTAAGTAAAATTGCGCTTCTGGGTGCCTGGCGGGTCAACCGGCAATGGTCGACCATGCAGATAATCTTGTTCAAACTTAGCAATCAGCGTGAAGTACTTACCGGTGCCGCTTTCGCGCGGCCCAAAGGCATTGTAGAAGTAGCAAATGGCGTGCGGTAGGCCGTACCAGCGACCATAGTCATTGATGAGGTCAACGTTAACAGCCTTGGTGAAGGAGTACGGATTTTGGTTACGGCCGTCACCCTCGATGGCGAACTTAGTGCTCGATCCGGCATATACGAGCTTGCCGACACCGCGTTGTCTGCAGAATTCAGCCACCGCAAATGTACCAACGATGTTGAGGTCGTAGACAACATCCGGTTCTATCAGTGATGGCGCAATGCGAGCATACTCACCCAGGTGGTAGACGATGTCCGGTTTTTCCGGTACCAGCTTAGCAATGTCCTTAGTATGGCCCTTGCGATATTCGGCGCCCTTGATGTGGTTCTTGACCTTACCCGTGAAGTAATTATCAAGCGAAATTACCCGGTTCGTCGTGTTTGCTACTAGCTGCTCAATAATGTGCGAGCCAACATGGCCCGCCCCGCCGGTTACTAAAATTAGGCGCCTAGCCATGGGCTCTAACTGGCTGTCGTCCGACACTAATGTAGTCAAAATGAGCGGCGGTTAAGTCGGCCGGCTCATACAGACTGCGCCAGTCAAATATTACCTTTTGTCTCATGGTTTCCGCCAAGTGGTCAAAATCCGGGTTGCGGAAAGCGCGCCACTCGGTCATAACGACCAAGGCATCAGCGCCAACCGTCGGTTCATACTTGTTCGTGGCATAGGCAATGTTTGGCTGGTCACCAAGCGATGCTTGGGCATTTTCCATACCTTTTGGATCGTAGGCAACAACTTCAGCACCAGCCGCGGCCAATTGTTCCAACAGGGTTAGGGAAGCCGATTCTCGCACGTCATCGGTCTCGGCCTTAAACGTCAGTCCCCAGACAGCAATTTTGAGTCCGGCGACGCTGCCACCAAAATGCTCCGAGACTTTTTCAAATACCCGCTGCTTCATGTGCTCGTTCGTAGCTTCAATCTCGTCGAGCAGGCCGACGTCGATACCGTGTTTTCGGCCAAGGGCGGCCAGGGCGGGCACGTCTTTCGGAAAGCAGGCGCCGCCAAAACCGGCACTGGGGTGGAGGAATCTACCTATCCGCGGGTCCATGGTCGCGGCTTTTTGGACGAGTCGATAATCAGCCCCAATTTGTTCACAAATCTCGGCGCCAATGTTAGTAAGCGTAATATCGTTGGCCAGCCGCGCATTGCAGTACAGTTTAGTAAATTCAGCCGAAACCGGATCCATACTCAAGATTTTGCCGGGATTATCTAAAGCAAAGTCACGATAAAGATGGCGCATTCTCTCGTCGGCCTCAGCGTGGTCACTACCGATGACGATACGTGAAGGTTTGAGCGTATCTTCGACCGCCCGACCTTCGGCTAAGAATTCTGGGTTGGAAACAGCCAGCGTTGCCGCACCAGTTCGCTCAGTGATAATCCGGCCGATGGCGTGGGTTGTCCCTGGCTCGACTGTGCTCCGGGTGGCGACAATGGTATCGGGTTTAATGAGCTCGCCGAGTTCGCCGGCTACATCCCAAATAGCCTTAAGGTTAAATGAACCATCCTGGCCTCTCGGCGTCGGTAATGCCAATAGGACGATACTGGCTTCGCCGACTGCTTTAGCTAAATCGGTGGTAGCCATCAATGTATCATCACGCCGGGCCTCTCGGATAATTTCGCTTAAGCCCGGTTCCTCAATTGAGGCCCGGCCGGCCATAATGGCTTCAACGTTTTCACTTTTGATATCGACCAACATAACTTCGTGCCCGACTGACGCCAGACAAGCTCCGGTTACCTGGCCAACATAGCCAGCGCCAACAACTGCGACTTGCTCACTCATTTAGCTATCTCCTCAATTTCTGCCGGCGTAACATTGCGCCAAATTACGAATTTTGACCAGACAAAATTCCATAACAGCGCGATCAGCGAACTGATTGCCAGGGCCATCAGGCTACTCATGTGCAGCCACTTCACAAAAGCACTGACCATCAGGGCGCTGCCGACTATGGCCGGCCAGGTGGTAGCGTGGAACTGCACCAACAACTGGGCCAGCGACTTCTTGACGTGGTGGCCTTTGTAGGTCCAGGTGTGGTGCAGCATGAAATTACTAAAGAGAGCGATTTCAGCGCCGATGAGCTGGGCGATGAAGACCGGCCAGCCGAGTCCCTTGTGCAGCGCCGTCAGAATAGCAAAGTTAATAACAAAGCCGGTGCCACCGACAATACAGAAGCGGACGAACTCGATTTTGATTAACCTCTCCACCCGGCGCCTGGTGTATGCAAGCATGTACCAGATATGTTAGCATACTTCTGACACACGTTTTGAGGGAGATTCATGCCAAAAGCCAAGCTGCTGTCTATTGTCATTCCATGCTATAACGAAGAGCATACCATCGAGAAAATCCTCGCCGAAGTATGGAACGTCAATCTGGGTACGACCCAGAAAGAAATCGTGATTGTTGACGACTTTTCATCGGACGGCACCCGAGCGATACTTAGTCGATTGGCCAAGCAACACCCCGACATCAAGCTCTTGCTGCAGGACCACAACCAAGGGAAGGGCGCAGCTCTAAAACGCGGCATCCTAGAAACTAGCGGCGACGTCGTCATTATTCAAGACGCGGATTTAGAGTATGACCCTGAGGAATACAAACGCCTGCTTTACCCAATTGAGCGTGGCCACGCTGACGTGGTCTATGGCTCACGCTTTATCGGCGGCGAACCACACCGCATCATCTATTTCCGCAATCAAATTGCCAATAAATTTCTAACGTTTTTATCAAACGTTTTTACCGGATTGAATCTGACTGACATGGAGACCTGCTACAAGATGATGAAAGGCGAACTGGCGCGGCGCCTGGCGAAAGATCTGAAATCGCACCGTTTCGGTTTTGAGCCGGAGATTACCGCCCGGATTGCCAAAAGCAAAGTGGCGGTTTACGAAATCGGTATCAGCTACTACGGCCGCAGTAAGGAAGAGGGCAAAAAAATCGCCTTTCGTGATGGGCTCAAGGCCATCTGGGAAATTATTCGTTTTAACCTGTTTGTGCACTAAGTATGGTGCAACCAAAAGCCAGTCTAACCAAGTTGAGCCAGCCAGCTCTGGCGCTGGCGCGACGAGCCAGCCGCGCCACCCTGAATTTTTTCAAGGTTAACTGGAAGGGCACGCTAGTAATTCTGGCGGCCACCCTAATTTTCTTCTGGCCGCTGGTTATCCATATCGGTTCTTACAGCGAAGGCGGCGATGCCATGTTCAACGCCTGGACGCTGGCGCGCAACCACCACTGTATTTTGCGGCAAGGTTGCCCCAGCTATTCAGACGGCAACATCTATTTCCCGCACAAAGATACCATGCTGTACTCCGAGACCCAGCTGTCCGCCGGTGTCGTGACACTGCCGCTGCACTTTATCAATCAAAATCCGCTGTTCGCCTACAACGTCTTCACTATCTTTAGCTTCTTCCTGATAGGCTGGTTTATGTACCTGCTCGGCAAGTACTTGAGTCATGGCCATGAGCTCATGGCCATCCTAGCCGGCCTGGTGTTTGAGCTGGCGCCGTTTCGCATGGCGGCCATCTGGCACCTGCAAAACCTGAGCATTTTTTACTTACCGCTGGCAGTCCTGCTAACACTACGTTACACCGACACGCTCCGACGTAGATATTTGTATGGCCTGTTCATTGTGCTGGTGCTGCAGTTCTATGCCTCGTGGTACCAGATGGTCTTCGTGTTGACGGCGCTTGGCCTGTTGCTCGGCGGCCTCTGGCTGGGCCGAGCCGTCAAATGGCGCCAACTGTTGCTGGTGGGGGCGGTTATCGCCGCCGCCGCGCTTAGTACCTATCCTCTGGCCAAGGCGTTTGTCAATTTCTCCAAAGCTAACCACGCTACGTTTAGTATCAAAGACCAGACGCTTTATTCGTCGAGCGTGGTGGACTATTTCTTGCCGCAGAGTGGTACCTTGCTTGGCAAACTGTATTACCACACCGGCCAGCGGGTTGTTAAGAATGCCTACAACTTAGACAGTGATTCTTACCACGGGGTGACCTTGTATATACTGGCGGCTGTTGTTATCTGGTTGGCCTACCGTTATCGCAAACGGGCCGCCTTCAAGCGCGACTATGCCCTCATCGTCGGGCTGGTCGGTATGGCGCTGGTCGGCTTGATTCTGTCGTTTGGGCCGCTGTTGAAAATCAAAGGCAATTACGCCTACGGCGGTGCCGCCGGCTATAAACCGGTCCTGCCCATGCCTTATCTCATTATCGATAAACTGGTGCCGCAATTGGAATTTATCCGAGCCGTCGGCCGCTGGAGCGTCTTGTTCTTGTTCACGTTGTGCTGCTTACTGGCCTTGCTGCCGTTGTATGTTGAACAACTCAAACGCCTGCGCCGTTACAGAAAACCGCTATATGGCTTCATCAGCCTACTAATTGTGTTTGAGCTGATGCCCGTCCACTTCGTGCCGACCACCAAGAATGCCTATGCCTACAACCTCAGTGTTCCCAAGGTCTACCAGTATATTGGCGCCCACAAAGAAGTCGACGACATCGTCATCATCTCGGCCGACGAGGACTATGCCCACGCGCCGATTCCGGTAGCGCGGGCTGAGCAGGTGCTGTGGGCCGGTTATCACAACAAAAATATCTTCAACGGCTACAGCGGCTATACACCGCCGGAGTATTTCAACCAGCTTTACGATTTCATGAAATTTGACGCCAGTGACGTACCTAAGATGCAGGCTCTTGGGCTGCGCTACGTCTTGGTCGACAAACAGCTTGGCAGCCACGACCCACAGCTGATTGATAAGGTTAGAGAAGTATTGCATCAAAAGGTCTACGAGGACAACCGTTACTCGCTGTTTAAGTTATAATAGGCCTAACTGATGAGCTGGCTAGCCAAACAACTTAAGAATTCTAAACTAATCGGCGTTGCGCTGATTGGTCTAGGCCTGCTTTGCTACCTGCTGGGCTTCAAACTTTTATTGGTGCCCACGCTGCTGCTAACCATGGCCTGGCTATTGCCGATGCCAAGTATTATCAACAGTTGGTTTAGCCGTCTGGTAATGGCTCTATTAATGCTATGGTCAACGTTAGCCATTGCGGCCGCTCTACAGCTGCTGATTAATCGCCATGGCGGCTTTCATCTGATTGCCATCATAGTCGTTGTCCTGACATTGGTCCTGATTGTCTTATTTGGTGCGTCGGCTCGCCGGGTACGTCTGGTAAGCGCCAAGGATATTGTGGCGCTGTTGGCCGCCGGTATATTTATGTTGCCGTTTGCGCCCATCTTACTTGGACACAACAGCTTTCAACAGATTGCCAAGATCGGCAGCGTGCAAATTGTTGATGCCACGGTGCATTATGATGATTTGGCGGCTGAGACCAAGACCCAGAACCTGGACTATTACCACGCCCATTATTATCCACGCGGCTTTCACGTCGGCAGCGGCTTCATGGAAGACAGTCTATATGGCGGTCCCCGGACCTTGAGCTGGAAAGCCAACGCCATAAGTTACCTTGTGCATTACATGTTCATGTCGATGCTGCTTGGCTTCGTGCTGGTCTACTTGGGCTACGGACTGCTGGCACTGGTTAATCCGCCATTGGTTGATAGTGTCAGCGTGATAAGTGCGGCTGGCAGCATTGGTGTTGTTGCGGCGCTGTACCTGCTGGTCTTCATGAACGAGGGCTTTTATAATTATTACTATATTTGTGCGGCCATATTGGCCGGGGCGTTGTATGTCTTGGACATTGCCGCGCCAAAAATGCGCGACAGTCTGGCTTCGCGCCGGGCCATTGACGCCTGGCCGGTAGTTGGCTACCTGCTGATTACCGCTGGCGCCTCTTACAGTTGGCCGATTTTTACGCCGGCTATCCTACTGACACCGTTGATTTTAGTAGCCAATGGATGGCGGAGCTTCCGGCTCGGCCCCGTCTTGCGTAATTGGTGGAATATTATTGTCGGGCTGGCCGTTAGCGCTCACTTATTAGCTTTTTATTTTCAAGTTCACTATGACACCAAACACAGCTTGAACGCTGGCGGTGCCATTCAGACATTTAATCAGCCGTTGGTGCTTATCTTAACAGTAGTTTTCGTAATCGTGCTGGCCTCCAACCGTTTGACGACGGCCGCTAAAAACCGGCTGCTGGCCGTAGTATTGCCTTACCAAGTCGTCGTCCTCTTTTTGTTGGCATTGCAGTACTTTACGACTGGCAGTGCCCACTACTATCTTATTAAGACGACCATGCTGCTGGAAATGATGCTGCTGGCTGTGGCTGTTGTCTACCTAGTGATGCTGCTGAGCCAAATGAAAATCGGCGGCCTGTTGCGTCTGCTGGTTGCGCCGATACTGGTCTTGTTCGTCGTTTTTGGTACCTCGGCTATGCTGCCGCAGCCGTTGCACGAAATACGCGCCCTATTCAGAGATTATTCGAGCGAGCCGAAACCGCCGTTATTGGATAGTGATACCTATCTTGTCGCCAAGTTGGGTACTGAAGGTAAATTAATCCACTATAATCTCAGCGTGCTGCACTATGACCCGGCTACCGACCATTTCTACGCCCACGCCCAAATCGGCCAATGGGCTAATTCGATGGGCAATAAAGTAACCAACGAATATGGTGTTTGTTTCAGTCGGCAATATAACGCTTTGGCCTATGGTTCCCCCGGGCCGGCCCAAAGCCAGGAAATCATCGCTGGCGTCAAAGATTGCGCTGTACACGCCCACCAAGCCGGTCGAACCTATTATCTGGTGACCGATCAGACGTCAGTGCCCAAGCTGAGGGCCTTGTTTGGCGATTCAGTCCAGCTAGTTACGGATTAGTTATTAAGATTGACGATGGCCGGGCCGTTGTGCAACTGGCCGTCGCCCCACCAGGTTTCAAAGACGAATGACTGATAGGCGGTGTAGAGATTCTGAATGCTGCCGGTACTCGTCTTATCGATATCAGAAATGCTGTTTTGGGTAATTCTTATCAACTGGCCGCCGTGGATAGAGCTACCCGGCGCCCACCAGTACTCCATAACCTGTCCACTATCGGCGACGTAGAGTTGCTGATAGCCATTGATCATGGTCTTCTTGATAGCGACGACGGTCTGGCCGCTGGGCGCACTGACAATTTTAGCAGGGTTGCTGTAGCTGGTGCCGGGTTTCCACCAGGTTTCATAGACGCCATTCTTATTGGCAGTGTAGAGCAGCTCTGTGCTGTCGCTCAGCGTTTGTTTTTGGATAGCAATGGTATTAGGAATCTGCGTAACCAGCTTGCGTTCAATATTGTCAGTACCACCACTCACCGGCCAACGCATGCTTAGCACCGCGCCGCCAGTGGCGACATAGAGTTCGTCGGCGCCACTCGGATCAGTGCTCTTGACGATAGCCACACCGTGGTCAATGTTCCAAAAGCGAAAGCCATTGCTAATACTGGTGCCATCTCGCCACCAGTATTCATAAGGGCCATCGTCAGCCAGGACGTAGAGACGGTAAGTTGGAGCGCTCTCCACTTTGTAGTTAGCCACGACGTGTAGCACGTTAGCTTGGGTGATGATTTTGGTTAAAGTACTATAACTAGTGCCGTTCCACTGGGTTTTGTAAATGCCGGCTATGGTGGCGAGGTAGACGCTCTGCAAATTGGTGTTTGGTTCGTTGATGACATCGAAGTCGACAATTCTCTCGCCAAACGGCGCTTTGGCCACTAGGGAACGTTGCACACCGTTAAGGCCGTCCCCCCAAGCATTTACATATAACTGAGTATCGGTTGAGGTATAGAGCTGCTGCCGGCTGCCAAAGGTCATTTTTTTGATATGTCTAACGTAATTGGCTTCATTGGCCAAAGTCGAACCGAACCAGTCATTGTATAGTCGCCAGAAATTACGGTTGCCATAGGCGCTGCAACTGTCGCCTGAACCGTATAAGTTATTAAGCGCGGCGGCATTGGGCTGGTAGGGCGTGTAGTTGTACAAACCGGCAGTCGCCTGATTTTGAATGAATACATCACTGGCGCCGCAGTTGTGGTCGGGGCTGTACCAAATTGAATTATTGCGACTGGGTCGGTAACCGTATTGGTTTTTGGCGTAGTATTGGAACACACGAGCGGCATTATATACCTGGTTGAAGAAGCCGTAGTAAGTCGAATCACAGGCGGCTGTGTCCGGGCAACCATAGCCGGTCGCCGAGCGGTACTGGACGGGCCACGGCCAGTCGTCGGTTACCAAGCTTTGTTCCTTTTGGAGCAAGACTATTAAGACTTTAGGACTGATGTTGCAGGCCTTACTGACATCATTAATAATTTGGGCCGCTGTCTTTTGGCCGCTACCAATACCACCACCGCAATAGGCATCGGCCGATTTGGCAGAGATGTTTTCGGAGTAGTCTTTAAGGCAAATATAGGGCGGTAGGGGTTTGCCGTTGGCGGCGGCCCACTGGGCCCGGGTTTGGCTGCTACCGCTGTTGATCGGTTGCGTGCCATAGGTATCACAGACCGGCACCTTGCTGTTAAGAAAATTCTGGATTTCGGTGGCGTTTAAGGAGTTGGCGGCCGTAAAAACGGTGTCATCCATAATGCGCCCGGCGTTGAAGTCACTGCCCGACAGCGCATGGGCTAGCGGCGCTATGCTCATCAGACCGAACACCAAGCTCAGGACTACCAGCCAGGGCCTTTTGCCGCCATTGGATAATTTACGGTCCGCCATAATTAGTGCACGCTAATTACTTTAGTATCGGAGGTTCCTTCGGCTGCCTGGGAGCTGTAGGTAACTTTTGCGGTCCAGTCGCCCGGAGTTAGGTCACTAACCTTAACGCTAAAAGTCGGACAGTTAGTCGTTGTCGCACTACTGACACCGGTAGCTGAACGTTCCACGTTCATCGAACCTTTGGTCAGCGTTAGCTGGCAGGTGCCGCCGTTTTCGAAAATACCTGCGACATAGGAGCCAACTTCGACATTTTGCCCATATTGATCAGCATAAGTGATAACCGGCTTAACGTTGGTTTTGCCGGCGGTTGTGCTGGTAGATGATGGTTGGTTTTCGGCTAAGTCCTTCTTATGCTGTTCGGTTTCGCTTTTTTCCTGGGCTGTCGCAGGGCCGTAGTTGACCGGATTGGTTGCCGTAGGTGTTTTTTTAGAAAACGGGCGGGCCTTCACGACGTACAGGCCTAGACCCAGCAGCAAAACAACTGCTGCGGCAACCAGCAGTCCTTTTTTATTGAGTCTAGTCTTTTTACGCTTGGGCATTTTTTATCTTCAATTTAACTGTCAATATATTAGCATGATATCTGTTATATTGCAATAAAGCTTCTATCATGGGGCTGAAATTATAGGCCGTCTTAGCGAAAATCTCAAGCGACTCTAATGCTTAGGCGACACTCTAGGTGTTGTTTGTTAGAATACAAGTAACTGATGAAGCAACGTTGGCCGGTGTTAGATGTTCTGACGAGCTCATGGCGAAGGAGCCTGTTTGCCGGTGTCGAAAGCGCTCCGGTAGCGTTGCCAGCCATGGTCGGTGCTTTTGGTAGCGTGGCTATTCTCCTGTTGTTATTGGGTCAGCTGCACAACTGGCTGGTTTGGCCGCTCGGCTTGCTGACTGCAGCCATAGTTGCCTGGCAGATTTTTAAGTACGGCCACGGCGAGCGGCCCGGCACCAGACAAGAGAGACGCCGCTTCGATGTGCTCATCCTGTTGCTAGTGGTGGTTTGGGTAGCCGGCAACATGCGCTATACCTCGCAACACGTGTTCACGGATCGTGATCCAGCCACCTACAGCGTAACGGCCGTTCACCTTATTCATAATGCCAACCTTAAAATAGCGGCGCCGCCGGAATTCCAGAACCTGAGGTCTGTCAACAGCGCCAGTCCGGGCTTTGAAACCGTACCGCAGCAATCGGGCCGTTTGTATGCCCAGGGCCTTCATTTGCTACCGGTTTTGCTGGGGTTGGCCGGCCGCGTTGTCGGCGAGACCCGAATGTTCCATCTGGCGCCGTTGCTGGGCGGCCTAGCGCTGTTGGCGCTGTATGGCTTTGCCAGGTTGCTGGTGCGGCCCAAATGGGCCTTTACGGCCACACTCCTGATGAGCGTTTCACTGCCGCTGATTTTCTTCTCGCGCGATATCTACACAGAGCCTTTGGCCATGGCGCTGACCTTTGGCGCTCTGTCACTAATTTGGCTGGCCCAAAGTAGCCACCGCCTCCGGCTCTGGTTTATAGCCGGCTTGCTGAGCGGTGCCGGCTTACTGACGCGCATCGATGCCTTGACGGTCATCGCCGCCCTGATAGCTTTTATCACGTTCTATCTAATTTCCCGTCCGGTCGCCGAGCGGCCGCACGCCCGGCTGGAGGCCGGCTGGTTCATGATCGGGCTACTGGCCACGGCCGGTTTGGGCTGGTTGGACTTAACTCGCCTGTCTACGCCATATTTTGTGTTGGAACGACAATTGCTGAAAGTTGAGGTCGGCCTGGTCATATTTGCGATGTTGGCCGGCGTGGCCACGCTGTATTTAAGCCGTCACAAGCGTGGTAAACGCCTACTTAATAAACTGACCTGGCTCTGGCAAAAGGAAGTCTTGGCGATTGGTATATTGGCGGTGGCCCTGCTACTGGTGAGCCGACCGCTCTGGATGACGTCTTATACGAAGATTCAAAACGATTTTGTGGCTGGCATTCAAACCGCCACCGGTTATCCGGTGCAACCGCGCGACTATGCTGAAATTTCGACGCAATGGGTTAATTGGTATATTGGACCGGCCATTGCGGCTCTGGGAGTGTTTGGATTGGCGCTGGCCGGCTGGCGCTTGAGCGCCAACAACCGGCGCAATGGCGCCTATGCCGCGGGCTTTTTGGTAGTGGCGACGACAGCTTTCTTGTACTTACTAAAGCCAAGTATCGTGCCCGACCAGGTTTGGGCCTCGCGCCGGTTTTTGCCGGTGGTTTTACCAGGCTTGGTGGTATTTGGCGTCTTTATTTTATCGGAAATCGAAGACCGCCTACCAAGACTCAAATTTAAACCAGTCTTCGTTGGGTTGGGGATCGCCTTCCTGTTGTTGGCCCCCCTGCAGACCAGCCGACCGTTTATTAGAACCCGGACCGATACGCGCCTAGCAGCTATCCGGGACATTTGCCAAGCCCTGCCAGCCAACGCGGCCGTGGTCTGGACGGCCCAAGCCCAGTACGAGCTGGTCCAGCCAACCATCGAGTTTTGCCATGTACCGGCCGCCGGCCTGCAATATACCTACCCAGCCCGAGCCTCTCGCATCCAACTGGCTAGACTGTCTCAGCACTTAAGGCGGCTCGGCAAAACACCGGTTATTGGTGTCTACGGCGAACACGCTTCACATATTGCCGCTGATTACCGGCCGGGTAGCCTAACCGAAGTTGCTAATTATAGCTACCAACAGCTGGAGCGCACCTTGCTGACGCCGCCCAGCCAAGCAATAACCAAAACCAACGCCATCGAACTAGGTATTATTGAAGCCGACGGCAGCGTCCATACTCTCTAGCTTACTTGGTCGCTTCGACGTAATAGCTAAAGGGAAATTCGCGCTTGCCGTTGTGCCTCAGCTCGATCCGTTTAAAATCGGCCAATAGTTTTTTTAGTGAGTGTTCAGTAAAGCGCCAGTAGTCGCCGGGCTCGTCGTGTAAAGGATAAAAAACCGGTACCGCTATGACGGCCGTGCCGCCCGGCTTTAGGGCGGCGTGAATATTATTGACGGCCTTCTGAAACTCGTAAACGTGCTCCAGAACATTGAGGCACATAATAATATCAAACTGATTTTTATAATTCATAGTCGTGGCGTCAACGATGGGGTGGCCGAAGCTTTTATCGATATCGGTTTGCTGAAAGTCATTGCTGGCGTCAAACAAGTGCTTGGTCGAGTAATAATATTTGCCGCGAACCGCTTTGCCGCTACCCAGCTCCAGAATTGCCTGGTTCTTTTTACCTTTGGCAAACCTGGCGGCCTGGCGGTATTGATAACGGCGTATATCAGTCAGGGTGTGTAGCAACGGCCGCATTACTCGCTTGATCATATCCGCTAAGTATAGCAAGCCGCCTTTTGTCAAAAAACTTTTACTGCTACCATTGGCCTAGTGAATCTGCCCACCAGACGTATTGCCGCCAAGCTAACCGGACTTATTAGTTTTGCCGTCTTAATAATTTTTGGTTGGTATCTAGTTGCCAATTACCATTCATTCAAACAGCTGCTGGACATTCCGCTGTTATTCGTTCTGGCGCTAGTTGCTTTAAATGTCGTCAAAATCTATAACAACGGCCTGTTCATTAAATACTCTCTCGATTTTTATGATAAACATATCGGCGACCGCGAAAGTTTCTATGTGGCGCTACTGACGGCCATCGGCAATTTTTTCGGCCCTTTTTTGGGCGGCGCCGGCGTCCGGGCCATTTATCTTAAGAAAAAGCACCGGCTGTCCTACACCGACTTTGCGGCAACCCTATCCGGCTTTTACTTTATTACTTTCATAGTCAACGCCGCCATCGGTCTGCTGGCACTAGTTGTTATCCAGGCCCAGCTGCATCTGGCCTCCTGGATTATGTACATTACCTTTGCCGGCTGGTTGACCGCTTCGTTAGTCCTGGCTGAGGTAAAAAACATTGATAGAATTGCCGATCTGGCCAAAAGAGCCTCGTTCTTGGGCCGGTTGACGACCTACATCAATAACTCGGTCCACGGTTGGCAGGCCATCAAGCGGGACAAAAAGCTGATAGCCCGGCTCAATCGGGTTACGGTCTACGGCTTTCTAATCCTCTACGCCATAACCTACATTGAATTTCGGGCCGTTCACGTCAACGCCTCAATTGCTTCGCTGTCGCTCTACGTTACTATCTCGGCGCTGTCGCTGTTGGTGAGCGTGACGCCAGGCGCGATTGGCGTGCGCGAAGCCATGTTTATCTTCACCAGCCGACTAATCAGTCTAAATACCAGCCAAATTTTGGCAATTGCCGTGATTGACCGGGCAGCTACATTCGTGGTGCTGCTGGGCGGCTACCTGATTCTAAAAAGCCACGGTTATTATAAGAACCGGTCTATCAGTGCGTCATAACGCTGGCGGATAATGTTGGGCCAGGCAAAGGTCCGAGCCAGAACTTTGACGGCGGCCAGAAATTTTTTATCCTGCATTTCAATTACCTGCAAAGCCAGCCGCAATTTGGCACTCAGGTCGGCTACCGAGCCGGCTCGCGCCACAAAAGCATTGTGGCCGGGCTGCACCACTTCGTGGGCACCGGTGGCGTCGCTGATGACGGTGACTTTGCCGTGAGACAATGCCTCCATAAAAACAATCGGCAGCCCCTCGGCATAGTCGCCGATATTAATTGAGGGCAGGGCGACGATATCAACCAAAGACAGCAGGGCGTATTTGCGTTGGCCGGACATGAAGCCGGTAAAAACGACGCTTTTACTCAGGCCCAGCTTGCTAACCAGGGCTTGTAAGTCAGCCTTGGCCTGGCCGTCGCCGGCAATCACTAGTCGCAAGGCCGCATCTTGCTTAGCTAGTTTGGCAAAAGCCTGGATCAATATGTCGATGCCCTTGCGATCAACCAAGCGGCCAATAAATAAAATCGTCTTTTTACCCGCCAGTTTGTACTGTTGGCGCAAGGCTTGCCGGCTGCCAGCCTGAGGCGGCTGGTAGGCCGTACCCATCGGTATCATGTGCAGCTTCTTAGTCATCGAGACTTTATTCCGGGCGGTTGCAAAGTATAGTAATTTGTCGGCCGTCTGCTGGGACGGTACGGTATAGGCCCGGGCCCGCCGGCAAACGGCGGCCACCATATGGCGCGCCAGTGGCAGCTTTTTGAGGACTATTACGTCTGATGCCTGGCTGTCAAAAACCAGCGGCACGCCAGTCAACTTCGATACCATAGCACCGGTAATCGCCTGCGGTGTGAACCAATGGGCATAGATAAGGTCCGGTTTAAGCCGGCGCACTAATCGCCAGGTCGCCCAAAACTCGGCGAAAAACAGAAACGGTAGTTCAATATAGAGCAGTTTATTGTTTTTAAGGGCGGGCTGGATGCCGCGGCCAGCCAGCTTTTCCAAGCCAAACGGCCAAAAATAATGGAAGCGGTGCTCATCGTAAAGCGGTCGCCGCACAAGTGACTTGGTGTGGCTGTAGGCATTGTGCGGCGCCAACACATCGATAGTTAAATGCGGATAGGTCTTTTTCAACCAAATGGCTTCATCTTTAACAAACCCGGGTACCGGATCAGTTGTCGAGGCCGGGAAGGTCGAACTAGTAATTAAGATTCTTTTTGGTTGGCGGCGCTCGGCCATTATTACAGCGACTTGTTTTTAAAGCGGTTTTCTTTGGCGTGTTCCAGGGCGTCTTCGGCCAACGTCCGGTTGATACGGGTCAAGTCAGCTAGTATACCGAGCGTTAGAGATAGGAACGACACGAACAATAAGACGACACCCACAATTAGGGATTGCAGATGGCTTCCATGCGTGCCTTTTAGAAAGAAATAGAGGTAGCGTACAAACGGCACGATACCAAGAGCAAAAAAGCTGGCGCTGAGTGTCATAAAGACAACGTACGGCTTATACATAATATAGGCCCGGATAATGGCGCTGCCTGATTGGAAAACGTGGTGGGAAGTCGAGCGAAACAGTCGCGACTCACGGGTTTTTGCGTTGGTGACAACCGCTACGCTGGTAATACACATTCGTTTATTACCAGCCTGGATAATAGTCTCCATACAGTAGCTGAAACGGGTGACGACGTTCAGACGCATCAGTGAGCTGCGCGAGTAGGCCCGGAAGCCGCTGGCGGCATCGGGTACTTTGGTACCGGCAGCTTTATTGACCACCCAACTGCCGAAGCGTTGCAGCAGTTTTTTGAAGAGTGAAAAATGAGCGATTTTGCTGGTCTGGCGGTCGGCAATGACAATGTCGGCTTCACCGCGCAGTATAGGCTGCACCAGGTCGCCGATTTTGTTCTGGGGGTATTGGTTATCGCCGTCGGTGTTGACGACGATGTCGGCACCTAGTTCCAGGGCCCGGTTGACGCCGTCTTGGAAACTGCGGGCCAGCCCCATGTTGCCAGCGTGGCGGACAAACTGTTTAACACCAAGTTTTTTGGCGACGTCGACGGTCTTATCAATCGAGCCGTCGTCAATCACCAGAATTTCAATCTCATCGATGCCGGCTATCTTAGAGGGGATGGATTTCAACACCAGCGGCAGCGTTTTTTCCTCATTCAGGCAGGGAATTTGCACCACTAATTTCACAAGTCATTCCCTCCAGTCATTAGCTTATTTTATGATAATTTGTACTAGATGGGAAATCGTTGTTATCATTAGCGTCTTGTCGGCTATTTGAAACTGTAACCAGCTATTATCTGCGACAGATTGGCGCTCAAACTGTCAAAATCTGTTTCCTTGCTGGTGAATAACAGTGAGAACGCCTGCTTGTTGTGCAAGCTGACAATCAGAACGTTTTTGGTTGGCGGTTGGCCGTCCAATTTGTAGACAAACCGTTGAGCGGCTTGGCCGCCAATGGTTAGCGAATCATTCGTTACCAGTGTGAAGTTCGGAAATCTTTTGAGGGCATCCAGCGTGTCGCTATTCAGAGCTGGCTGGCTGGCCGGCGACGACGCGCCGGGCTCAATGGCGACGCTAAATTCGGCGCCGGTCGCCGAATTAGTAATACCGCTGACGGCCTGTTGGGCGTTAAGTTTAGCCTGGCTCAACGTCGTCCAACCCTTTGGCAGCGGGTACTTCAGGTCGGTTGTGTCGACATAGTCTTTATGGTCTGTGCCCACCGAGGTGGTTTGGGTCGGCGCCGGGGTGGTTGGCTGCGCATTGTTATGTCGCCGCGCCACCATTAGACCGCCGAGCCCCAGGACCAAGACGATAATAAGCAATAAAAGCTTGCTGTTTATTTTTGGGGTTGTCATTGCTTCATTCTAGCCTAAAAAACCGTCCGTATGCATTCTCGGCCACAATAATCGCACCCAACTTCTTAAATATATGAAGTAATCCACAGGCATAGTTAGTGTTATGTTGTATCACGGTTCAAAGAAGCGTATAACCTATAACATCAGGGAACCATAAGCGTGGTCATCATTAAGTAAGGTGCCGAGAGGAATAGTATGTCAAATCAAGTTAGCTGGTCCAGCGGGCTTTTTTATTATTTAGGAAAAAAATTGAGCCTGGCGGCAATTCTAGCCAGTCCTTTATTAATCCTCCTTGTACCGGCGCAAGCTTCGGCCGCGTCATCCTTTACTGACCATTTGTGGGAGTTTGTCAGTGGTGTCACCAATACGGTTGATTTCCACGACAGCAGCAAGATCTTCTCAACCAGCGGTAACCTCCATGTTAGTACGCAAGGCAACCTCTATCTGGATACACCACAAACGGTCATAGCTAATAACAATATTCGTGGCAAAGAATTACAGACCTATAACTCTACTAACAATACTTACACCGGTTCCAAAATCTACGATAACGGCGATCTGCATATCGGCACTGACGACTTCTTATTCCTGGACGGCACTCATACCTTTGTGCAAGGTGCTTTGACCGCCGGCGGAACAATCACAGGCAACCTGACTGGTGATGTCACTGGAAATGTTACAGCCGCTTCTGGCAGCAGTTCATTTAACGATCTAACAGTGAACGGCACGCTTACGGCGGACTTCGCGGTATCTAATGACCTGACCGGTGTTACTGGCGACTTTACAGTCGGTACCGGCGAGTTAGGCGGAGATCTAACTGTTAACGGTGAAACAATCGCCAACGGCGATATCTACCTCCAAAACAGCTCAGTATTACGCTCTGGCGTTTCGGGCTGTGGTATTCTGGGCAGCGATGCCGTCTGTGTCGGTAGTGAGGGCGAGAACAATAATCTGGCTGTTTGGGGCAACTCCGGTTTTGAGGGCAATCTAAATGTCCTCGGCGGTGACCTAACCGTCAGTAGCGGCAATACGACCAACTTGAACGGGGCTGTCAACCTAGGTACCGACGTCAACGATGTCATAGCGGTTAATGGCCGACTTTACGGTGAGGGTGGCGATTCAGTCACCATAGGCCGCCACAGCGATTTGAGTGGCCTGAAAGTATGGGGCAGTGAAGATCTACGCGGCGACTTCAACGTCGGCGGCTGGGGAACACCCAATAACCAAGTAGCTTTTAACGTCCAAACCGATTGCGGTTACGGCTTTGGTAGTGGCGGTTGTATCGCCCTTGGCGCTAATGGTCAGGATGCCGATGTGCAAGTGAACGGACATCTAACAGTCGTCGGCGGGACCTTTGTCGGCGACGGTGGTGGCATAACCAATATCCAGGATTCCAGCCTGTCCGGCAATGTCGCGTTGTTAGACTCTGTCAGTAGTGAGTTTACGGGCGATCTGACCGTTGACGGCGACGCCAACTTTGGCGGCGATGTTAATGTCAATGTCGGCGGCTTCAACGTGCTGGGCGGCGATGGCTACTTTGCCAATGACCTGTCGGTGGACGGTACTATCTTTGGTGGATTGACCGGCGATGTCAACGGCAACGCCACGACGGCTGACACGGCGACAGTGGCCAGCACGGCCGATAGCGCCAACTCGGCTACTACAGCCGATGGCTTTACGGTAGACCCGACTGATTGTGGCGCTGGTGCCTTTGCCAACGCCATAGCTGCCAATGGCAACCTGACGTGCGGAACTGACGGCTCAAGCATTACTAACGTTGATGCGGCCACACTTGAAGGCCACGATTCCAGCTACTTTGCGCATGAAGGCAGTTCGGCCAGCTTCACTGATGTTACCACCTCTGACTTAACCGTCGGCGGCGTCGTCAACCTCGGCAAGCAGACCTTCACCGTGCTGGACAACAGCGACGGTAGCAACGCTACCGGTACGCTGAACCCAAGCAAGTCCTATGTGTCTGTTGACTGTCAGGACAATGAAGCCTGTGACGTTACCATGAGTGAAGCCGGTGCTTCAGACGGCGACATCGTCGTCATCGTGAACAGCAGTTCCAAGAACGTCAACTTCACTGACTCGGCTGGCGTGACCGAACTATCCGGCAATGCCACCCTCGGCCAATACAGCTCGCTAACGTTACTCTACAGCAGTAACCGCTGGGTCCAGCTGGCCAAGGCCAACAACTAAAATAAAACGTGCTGTATGAAGAGGGGCTCATCAGAGCCCCTCTTTTATGTAAACCGTCGTAGCTATGGTTAAATACCTGCTATGGAGACAGCTAAAAAGCCAACCGGTCCATTAACTGATGTAATGCGCGGCGTCCAGCAGCCGCACAAACTAGCCTTGGCGCCAAAAAAAGCACGTCCAGCTGTCGTCAAATGGCTAGCCTTAGCTATCGCGCTCACCTTACTGATCATTGGGGGGGTGGTGTACTGGCTGGTCAGCCGGTCTGCCAACCGCACTCTCAGTGAACAGGGCTTAGCATTTAGCTATCCCAAAACTTTTTCATTAACCGACAGTGCCAATAAAAACGTCATTGCCGTCCTCCAAAAAACTAATCCCACCAGCGACATAACAGTTGCCAAAGAAAAGGGCGCTGACACCGGCGCCATTCTGGCCAAGCGCAATGTTCTAGACATCTTGGAACTAAACGCTTCAAAGAGTTTGCCGCAGGCTTACAAGAACTTTCAAAAGGATGGTGACGAACGCCTGAAGCTGGACGGCTTTGACGCCGCTGACTATTCCTGGCATTACACCGGCAAGGATGGCAAAACGATAGTCTACGCCCACTTGTTTATTATTCCGCGTGGCCATGATGCCTATTACCTGACGCTCGAGTCGGTCAGCCAAAGAGATGTCAGCCAGCTGGCCAGCCAAATCAAAACCAGTCTAAAATTACCTTAGTTTCTTAAGTTTTTCTTTATGGTTAGCGGTTTGTCACTGATATACTGAACCGTAGAAAGCATTACTTTATGGAGGGTTTATGAGCAGCGCCAAAGGTCAATTCAAGTGGTTAGTGAAGCATTTTGCCGGTTTTGTGCTGTTGCTCTTAATAGTTGCCGCCGGTCTGGCTTATTTCACGAGCCTGCTTTCTGTTGCCAACTTTAGCACCATGGTCTTTGCGGTGGTCGTCACTGTGCTGGTCTTGGCTTACTACGGCTTAATGAATGTCCGTGCCGTGCTCATCTATGCCGTGATTGCAGCCGTCCTACTGGTCGGCGTCACGCTGTCTCATCGGCCCGTCGTCAAGTCTAACCAATTCCAAGCCGTCTTTTTGACTGGTGGTGCTGTCTACTTCGGCCACCTTAAAAACGCCGATTCGGCCAACCCGACCTTAACCGACGTCTATTTCCTGCACACCCAAGCCAGCGGCCAAGCCACTGACACGACCAAGCAAACCCAGACGCCGGTCTTGTCCAGGCTCAGCAGCGAGGCGCATAGCCCGGAAAACGAGATGACTATCAAGGGCGACCAGATCCTTTTCTGGGAGAACCTGCAGGATTCCAGCAAAGTTTCCCAAGCTATCAAGAAAGACCTGCAGAAGTAACGCCTAGCCAGCGCTGGCTTCTGGTATTATCTTAAGGTGATTACTGTCATTATTGCCGGCGGGTCGGGAACGCGCTTGTGGCCGCTGTCGACGCCGGAGCGTCCTAAACATTTGCTGGCTCTAACCGGCAAGAAAGCGTTGCTTCATTATGCCTATGAACGGGCCACCGCCCTGACTGATGACATTTATGTCGTGACCGAGGCGGGGCACGCTAAGCACGTCAAAGAACAACTGCCAAAACTAGCCGATAAGAGCTTCATAATCGAGCCTGGGCGGCGCGGCACAGCCAGCTGTATTGTGCTGGCACTGCACGAGATTGCTAAGCAGCACGATCCTGATGAACCGATTGCCTTTATGCCGGCCGACCACTACATCCGCGATACCCGCGGCTTCGTGCACTCTTTCAAAATCGCCGGCCGACTATCCAAAGAAACTGACCGCATCGTCCAGGTCGGCGTCGAGCCGGACCATCCGGCCACCGGCTTCGGCTATATTCACAAGGGCGAGGCGTTTGATAAGAAAGAACAGGCTTATAACGTTCAGGCCTTTAAAGAAAAGCCGGATTATCAAACTGCCCAGAAGTATGTCAACAGCGGTGAATATCTATGGAACTGCGGTTTCTTTGTTGGCTCATTGAATACCTTTCTGCGGGCCATGGAGCAGGCCGAGCCGCGGCTCAAAAAAGACTTTGAAGCTCTGGCCGGTGCCAAGAGCAAGCAGGCACTGGAGAAGCTGTATCTTGCGTTCGAAAACATCTCGATTGACTATGCATTAATTGAAAAACTCCAGGACCTGCTGGTGGTACCGGCTAATTTTGACTGGATGGATCTTGGCTCATACGGCGACCTGCACAAGGCCGTTGGCAGTGACGAGCAGGGCAACCATATTCAGGGCGAACAGGTCGAAATTGCCGGTGTCGAAAATTCGATTATACGCAACCACGAAGATAAACCTGTGGCCGTCATCGGCCTGGACAATGTTGCCGTCATCAATACGCCGCACGGCCTGCTGGTGACGCGCAAGGACCTGGCTCAGCAGGTCGGCGAAATAAGCAAAAAATTTAACCAAAAATGACGCTCCAAAATAGCCTTAGCCATACACCGGTAGAACTGACATTTGGCACGTCTGGATTGCGCGGATTAGTAAAAGACATGACCGACCTGGAGTGCTACATCAATACGGCTGGTTTTGTGGCATTTCTAGAGCAGCACGATTCGTTAGAACCTAACTCCGAAATATTAATCGCCGGCGATTTGCGCGACAGCACGCCGCGCATTATGCAAGTTGTAACGGCGGCTATCCAGGATGCCGGTCACGCGGTCGTGAACTGTGGCCTGGTGCCGACCCCAACGGTAGCGCTGCTGGCCTACGAGCAGCATAAGCCCTGCGTGATGGTGACGGGCAGTCATATTCCGGCCGACCGCAACGGCATCAAATACTACAAAAAAGAGGGCGAGGTACTGAAAGAAGACGAGGCGGCTATAAAGGCTTGCGTCGCCGAAGCGCGAGCGGCTGTTTATCAAGAAGATGCGACGGCCTCGGCCTTTAACCCAGCCGGCTCTTTGAAAAGTTTGCCGGTCGTGCCACCGGAAGACCCCGACGCCAAAAGCCGCTACACACAGCGCTTTAATGACTTCTTTGTCGCCGATAGCCTGGTTGGCAAAAAGATAGTCTTTTACCAGCAGAGTGCGGTGGGGCGTGATTTACTGGTCGACATACTGCGTGGCCTGGGCGCTGAGGTAATACCAATTGAACGCTCCGACACTTTCATTCCGATTGATACCGAAAACGTCAGAGCTAAAGAACAAGCGCTATTTAAAAAGTTTGCGGCCGAGCACCCTGACGCCTTTGCGATTGTCTCGACTGATGGTGATAGCGACCGGCCGTTTGTGATTGACGAGCAAGGCACGTTCTACCGCGGCGATATTTTAGGTGCGGTGGTAGCTGATTTTCTGGGCGCAACCTTTGCGGCCCTGCCGATTAGCGGCAACGACGCCGTTGATAAATATCTGGTAGCCAAAAATATCGAAGTGGTCCATACCAAAATCGGCTCGCCCTACGTCGTCAGTGCCATGGCGGCCGCTCAAACGAGCGGGGCGGTCGTTGGCTGGGAGGTCAATGGCGGCTTCATGGTTGGCAACAACATAACAATGGACGGCAAGACGCTGACACCGCTGCCGACGCGTGACGCCGGCCTAGCCATCATCTGTGCCCTGCTGGCGGCTATCAAAAACAACCAGACGGTTTCTGAGTTGTTTGCCGTCTTGCCGGCGCGCTACACCGACGCCGGTTTAATTGACGATGTGCCACTGGATAAAATCAAGCGCTTCTTGGCAGTCTGCCAGGACGAGGTCCAGACCAAGGCGGTCATGCAACAGGTCTTTGCCGGCACTGATTTGGGTGCGGTGCGGTCGCTCGATTTAACCGACGGACTGCGGCTGCTGTTTGCCAGTGGCGACGTGCTGCATTTGCGGCCATCCGGCAATGCGCCACAATTCCGGGTGTATAGCAATGCCGATAGTCAATCAAGAGCCGATGAGCTAGTGGCTGCCGCTATTAGCGACGGAGGCTACATACCTAAACTGCTAGCGGTTTTGTAGGCTTTAGTCGTCGTAGCCGCTGGGGTGCCGTTGGTGCCAGTCCCAAGCACTGGCGACAATGGCATCAATCGTCTGAAACTGCGGCCGCCAGCCTAGTTCAGCTTGTATTTTCTTAGATGAAGCCACCAACCTTGGCGGGTCGCCGGGTCGCCGCCCTTTTTCGACGACGGCAATCTGCCGGCCGCTGACTTTCTGGGCGGCCGCTATGACTTCACGCACGCTGGTACCGCCGCCGGTACCAAGATTATAGAAGGCGCTCTTAGCGGCACCGAGCGCTTTTATATGCGCCTGACCTAGATCGACGATGTGAATATAGTCGCGAATACAGGTGCCGTCGGGCGTGTCATAGTCTGTGCCGTAGACTTCGACGTGGGGCTTTTGGCCGAGGGCCACCTTGAGAATATTTGGGACCAAGTGGGTTTCGGTGCGGTGCGCCTCGCCATAGTTGGCAGTGGCGCCGGCAGCATTGAAATAACGCAAGGCTACAAACTTCAAGCCGTGAATCTGATCATACCAGCGCAGTATTTTTTCAAACAGCAGTTTTGATTCGCCGTATGGATTAATCGGCCGTTGTGGCGCATTTTCATCAATCGGCAAGCTGTCCGGTAAACCAAAGGTTGCGCACGACGAAGAGAAAACTAACTGCTTAACGTCATTGGCTACCATGGCATCAAGCAGGTTGAGCCCGCCGTGGACATTGTTCTGAAAGTATTTCGAGGGGTTTTGCATTGATTCGCCCACCAATGCGTTGGCGGCAAAATGCATGACAGCGTCTGGCTTGGCGGTCCGCACAGCCTTGTTAATAGCGGCAGCATCCTGCAAGTCCCCAACTATCAATTTGGCCCGCTTATCGACGGCGTCCCTATGCCCTTCGCTCAAATTGTCAAAGACCGTCACGCCATAGCCTTGGTCTAAAAGTTGTTCCACGCAGACGCTGCCGATATAGCCGGCACCACCGGTTACTAGGACCTGTTTCACGCCACTTTCTCCGCAATCAGCCGGGAGATTTTACGGCGGAAGACGTCGGGGCCGAATTGTCTGGCGTGGTTGGAAATGACGTAAGGGTCGTATTTGGCTGGGTCGAAATTTTTGAGCACTTCAGTTAGCGATTCAACGGTTTGTTGTTCAAAGAATTCGCCAGTCTTGCCAGGAATAACATAGTCCAGCGGGCCACCGCCTTTAAAAGCAATCACCGGCGTGCCGGCGGACATGGCCTCAATCGGCGTGATACCAAAATCTTCGGCTTTAGTCGGGAAAATAAAGGCCTGGGCTTTTTGAAAGTCCAATGGCATTTGAGCATCGGTCACGGTGGTTAGGAAAGTAACCACTAAGGGGCCAGCCATTTCGCGTAGTTTGTTATGCGCCGGCCCATTGCCAATGACCGTCAGGTGCTTGCCGAGTTTAGTGCAAGCGGCCACCGCCAAATCAAACCGCTTGTACGGTGTCTGACGACCAGCCGTCACAAAACCACGCCGCGTTTTCAGCGGGCCTTTGAGCCTAAAGCGTTCGACATCGACCGGCGGATTGATGACGACCGACTCGCGGCCATAATACTTTTTAATTTCGGATTGGATGTAGGTGGAGTTAGCAATCATTATGTCGGGCAGCTGGGCGGCTTTGATATCCCACTTGCGCAAGGGAGCCACCAGCAGCTTGAGACCGACGCGGGCTAGGGGGTCGAGCAGGCCAAAACCGGGTGCCTGCGAATATTCATTGAAGCGCCGCCAGTAATAGTGCGTCGGCGCGTGGCAGTAATTAATGTGCAGTGTGCCTTTGGGGACCTGAATGCCTTTAGCCTCGGCGCCCGAGCTGCTGATGACTAAGTCATAGCCCTCGAGCTTCAGCCGGCTGAACCAGCGAATGCGCAACACTGGCAGAAACTTGCGCAGTTTGGAGAATGGCCAGTGCTGCAAATAGCCGGTTATGACTTTGCCGCCGAATTTAGCGCGTTGCTCAGGCGTGCAGTATGAAGTATAAATTGGTGCTTCCGGAAACAATTGGTGCAGTTCATAGACGACCCGCTCGGCGCCGCCATTGACCATTAGCCAGTCGTGGACGATGGCTACCTTCAACTCGGAAACGTCTTTCACTGTTCCCCTTCAGTGATAATGACTCGAACGGTCTTGAGCAAGATGACAAGGTCTAGCCAAAAGCTCCAGTTCTGGACGTAGTACATGTCTAACTTCCGGCGTTCGTCAAAACTAATGCTTTTGCGGCCGGACACTTGAGCCAGCCCGGTCAGACCGGACTTGACGCTTAGAATGGTGTGGCGCTTGGCATACAGTTCCAGCTCATCCGGCACCAAGGCGCGTGGCCCCACCAGGCTCAAATCGCCCTTGACGACATTAAATAGCTGGGGGATTTCGTCCAGGCTGGTTTTGCGCAGCAATCTGCCCAATCCAGTCACGCGCGGGTCATGTTTCAAAAAGTCGCCATTGTCGCGGTATTCACGGATAAGTTCGGGCCGGCCCATTTTGGCAAAAGCCTCTTCTGGCGACAGGCCGTTGTAAGCCTTTCTGTGCGAGCGAAATTTAAAAACTTTGAACGGTTGGTTGAAGCGTGTCAACCTGGTTT